>JAPKBD010000228.1 GCA_028824965.1 Alphaproteobacteria bacterium | reverse complement strand
ACCAACGTCACATGTTCCGTGGTCAGTTTGATGATCCCTTCACACAAACCAACCGCTTCGGCCACGGCGAGAATTTCTGCAACCTCAAGACCGGCATTCAGGGCAGCGATGGCACTGTCACCTTTGGCCAAAATGCGATCTTCCGCGATTGCGACGTCTTGAAAAAGGACGTGGAAAAGCGGCTCTCCACCAATCGTTTTATGTCGCGTTATGGTCAGGCCATCAGCCGCCACGTTGACAACGATCAAGGCTACCTCACCATCCATACTTTTCACCGATACGATGATATCGGTCGCGACAGAGGCAAAGGACACCAGTATTTTTTCGCCGGTGATTTTAAAGCCGTCGCCAACTTTGCGCAACTGCAATGACGGCGCGCTCCTTTCCCCTCGCCCACTCTCTTCGATAAAGGCAACACTGATGATCGCGCCTTCTGTGGCCATTTTGATCAACAGATCTTTGCCAACTGGTGCATCGGGCACAGATTGTAAAATGGTTGCCGCTAAACCTGCACTTACGACAAGCGGTGTTGGGGCCACAGCACGGCCTGCCTCTTCCACCAGGATACTAAGGTCGAGGACGCCGCGCCCCCCGCCCCCGTACGCTTCCGGCAGGGCGACACCAGCCCAGCCAAGTGCGACGATCTCATCCCACAGGGGCTGGGAGAAACCATTCGCGCTGGCCTCAATCTCCCGGAATTTCTCAGAGCTCAATTCCGCAGACAGAAACCGCCGGGCATTCGCCTGAATAAGGTCCTGGACCGGGTCTAAGGTCAAATCCATGTTCTGTTGTTCCTTATCGCGGCAATGCCAGGCCGCGCTGGGCAATGATATTGCGTTGGATCTCGTTGCTGCCGGCCGCGATTAGCATAGGAATGGAATGCACCCAGTGGCTATAAATGCTGCCGCCAAGGGGTGCCAGTGGATCAGAGGCAACAAGTTGCCCTTTCGAACCCAAAATCTCCATCCCCACTTCGCCCGCGAACACACCCAATTCTGTTGCGAAGACCTTTGATATGGCGGGATCTTCATCGCGCTCTATACCCTTGGCCTGATCCGAAATGACGCGATAGCAGAGCAGTTTCGCGGCACGAACACGCACATGCATCCTCACCAATCCTTCACGCACCGCTTGACGTTTGGCCAATGGTTCCCCCTGGGCGTCATTGGTGGTCTTCACATATTCGATGAGCTTGTTCAGGACGACTTCAGTACTGGAATGCCAGGCGATCCCGGTTCGTTCATAGGCCAGCGCCGACATCGCCACCATCCAACCTTCATGCAGAGGACCCAGCTGACAATCATAGGGAATTTCCACATCGTCAAAAAAAACTTCACTGAATTCAACCGGGCCGCCCATGGATGGGATCGGGCGAACCGTGATGCCCGGCGTCTTCATATCCACGAGGAATATGGACAGCCCCTTATAACGCGATGCCTCCGGGTCTGTTCGCGCCAGCAAAAAGCAATGATCGGCCGCCGTTGCATAAGAGGTCCAAATTTTCTGACCACGCACCACGAACCCCTCGCCATTGTCCTGCGCCTGGGTGGTAATCGCCGCCAAGTCTGATCCAGCACCCGGTTCAGAGAACCCCTGACACCACAGCGCATCGCCCGCCGCCATGGGCTTAAGGTAGCGATCCTTTTGCCCACCTGTGCCGAACATCATGATCGCCGGTCCGATATAGTTGAGGTTCATATACTGTGGGCCGCGCGGCTCCCCATGCCCCCACATTTCCTCGCGACCATCCGCTCAATACCCGGCCTACCTCCGCCACCGTATTCTTTCGGCCAAGCCATGGTCAGCCAATTTTTCGCGGCCAGTTTTTTGCAGAATGCACGGGTAAACGGGAACATCCGTTCATCGTCACAAAAAATTCCGGTCCACCACTCCGGCAGCTCCTCTTGCAAAAACGCACGCAGCTCCCTGCGAAACGCAACGGCGGGTTCGGGAAAGCGAAAGTCCATGGATGTTTCTACCTTATCTTTGGTGGTTTCATCTTCTGTAGTTTTGGGCCAGCGCCCATTTTGTATCTTTGACAATTCGACAAAAATGACAATACCCTAATAAAATCACACGAGATCACCGTTCAGGCGTTTGTACAGGCGTTAGTATCGAGGGAGTAAGAATTATGCGGCAACCCATGGCAGGTGTCCGGGTATTGGATTTCACCATGTTTTTGGCCGGGCCTTATGCAACGCGCCTTATGGCGGATGCGGGTGCCGAGGTGATTAAGGTGGAGCCGCCCGCAGGCGACTACATGCGGGTGACGGCACCGAATTTCGAAGGGGCCAGTCGCCAATTCGCGCAAGTCAATTGCGGCAAGAAAAGCCTGGAGCTTGATTTGAAAGATCCGGAAGATTGGCAGGCGGCAATGGACCTGGCGGCGGAGGTTGATGTCGTGGTGGAAAATTTTCGGCCCGGCGTCATGGATCGCCTCGGCCTAGGATACGAGGCGGTGAAAGCCTTAAACCCGAATGTCATTTATTGCTCCGTATCAGGTTACGGGCAAACCGGACCTGGTGCCAGCAAGCCGGCCTTTGCCCCCGTGGTGCATGCCTATTGTGGCTTTGATATGGAATTGATGGCCTGGGACAAATCGTTGAGCAAACCGCCCGCCAATCGCAATACGGTCGCCGATATTTTGGCCGCGACCCATGCCTATGGCGCCATTGCGACGGCGCTTTTTGCCCGGGAGCGAGCCGGTGGGGGCGAACGCATAGATGTCACCCTGGTCGACTGCATGCATAATCTAACGCCTTTTGAATTTCAGGCAGCGCAAGTTGATGACCCGCAACGGGGCATCATCTTTGAGCCGATCCGCAGCAAAGACGGCTTCCTGATGATCGCCCCCATTGGGCCGGCAAATTTCCTGGCCCTCACCCGCGCCATTGGCTGTGAATGGATGCAAACAGATGAACGCTTCATTGACCCGCCCACCCGGGTGAGCAATTGGCAGGCCATTCTGGGAGAGGCCGAAAACTGGGCCCTGGAATTCACGGCGGTGGATGCGGCCCATCGCCTGGAAGCGGAAGGTTGCCCGGCAGCACCCTATCGTAGCACCCGGCAGTCCATTGACGATGAGCAAACCAATTTCCGCGACAGCAACGTGGAAATTCAAGACGCCGGCGGTGCCTTCGTCGTCCCCAACACCCCCTTCCGCTTTTTCGCCCGCCCCGTTGGGGCCGCCAACTGGGTGGCAAAGCAGGGTGCGAATAATGAGGAAATGTTGGGCCGGCCGGCAAAATCAAAACGATAGCGTTGGGACAATTGAAATAGGGCCGCATTACAATTTCCCCTAAATTTTTCCCAACACTGCCGAATTCCGGTAAAAGCGCAGCGTTAATCATCACGAAAGGGACCCCATCGTGAAGCTCGGCATCGTCTCCGATCTGCATTGCAATATCGACGGTTTGACCCGTGCCTTGGACATCATGGGGCCGATCGATGAACTGTTGTGTCTCGGTGACAGTATCTTCGAGTACCGTTTTTCCAACGACGTCGTTGCATTATTGAAGGAACGGCGCGCGCACGTTATCCAGGGTAACCACGAAGAAATATTCATGGGCCCGCAGGGCGTTCGGGCGCGCGGAAACGACACAATCGATCGCACCTTGTTGCAATGGCTAGCGGATCAACCGGCGCGTATTGAACTCAATATTGGTGGCAAAAAAGTTTTGATGGTGCATTCAACGCCTTGGGAGCCGCGGGGTACCTATGTCTACCCCCATAGCCCCCAATTCGCCCGTTTCGGTGATGCCGAGGCGGACTTTGTGCTTTATGGCCATACCCATCAACAGGTCGTGCGCCGTGTCGGCGGGGTTCTCGTTGTAAATCCAGGCTCTACTGGTGACGGGCGCGATCATAACAACGACCGGCAATTGAGTTGCGCAGTCTTGGATACGGTCAGCGAGGACGTCGTTGTCACGAATTTCAAAGACCCGGCACGCGCCAAAAAATAAATGAGATGATGTGAGATTGCGGCCGCCAGTGGCGCGGCATTTAGATTACTTTTTGTTCCTGCAGGGCGGCAATTTCCGCCTTGCTATAGCCGATGCCCGATAGGATTTCGTTGTTGTGCTCGCCTAACTTTGGTGCGACGCCCAGTTTGGCAGGGGTTTCCGAGAATTGCCAGGGGGAGCCATGAACTTTCAGGGTCTCGCCAATCTCCGGATACTCGACCTCCGCGATATATCCGTTGGCCAGCACATCCGGGTCGTTTGATGCCTCCAACAATGTGTTAACAGGGGCTGAGATGATGTCGGCGGCACGCAGCAGTTCCAGCCATTTATCCCGGCTGTCCGTTGCAATCAATTCACCAAGAGTGGCAAGGATCAGATCCTTTTTTTCGTCGGAGACTAAGGCAAGGCCCAGATCATCCGCGCCGCGTTCTTTCAGGATGGGCAGAAAGCCCAGGATTTCCATGGCACGGGTCCAGTCCCGATGCGTTAATTGAAAGACCAACGGCTTGCCATCCCGGTCATTGAAAGTTGCGGCAATGCCCGGACGTTCCCGGGTACCATTGATACGCGCGCCCGTGATCGGATTGGCGTCGCGCCACATGGTCGTCGTCATGGTCCAGCCCATAAGGCGGACAATGCCCCCCACAAGGGATGTCTCAACCTTTTGCCCGATGCCGGTATTCTTAGCATACAAAAGCGCCGCCAGCAGGCCGCCGAACGACAGAATGGCACAGGTTTCATCGGCCACAGAGACAACGCCGGTCCGCATCGGCTCCCCCGGTCCCGCATAAGCTTCCGCGATCCCGCCCAGGGCCTGGCCGACCGCATCTGTACCGGGCAGCGGCCCGTGTGGCCCCGCCAGCCCGTATCCGGATATGGAAACATAAACCAAAGCTGGATTGATCTTTCGAAGGTCCTCGTAACCAAAACCGTTTTTTTCGGCTGCACCAGGGCGAAAATTCTGGCCAAATATATCAGCCTCCGCCACCAGTTTGTGCAGGATCGCGCGGCCTTCATCAGATTTGAGGTTCAAGGTCAGGCTTTTCACGCCCCTGTTGTTGGTCTCAAAGAACGAACTGATCTCACCCTTCATCTCACCCGCCGTGCGTGAAGCATCACCAACGCCGGGGATCTCGATCTTGATCACCTCGGCCCCCAGATCCGCCATCAACATATACGGCACGGTCCCCGCCTGTGCGGTGGAGCAGGTGACGGCCTTAATGCCAGTCAGTGGTCCGGGTCGGTCAGTCATGGTTCGTTTCCTCCTGCATCCAAGGGTTATAGCGCCTCGACATCGGCGCGGCCAAAATTTTGGTAACTATCATAAAATCCCGGCGTTATCAATTTGTTTGCCGTGCGGATACCTCTGTGTGACACTATGGCGGTTGTTAGGCGTCGTGTGGAGAGTATCGGTTAATTCACCAATGTTTTGTTCCTGGTCGTAAAGATAGGGGTAACAACGATGGCAAGACCCGAACCGAAACCATTTGATCCAAGACGAATTAAGTCTGAGTCCGAATACGCGAAGGAAGCGCTGAAAGACGCGAAAATCGCCGCCGAAACCGGGCGCGGTCGTATCAACCGGGATGAAAATTTAGGCGATTCAGCAGGCGCAGCGCTGCATACCATTACGGAAACCGTGCCCCGTAAGAAAGAACCGTGAATCCCGCACAGCCCCGTTGTAGCTGGGCACGGGGCATTGACGCGTGTCCTGTCATTCATGATGCCAAGTGATCCTATTTAGTAAACTGGCACCGTAATTCCGGGTCGAGATGTATGTGCTTGGTAGCGGACCCACCGGCGATGATGCCGAGGGCGAGGGCTAAAGTTGTTGCCGCTAGAGTTTTTTGCGAGATGGTTACCTTCTACGGTATGGTTCCAGTTCGTTATGAAGATCAGCCCAGAAATTATGCGTCTCCGCAGACAGGCGAGCGAATTTGTCTGCAAAACCATTCACGATCTTAGATTCGTAACGATATTTAGGCAAAAATATCCCTTTGGTTTTTCGGCGGGGGGGGCAAACCTAGATGGCTCAACAAAACACCCTGTGGGGCGTGTAGTAGGAATTCCGTGCGCAACGTCATTGCGGCGTCCACTCGCCTGCCGGATTAATTCAGTTCTTTTTAATAGTTCGCTCAGCAATTGCTGTTTCGCAAAACGGCCAATTTCCACTCTCGCTGCCGCATCAATCATTTCGGTTCGGTCCCGGAGGCTTGTTACTGACTCAAAGGCATGGCTCGTACCCACGCCTTGTGGGGCCGTCAAAGTCATGAAAATATGTTGGAGATAGGTTTCCACCATTGTCCACAGCATAATTGACCGCCCAACGGCATTGTGAATGGCGTTAAATGTCTTGTTGCCCTTAGTCGCTAATGGAGGGCGGTGGAAATCTGCTATTGTCAGAATGGTATAGTCTTTTGGTAGGTTAATTTTTTTAGGCCATTCCCATTTTGGTTTTGCCATTGCAATGCCTCCGAAAGTATTAGGAAAACTCGTGACTGCGGAAACTTCCAAACAGCCAGATGACAAGAAGCGCGACGAAACATTACGTCGCATGCTGAACACACCATTTATAGACGCCGGGCCGTGTTGATTTGCCCTTTAGTTTGGTAATGGCTTCTGCCTCGCCACATTAGGGCAGTCTTTGCGCCAATTTTCCAGAGTTTCGAACACTATTGGTGCCATCGGGATATCACGATGGCCAGAGCGACTCTTTGGGGCACCCATCTGGTTCCAACAATCTGCTCGTTGCCGGACCCGAATGATTTGCTTTTCGAAGTCTACATGCTCCCAAGTCAGGCCACGTAGCTCTGAAATGCGCATTCCAGTGAACACCGCGCACACCAGAAATGGCTTGAAGCGAGCATCGCATTTTTCAAGAATCAGCCTAATTTCTTCCTTGCTTGGTATAACCTTCTCGTCAACGCCACGCGGCCTACATCACCTATATCCCTGTGC
>JAPKBD010000227.1 GCA_028824965.1 Alphaproteobacteria bacterium | reverse complement strand
TGGCGTTACGCAACGGCAGCGTGATTGCCGGCGATGTGGTTGTCGTTCGCAATGTAGGGCCGGTCGGTGCGCCCGGAATGCCAGAGATGGTGCATTTGACCATTCAGCTGCAAGGGCGTGGCTTGGGAAAAGATGTTGCGCTTATCACAGACGGTCGATTTTCAGGCGTCTCCCACGGCATCCTCGTTGGGCATATATGTCCTGAAGGCGCAAAGGGTGGGCCAATTGGCGCGGTGCGCGATGGCGACACCATCGTTATCAACCCCAAAACCCGTCGGCTTGACCTTGATATTACTCCAGATGAGATGGCGGCCCGTATGGCGCAGTTGGTTACACCGGAATTATCCGACGTGCCCGTGGGTTCGGTGTTGAGCAAGTACCGACGTTTGGTTTCCAGCGCGCACTACGGTTGCGTGCTGTAGCTGAGACGATCCCCGATACGATAAAACATAAAACCCGCGTCATATACGAAAGGTGTGCTTGTGCGAACACGCGGCTTGAAATGGCTTCAACCATCTTCTTCGCGTAACGCAGTTTCTATGAGCCCCGTCACCCGGAAGGTGGATACGTCTTTTGGGAAGCCTTTTAACGCGTAATCCCCGCCTGGTTCGACATCCACAACATCTTCGGTTTCCGCGTAAACTGCCTCTGAGATCAGGATTTCGCCGCTGCTTGCCTTATCACATAGGCGCGACGACAAATTCACGACGGAGCCAATGGCGGTGTAATGAAATTGATCCTCAGTTCCGATGTGGCCCAAGGTGGCATAGCCGGTTGCGATGCCAACACCAAAACCAAGATCAAAGCCGCGCTTTGCCCACTCTTTTACCAATAACCCCATGTCGTCCTGCATGGCTGCCGCCATACGGACGGCACGGGTTGCGTGATCGTCACAGGGTAATGGATCATTAAAAAACGCCATCAAACCGTCACCTGCGAAATGCCCGATGGTCGCCTCGAACCGGCGCAGCTGAACGCCCAGTCCAATATAATATTGCTCAAGTACCCGCATGGCCTCCTCAGGCTCGGCCGATGATGAGAATTCGGTGAAGTTTCGCAAATCACAGAATATGACAGTGATCTCACGCCGATGGCTTTTGGTGAGTTGTTGGTCCGTTGAGGAGACAATTTGTTCAGCCAGGTGCGGCGAAAAATAACGTTTCAGGGCGCTGACCCGTTCCACGTGGTCATAGGATTCCCGAAGCTTCACACTCATTTCATTAAACTCATGGGCCAGCTGTTCAAGCTCATCGCCGGTCCTGACATCGATATGATGATCAAGCTCCCCGGCTGCAATCCGGTTTACGCCGTGATGAAGCGCTGCAATCGGCTGGACAATGCGACGGGCGAGTATAAGGCCCGAGATGATTGACAATATGATGCCCGCAGCAATGAGAATGGCCGAACGGAGCAGCGAGTCATACAACGGCACGAAAGCCTCGCTTAGGGGCGTCTTAACAAATACCAGCCAGCCAAGCGAGGCAATGGCGGCATAAGACGATAAAACTTTATGCCCACCAGTATCCGTGGCGATGCGGCCAACGACACGGACCGGGCCGTCCAGGGAAGCGGCCCGCGCTGCGACCACCTGTGGCATGGTCGACAAATCGGTCTTGCGTAAAACCAAAGAGGTGTCCTGATGGGCGATCAAAAGGCCGTTCTGGTCGACCACGAAGGCGGTGCCCGTGCCGCCAACTTTGATCCCTGATATGACCTCCCAGATGAATTTCAAATTTACCTCAGCAATGGTAACGCCCGCATTTTTCCCGCGGCTTCGAAGCGCCAATGAAAGATAGGGCTCTGACCCTCTGTGAAAATAGACCGGGCTGACAAACTTGCCGACAACGCTTGCTTTGCTGAAATTTGGATCGTTGGTGTAATCCTCGCCGCTTTTAATGACGTTAACGGCGTACCGGGAGACCAAAATCTGTTCCTGTCCGGTGGCATCGACAAAGGCAATTTGGCTGACTTCCGGTGCCTGGCGAAAAAGGCGGTGGAAATCGAGCCGCCGCTGCTTCAGTGCCGCCTGCGGCGTCAGAAAATCGGCGTGCATCGTCCAGCCTATCTGAGTTTCGACTTCTCTGACGAACCGTTCAATGACCGCCGCACTGCCGACCGCCTTTTCCTTTTGGATATGCAACAGCGCGGATTTGGACTCCTGATAAGAAAAATAGATCTCGACAGCACCGCTGGCGATAAGCAAGCCTGAAACCAGGGCGCTGATCAGCAAGGCATATTTTCGCACCAGCCGTGATCGTGGTTTCACAGATCTATCGTCGGTCTTCTGATCATTTCCCAGGCTGGCGTCATTCATTCAACCACCGCATTCGCTGTCATAAGCATGTCCAGCGGCACATCGATGCCCAATGCCGTGGCGGTTTTTGAATTAATAATCAGCTCAAACTTCTTCGCTTGCTCGACCGGTAGATCGGCGGCTTTGTCGCCCTTGAGTATGCGGCCGACATAGTTTCCGGTTCGCGCCATTACGTAGAGAAAATCCGAGCCGTAACTCATGAGCCCGCCGGCATCGACATAATCCCGGACATCGAAGCTTGTCGGGACTTTGCCCCGCAGTGCCAACGCGGCGATGCGTCTGCGACGGGTGTAAAAGAACGAGTCCGGACTGCACATGACAACGCTGTTCGGAAGCGAGGCGATGCGCGCAAAAGCCGCGTCAATCTCGTGATTATTACTGGCGCGCAGGACTTCAAACTTTATGCCCAGACTGGCGGCGGCGCGCCCAAGATCCTTGGAAAATGGTGCTGTGAGGTTCGATGTGGGATTGATCAGCATAAAATACTGTGATGTCTTGGGCACCAGGTCACGAAACAGGCCGAGCCTTTTCTATACCAATTCCGCATTCAAAGACGTTACCCCGGTCGCATTGCCGCCGGGCCGGGCGATGCTGGCGACCAAACCGTTTGCAACGGGGTTCGATCCGACGCCAAAGACAATCGGAATGGTATCGGTCGCTGCCTTGACGGCGAGGGAGGCAGGTGTGCTGCCAGGGGTTGTGATCAAGACGACATTTTGGTCGATAAGATCTGCCGCCATTTCTGGCAATTTGTCCTTATCGCCATGTGCCCAGCGGTATTTGATGACGATATTTCGGCCTTCGACAAAGCCCGCCTCGGCCAAACCGCGGTGAAATGCAGCCATACGCTTGGCGTTCTGTTCCGGCGAGCCGGAATGCAGCAGTCCAATGACCGGTATTTCTGCAGCCGGCATTTTCGCAGATTGTGCGCGCGCTGCGAACGGCATTAATGCCATCGCTCCAAACAGCGGAAAAAAACTGCGCCGCCTCATCCAATCACCCCATCCAAATGCCTTTAAGACGAAAGCCAATGTCTAGATAATCTCAACTGAGAACGCTCGCGCCGGGAATATCAACAAAGGCGCGATGGTTGGATGAGTGTGATACCCGTCTACGTCCGTGTCAATCAGGCGCGGTCAACGACCGTATGGTCGCCGACCTGCGGGACGCCGAATGGCCAGGTTAAAGCCCCGCTGGCGACATAATCTCGGCGGCGCATTTTTCCATGCGGTCCAGGCTTTCCGACAGTGTGGGAGAGCGGAAATCGAAGATTAGTTCTTCGATGCCTAAATTAGCATAGGTGTGGATATCCTCGATCAATTGATCGTTGGTGCCCGAGAACGGCCGGCGGTTGCCGTCTTCCATGGTGGTTGCCGTGTCATAAAGCGGTGCCTTAAACGAAAGCGTCATGGCGTCAAAATCCCTGCCTTCGGCCACGGTTAATTGTTTCAGCTCCGATATCAGGACGGCCATCTCATCTGGCGGCAGGGGGGCTGCCGCGTTGGCGCCGACTGGGTGCCAACCTTGGCCGTATTTGGCCGCACGGCGCAGGGCAGGGCGGCTGTGACCGCCAATCCAGATCGGGGGCCCGGGCCGTTGCACAGGTGCAGGTTGACAGCTGACCTCATCAAATTGATAGGAGGTGCCATTGTGGCTGACCGGCTCACCGGTCCATAATTTGGCGAAGATTTCCAGATATTCATCACTGACCGCGCCGCGCTTGGCAAAATCCGGCGCGTTCAGGGCGGCGAATTCCTCTGCCATCCAGCCAACGCCCACGCCGACTGTGACCCGGCCTTTTGACAGCACATCAACCGTCGCCAGCATCTTGGCGGTGACCACGGGGTTGCGGTGGGGCAGGATCATGACGGAGGTGACCAAACGCAGCTTTTCCGTTTTGGCAGCAATAAACGCCATCAGGGTCAATTGCTCCAACGCATCGCCGTCACCAGGGAATGCTCCCGATACCGTATAAGGATATTTGGAGTCGACCTGGGTAGGAAAGATCACGTGGTCGGCGATCATCACCGAATGAAAACCGAGTGTTTCCGCTTGTTGCACAAGGGCGGCCAGGTCGTCGGGTTTGGAGGTTGGCCCCCGGGTCGGCAGATAAAATCCGTAATGCATGATCAATCTTTCCTAATTCAGGCGTCTCAAGCGTATATCTACTTTCAACATGCTCGAACTCTTAAGATAAAGAGCAATTGAAAATTGCCTCAAAGTTCCAGCACGGCTTTGGCGATGATGCCGCGCTGGATTTCGTTGCTGCCGCCATAAATTGTCGCGGCCCGGCGTAGCAGACGTTCCTGCATCAGGCCCACTGTATGGGCGGGTCCGATGGAAGGCTCGTTTGTTTCAGGGTCGGGCGCATTGTTGGGATAGGGCGAGCTGTAATAGCCGATAGCTTCGATCATCAACTCGTTCAAATCCTGCTCCAACTCCGTACCGCCGATCTTCAGGGTGGAGGATTCCGGCCCTGGCGGCTGCCCTGATTTTTCCTGGGCCAGAATGCGCAGCTGGGTAAATTCCAATGCCTGCAGGGCGACCTCGGCGCGCGCGAGGCGGGCGGAGAAAGCACTTTGCGACAGCATGCTTTCACCGTTATCCAACTCCATCCCAGCGATTTGCTTCAGACGTTCCACTTTGCGATAGGATTTGCCCACGCCTGCGATGCCCGTACGCTCATGCCCCAACAGGAATTTGGCGTAGGTCCAGCCCTTGTTCTCTTCCCCAATGCGGTTGGACACAGGCGCGCGCACATCGTCGAAAAACACTTCGTTCAGGTAATGATTGCCGTCGATGGAAATGATCGGCTTCACGGTGATGCCCGGCGTTTTCATATCCATTAGCAGGAATGAAATGCCTTCCTGCTTTTTGACGTCAGAATTCGTGCGCACCAGACAGAAAATCCAATCCGCATGATGGGCATGGGAAGTCCAGATTTTGGAGCCATTGACCACATATTCATCGCCATCCCGCACGGCTTTGGTTTGTAACGATGCGAGGTCGGAACCTGAACCCGGTTCGGAATAACCCTGGCACCAGTTTTTCTGACCCGCGATGATGGGGCCGAGATGTTGAGCCTTTTGCTCTGCGCTGCCGAATTCGCACAGCACTGGGCCGACCATGGAAATGCCAAAGGGGCTTTGCCGCGGGCAGTCAGCAGCCTGATATTCCGCGTCATAGATATATTTTTGCACCGCGTTCCAGCCCGTGCCGCCATTTTCCATTGGCCAGTTCGGTGCGCCCCAGCCTTTATCGTTGAGGATTTTTTGCCAGGCGATGGTGTCCGTGTTGGGGACGTAGGAGGGGTTCAGGCGTACACGGTTTTGAATATCCTTGGGCAATTTCGTGGCCAGAAATTCCCGCACTTCATCGCGAAATGCCAATTCCTCGGCGCTGAAAACCAAATCCATGACGGCGTCCTCTCTCGTTACTGTGACTTACGCAATTGCTGCCTAACATAGCCGAAAAATGCGGCTGTATGTATAGGTGCTTATGGAGATTGCGCTTAAGTTTGTTCGAAACATTCAAAAACGTTCCAGACGGTAGGGGGCCAGTGTTTCCACCCTTTGCCCGGTGATGATTTCCTCTGCCGCCAATCGACCAACCAGGGCGGCCAGCGTAATGCCGGAATGCATGACGGTGATATAGAGGCCCGGGATTGCCGCCACCGGCCCTACGATGGGCAGGCCATCGGCGGGGATGGGGCGCAGGCCGATAGTGTGGTGCGCCACCTCCAGTTTTTGATCGCCGGCCAAATGTGCCTGGGCTGCAGCGAACAGGGTTTCGGCCATGGCCTCCGTATCATCGGGCACACTGCCGCCCGTGAAATCTTCACCAACGATAATGCGGCCGTCGGCATTCTGGCGCATATGGGCGTCTGGACTTAGGACCAGGCCGCGCAAGGTTGGGGGCAGGGGCGCACTATGGGCCAAAAATCCCAGGCGGTTTGTCATGGGTATGGTTACGCCGACAGCTGCTGCCAATTGCTCATTGGCCACACCTGCGGCCAGGACCACATGATCGGCATCGATGGTGCCGGCCTCTGTTTCAACGCCTGTGATCTGGCCGTCATTTATGATCAGGGCATTTACCGTATCATCGTTAATCTGCGCGCCAAGGTCGGCTGCTGCCGCCAGCAGGGTCATGGCGGTATCCACGGGGGAAAGGCTGCCTTCCATGGTTGATAGGACCGCCCTGTCAGGATAGTTGGACAGGCTTGGTTCCTGTTTCACCGCATCATCCTGATTGGCCAGATGGATGGCATAGCCCCAGGCCGCATGTTCCGCGACGGGCTGGGCGGTGGCGTTTTCATCCGCCTCCCAGCGCAACGAACCATTCCAGTTGATCGCCAGATGTTCGCCAATTTCATGTTGCAGGCGATGCCACTCCAATATCCCCTGCAGGCGTAATTCATAGTAGGGCCGCGCATTGCCCGGTGCCGCGTTGATCCAGGCAAAAGAGGCGGCTGTGGCCACGCCGCCCGGATGCCCGCCCGTAAGTACGGTGACGTCGATGCTGCGCGCGGCCAGGTGATAAGCGACCGAGGCTCCGATGATGCCGCCGCCAATGACAATTGTTTTCATTTCTCAACTATAACCTTTCTGCACCCCAGGCACAAAAAAG
>JAPKBD010000226.1 GCA_028824965.1 Alphaproteobacteria bacterium | reverse complement strand
ACCCGCAACAAGCTGTACAGTCCCAAATTCAAATCGTTTTTACACAGCCTGGACCAATTCAAGACACCTGTGATGCTATCCAACCTGCAACAGGAAAGGAAGAAACTATTCGACCATCATTTTTTGGGGCGCGGCTAATCACGACAGTGTAGTCTTGCGGCAACAAAGCAGGATCAGGAGAACCGTAATGGCCACGGCTGCCGCCCGTATTCACGAGGTTGAGGACGACGTCCTCGCCGCCATCGACTATTGCTATGAACAGGGTTGGACCGATGGTCTGCCCGTGGTCCCACCGGATGTGAAACGGGTGGACGAGATGTTGATGTATGAGGGCCGCCCGGCGGAAACCGTGATTGCCACCCATCCGGCCACAGGCTTGGAATGCACTGTTCACGCCATTGCGGTGAACGCGGTCATGGCGGGATGCAAGCCGGAATTCCTGCCCGTCGTCGTCGCCGCGTTTGAGGCTATGAACGAGGCTGCTTTTAATTTTCATGGCTCCACCGCGTCTACAGGCGGCTCGGCCCCTTTGCTGGTCGTTAGCGGGCCGATGATTGATGACATCGGCATGAATGCGGATGTGAACCTGTTCGGCCCCGGCAATCGGGCCAACGCAACCATTGGCCGGGCTGTACGCTTGGTCCTGTTGAACGTCTTTCAAATGGTGCCGGGGATCTCCGACAAATCCACCCAGGGTCATCCGGGCAAATTCAGTTTTTGCATAGCAGAACGCGCCCGCGGCAACCCCTGGCCCTTGTTGGTGGAGGATCAGGACTATCCCCCCGGCGTCAGCAGCGTCACGGTCTTTGCGGGCGGTGGTTTTTGTAATGTGGAAAACCACGGCGGCAACACACCCGAACAAGTGCTGGGTTCCATCGCCGATGCTATGGCCAATTACGGCTGCATTACATTGGGCCAATCCGTCGTTGTCCTGTCGCCCGAACATGCCCGCGTTATCTCCGCCACGGGGTGGAGCAAACGACAGGTTCAGAAATATCTGTTCAGCCATGCCGCCCGTACCGTTGATGGCATGAAATCCGTCGGCAAATACCGGCAAGGCGAATATGACAAACAACACGATGATGGCGGCACCTCCCCCCTGGTGGAAGCGGGCAAAATGCACCGGGGCCTAAGTCCCGATGATATTCTGGTGATCATGGGCGGCGGTGATGCGGGCGGGCATTCATGCTTTATCCCGTCGTGGAGCCGGGGCCGGGGCTCCATCATGCAATCCAAACCCATTGGCGTCTGTATTGATTGCGACTGATACCAACAACAGGAAATCCAACCATGCAACTCTATGATCCAACCGTAGCCGGGCCGGAGCGGAATTTTTCCCGCGCGCCCGCACTTGCCAGCCTGGAGGGCAAGACCATCGGCATTTTGCAGAACGGCAAATTAAACGCCGTCAACATGCTGCAGGAAACAGCCCAGCTGTTCGAACAACGCCATGGCTGCACAATTGTGCCGATCTTCTCCAAATCTAATGCCTCCGCCCCCGCGCCTGGGGAAACCATTCAGGCGGCGGCTACAGATGTGGATTTCCTGATCACGGGCCTGGGTGATTGAGGCAGTTGTTCGACGTGCAGTTTGCATGACGGCATCAGCTTTGAACAACTAGGCGGCCGCGCGGTAGTGCTGTGCACGGAACCGTTCGAAGTGACGGTCAAAAATATCGCCCGCATGCTGGGCTTGCCCGACTATCCCTTCGTGATGGTCGAACACCCCATCGGCAGCCGCACTTTGCCAGAGATCAAAGTTCTGGCAGAGGCAGCCTACGCCCAGGCCCTGCCCATATTACTCGAAGCCTAAACACCCAAACAAGAAAACAACGAGGTTATTATTGTTATGATTGGTTACACAACCCTTGGAACGAATGACTTGGATAAAGCCGCAGCCTTTTACGATGCACTATTCGCGGACCAAGGGCTTAAAAGAATGACGCCGAACGAACGTTTGGTAATGTGGTCCAGCAAGGCAGGTGCTGCGATGTTCGGCATTATCAAACCATTTGATGGTGAGGCCGCATCGGTTGGCAACGGCACCATGATCGCGCTGATGGTCGATAGTGCTGAAACCGTCGCCAAGCTTCACGCCCGGGCATTGGAGCTGGGCGGCAGCGACGAAGGCGAAGTCGGCCCCCGTGGTGCCGGCATGATCTTTGCCTATGTGCGCGATTTAGACGGCAACAAATTGGCCTTCTACGCCCCGAAATAGCCTAATGCGGGGACACGAGAAGCTTTTTATTTTGTGTCCCCGCATTAATTCTATGTTCCGGATTTAGCTGTCTGCTTTGGCGGTCTTGGCCCACTGCCGATACATGTCCATCAAGGCCACGATGTCTTTACCCCGATAGCCTTCCGCAAGAGCGAGGGCGTACATCTCCCGGGCCAGAGACGTTGTGGGCGTGGGCATTTTCATGGCCCGGCCCAGCTCAACGCCTAGGGACAGGTCTTTCTCCCCCAGCTCCATCTTGAAGCCGGGCTCGAAATTATCCTGCAGGGCATTGGGGAAACGTTTGGTGAAATGGTGGGACCGACCCCCACTGACCGAGATGACATCGAACAGCTTTTGCGGATCAACACCCGCCGCCACGCCCAGGGAAAATGCCTCTGATGCCACCAGGACATTGCCCATGGACATCATATTGTTGACGATCTTCACCACCTTTGCCGTGCCCACCTCGCCTGTGTGCTGCCAGGTCTGGCCTAAGACATCAAACAAGGACCCGGCCCGCTCCAATGTCGGGGCCTCCCCCCCCACTAACAGGATCAGCTTGCCGGTCGCCGCCTCTGTCGGGCTGCCGCTGACGGGACAGTCCAGCACCTGATGGCCGTGGGCGGTGGCGGCGGCACCCACCTCGCGCATGGTGTCAGGGTCGATTGTGCTTAATTCCACCAACATGGAACCGGGTTCGGCCAGGGCGATGATACCCCCTTCGCCCATCCAGGCACCCTTCACGGCGTTGGGATCAGGCAAAGATGACAGCACCGTGGTCCGCCCTGATAACGCCGCGCTCAGGCTATCAGCCATATTAACGCCCTGGTCCATAAGGCTTTGCCGCGTCGCTTCGTTAATGTCATAGCCTACGACGTCGAATTGCGCCTCGCTCAACCGAGCGGCCATGGCGGAGCCCATTTGCCCCATGCCGATAACGGCAATACGTTCACTCATAATGTGTTCACTCATAATTCGGGCCAATACTAACTATACGTCCTAAATCAAACGTTGATGCGATAAACGCGCGCGGCGGTATCATGGAACAGCGCCGCTTTCTCAGCCTCGGAGCAGCCCGACGCGATGCGCTTAAAGGTGTTCCACAACACGTTGTAACTACACGTCCGCTTATCCACAGGAAAATTGGACTCGAACATACAACGATCCACCCCAAAGCGATCAATGCAATGGTCGTAATATTCCCGCGTTGCCGCCGCCAATTCTTCTGAGCTGGGGGGTTTGCTTTGCAAGTCCCAGTCATAGCCGTTGACCCGCATATTGATGCCGCCCAGCTTTGCCACCACGTTGGGACATTTTGCCAGCTCGTCAATATCCAGACGCCATTGGGCCGTGATCTCGTCCCGCTGGCCCTTATAGGGGCCAATACCGATAGGTCCGCCGAAGTGATTCAAGATCATCGTCGTATCCGGGAAGGCACGGGCCAGGTCGGCGACCTCAGAAATTTGCGGGTGATAGCACCAGGCTTCAAAGCTCATATTCAAGGGCGCCAGTTGGGCAAAGCCTTCGCGGAATGTGGCATCCGCCATCATACCGTCCCACGGCTTAGTATGAGAGTTTCGGATCTGGTCAGAGGCATCCCAGGATGCTGCATGGCGAATACCGCGAAAGCGGCCGGAGCCCGCGGCGATGTGCGCCTCCAACACCTCTTTCACACCTCCGCCCAGGTTCAGGTCTGCCAGGCCGACAATGCCAGCGGCAATGCGTGCATCGCCATAACGCCCCGATGCGCTCATGGCCGCAATACCGTTGACGAATTCAGTCTCCCCCACCGGGCGCATATGGCGCGGGCCATCCGCCTTATACATAGCACCGCATTCGATGAAGACGGTGGAGGCGACGTTGTGGCCACAGGATATCTCCGCCAGGATTTCGTGAAACAGATAACGGTGCTCCACCTGCTCTGTACGAAATTCTGCCGCTGGATCAAAGATGGCGTCCCACAGATGATGATGGGGGTCGCAAATCTTTAAATCCGGCTCCAAAGTGCCTTCGGTGGTCAGCGCCAGCCAGTCATCGGTGATGCCCATAACAAATCCTCCAAACTTTATTGTTGTCTCATACTACGCTATTCCCCGCCTGCGGGAACAGTCTTGCCCAATATGGCAAGCATAAGCGCCAGCCTCACTTGACTCTGCAGTTGACTCTGCGGTCCGGGGAAACAATGATCCGGCAAATTGTAGATGAGCTGATAGGTAGATAATGTCTGATATAGATGCGGGCGCTCCCCGTTCCAAAGATCATGCGGGTGCCACGGAAAAATGTGATTTTGATCTGATTATCGTTGGCGCGGGTTTTGCGGGCATGTACATGCTGCACCGGGCCCATGGCTTGGGACTGACGGCACGGGTGTTTGAGGCCGGCAGCGGCGTTGGCGGCACCTGGTACTGGAACCGCTATCCCGGTGCCCGGTGCGATGTGGAAAGCATGCAATATTCCTATCAATTCTCGGATGAGCTGCAACAGGAATGGGAATGGTCCGAACGCTATTCGCCGCAGCCTGAAATTCTCAGCTACGCCAATCACGTGGCGGACCGGTTCGACCTGCGCGGCGATATTCAGTTCGACACGCGGGTTAGTTCGGCGAAGTTCGATGATGACAGCGGCCGCTGGCAGATTGAAACCAGCGGTGACAGGGCGGCAAACGGCCAATCCAATGACCAATGGTCAGCGCAATTCGTGGTCATGGCCACGGGCTGCCTGTCGTCTGCGAACATGCCAAAGTTTGACGGCTTGGATAGTTTTCAGGGCGCGACCTATCACACCGGCCATTGGCCTCATGAAGGCGTGGATTTTACCGGCAAACGCGTCGGTGTCATCGGTACCGGATCATCCGCCATTCAATCGATCCCAATCATGGCGGAACAAGCTGAACATCTAACGGTGTTTCAACGCACACCGAATTACATGGTGCCGGCCCACAACAAATCCATCGACCAGGACTACGCCGTGGAGGTGAAGGCCGACTATTCCGCCCTGCGGGACCGTGCGCGGGAGCGGCCGGGCGGCATTGATATTGAATTCAGCCTGGACCCGGCCCTGAGCGCGAGCGCGGAAGACCGTCAACAAAGGTTTGAGGAAAAATGGGCCTATGGCGGCTTCGGGTTCATGGGTTCCTATGGCGATTTGATGTTGGAGGCAGATGCCAACGACACGGCGGCGGAATTCGTTCGTGGCAAGATCCGCAGCATCGTCGATGATCCAAAGGTCGCTGATCTGCTGTCACCGCACAATGTCTTTGGCTGCAAGCGTTTGTGTGTCGATACCAATTATTGGGAAGTCTACAACCGTGACAACGTCACCCTGGTTGATGTTTCATCGGATCCAATTGATCGGATCACGCCAAAGGGCCTCAGCGTCGGGGGTGAGGAATACGCCTTTGATGCCATCGTCTTTGCCACCGGCTTTGACGCCATGACGGGCGCCTTGCTGAAAATTGATATCCAGGGCACGGGCGGCAAAACGCTGTCTGATAAATGGTCGGAAGGCCCGAAATCGTATCTGGGGCTATCTATCGCAGGTTTCCCAAATCTATTTACGGTGACGGGTCCCGGCAGCCCGTCTGTGTTGACGAACATGCTGCCCTCGATTGAGCAGCACGTGAATTGGATCACTGATTGCCTGGATTACATGCGCCAGAACGGTCATGTCCAAATCACGTCCGAACAGCAGGCCGAAGACGACTGGGTTGCCCATGTTGGTGAGACCGCTGGCCTGTCCCTGCGGGCGACATGCAGCTCCTGGTACGTGGGTGCCAATATTCCCGGCAAACCGCGGGTCTTCATGCCCTATATGGGTGGCTACCCGGTTTATCTGGAGAAATGCGAGGACGTTGTCGCCAATGGCTACCAGGGTTTTGCCTTAAGTTAAGTTCTAAGACATTAAGGTCTAATGGGCAAAGGCCTCCTCAGGCACAAAATCGAAACCGTCGGCACCGGGGGGCTGCCAATATAGCTCCAGGGTCGCGGTCCCTTTGCGTTCAAAATACAGCAAATACAGGGGATACCACCCAGCGTGCGGCACCTGCACGGTGACGTTCGGGCTGAACCGGTCCATATGGACGTCCGGGTCATCAATAATGAGTTTCCCGCCGATTGTCAGGCGGACACCATCGTTGGATTGGATCGCCATCATATAATCGCCCGCGGCCTCGAACTTAATAAAGCCAGATATACGTGCCGCAACCCCGTCATCGTCCTCATGTGTCAATACCGGGCCGTCACCGACATTCCAATCCAGCATGCTTATCGGTTCGCCCGGCTTGCCTTTGCCGGCAACTTCGATTTCATCTACATGGCGGGCAAGGATCCGGATATATTCAACCGCCAGGCCTTGGGCAGCGCCTTTACCAGGCTGTGGAGAGGCCGGCGTCAAGCCGCCAATAGCGGTCTGTGCGAGGGTCGAACCCGTCATAAAGACTGCATACAGCAAAAACACCCCTGCAAATGTGGCGAAGGCAGTCAATCCTACTCGGTTACGCATTTCATTTCCCCAATTGAAGACACGTCGAAAAATCGGATCGTTGCAAATTTTACGACCAAGGGCAACGCCAGTCGCAAAATAGTCCGCGACTTTATCCATTGCAGGCTTGCGCAGCCCGGCGCTTTCCCATATATCCCGTGCTAGCGAAACATCCTAACGCGGCAACGACGCGCACGATGGTTCCGGGCGCGTAGCTCAGATGGTTAGAGTGCCGTCTTGACATGGCGGAGGTCCCTGGTTCGATTCCAGGCGCGCCCACCA
>JAPKBD010000225.1 GCA_028824965.1 Alphaproteobacteria bacterium | reverse complement strand
GCTGTTCCGACAGCTTCACATCCCGTCCCTGGGCGGCCTGGCTGGCCAGGGTAAAGCGCAAGGCATCGGCACCGTATTTTTCGATCAAATCCAACGGATCGACAATATTGCCTTTGGATTTGGACATCTTCTGCCCCTTGGCATCGCGCACCAAGGCATGGATATAGACTGTGTCGAACGGGACTTCATCAGCGAAATGCAAACCCAGCATCATCATCCGGGCCACCCAAAAGAAGATGATATCGAACCCCGTCACCAACAAAGCGGTGGGATAATAGCGTTCCAATTCGGGCGTGTTTTCGGGCCAGCCGAGGGTGGTCAGGGGCCATAGGCCGGAGGAGAACCAGGTATCCAGCACATCTTCGTCACGGCGCAACTCGACCACTTTGCCATAATGGGCCAGGGCGGCAGCTTCCACCGCCTCGTCCGTCATCTCGACAAAGATTTCCCCGTCCGGTCCGTACCAGGCCGGGATCTGATGCCCCCACCATAACTGGCGGGAGATACACCAGGGTTGGATGTTTTCCATCCATTCGTAATAGGTTTTCTCCCACATCTCGGGCACGAATTTTGTCCGGCCCGAGCGCACGGCCGCAATAGCCGGCTTGGCCAGGGTTTCGGCATCCGCATACCATTGTTCCGTCAACCACGGCTCAATCGGGACACCGCCACGATCACCATAAGGCACCATGTGGATATGTTCATCGATCTGCACGATCAGGCCCTGGGCTTCCAGGTCGGCCAAAATCTTTTCCCGTGCATCGAAGCGATCCAGGCCGCGATACGCCTCTGGCGCGTTATCGTTGATACGGGCCTGATCATCCAGCACATTGATCATTTCTAGATCGTGGCGGCGGCCCACCTCGAAATCATTGAAGTCATGGGCCGGGGTCATCTTCACCGCGCCGGAACCTTGTTCGGGGTCCGCATAGTCGTCCGCCACGATGATCAGACGACGGCCCACCAAAGGCAATATGGCGTATTTTCCGATCAGATCCTTATAGCGGGCATCATCGGGGTGCACGGCAATGGCTGTGTCACCAAGCATCGTTTCAGGCCGCGTAGTGGCAACGGTTATGAATTTGCCGCCATCATCTTCGAGCGGATACTTTATATGCCACAGGTGACCTGCGACCTCCGTCTGCTGAACTTCCAGGTCCGAGATCGCCGTGCGCAATTTCGGGTCCCAGTTGACCAGGCGATTGTCTTTATAGATCAAGCCCTGTTTGTGCAGATCGACAAAGACTTTACGGACAGCGGTGGACAGCCCCTCGTCCATAGTGAAACGTTCCCGTGGCCAATCGCAGGACGCACCAAGGCGTTTCAGCTGTCCCGTAATTGTTCCGCCCGATTGGTCTTTCCACTCCCAAACTTTTTCGATGAATTTTTCCCGGCCCAGGTCCTGGCGGGTGATGCCATCCTCTGCCAACATCCTTTCAACCACCATCTGGGTGGCGATGCCCGCATGGTCCATACCCGGCTGCCACAAGACATCCTTCCCGCGCATGCGGTTGAGGCGGATCATGATATCTTGCAAAGTATTGTTCAGGGCATGGCCCATATGCAGGCTGCCCGTCACATTGGGTGGCGGGATAACGATGGCATAGGGTGCGGCACCATCCCCAGACTGGGCACCCGGGGCGGGGTTTTGGGGCGCGCCGCACGAAAACGCGCCGGTATCTTCCCATTGTTGATACAATCGGCCTTCGACTTCGGAAGGCATAAAGGTCTTGTCCAGCATTGCCGAACCCTCTTTCAAAACAGGCCGGGCTTCAGCACCAAAATTGGTGCCAATGCCGCCCAATACAATAATAATAGCGAATAGGTATCTTCAAGCTATGGAGAAGGTAAAGCCCTATAACTGCGGTTTAGCTATTGTCCGCCCGTCCTACCAGCTTGACGATTTCCTTTTCTACAAGGCGTTCTACCAGCGCCGGTAGATTTTCGTCCAACCATTCCTTCAACATGGGCCGTAACAGATCCTTGACCAGATCTTCCAATGTCTGATGGGCATAGCCCATGGGCATTCCGCGGGCAGCGGAAACGGCACCGGTCAGGCCGCTGAATGTATCCGTCGTTGCCTCAGCTGCATGGTCGGACAGAAGGGTGTGAAGATCCACCGCGGGAGACGGTGCGGTTCCTGGTGCAGGTGCTGCGGCAACAGGTTCGGGCTCAAAAACCGGTTCGGGCTCCGGCTCCTCAATCTCGATACTATCGAAATCATCGACGGGAACCGGTTCTTCTTCCTCCGCAACCTCTTCCTCCATCGCGGGGTCGAGTTCCGGCTCCAGATCCGGGACATCATCAATGTCCTCTACGATCTCGGTCAATTCGAGGATTTCATCCTCATCTTCTTCAGCGGGCTCTTCAGCCGGTTCTTCTTCGGCTTCAGCCTCAGCCTCAGCCTCGTCGGCCTCGCCTTCTTCGGCGGCCCCGCCTTCTTCTTCGTCGTCAGAGATAATCCGGCGGATAGAGGCCAGAATCTCCTCCATCGTTGGTTCCCGGTCGTCGTCTTGTTCGTCGGCGTCAGTCATGGGCGCGACCCTTGAAGGAAAAGTGATTCACCTGCATTGTAAAAGATGACGGCCAAAAAGGCTAATACTGTAATCATCGATACTTATATGAATTTGTTAACGTGATGTGGTGAAAAAAATCTTAATCTTTCACGGTATTCCAGCCCCACCATTTATTACGCACCTTTTGGTAATGCAGGTTGGGATCATAGATTTCCACCGGTAGGCCGATATGGGCCGCTGTTAAACGACCGATTGCCGCCAACAATGTATAACCAGCGACATATTCATCCCGTTCTGCGATCACCAGCGTAACACGGGAATTCAGCAATTCCTGTTCCGCGTCCAGGACATCCAAGGTCGTACGAGAGCCGACCTCAGCCTCCTGTCGGACACCTTCAAGGGCGATTTCATTGGCGCGAATTTCCTCCGACCGGGCAGAAATCTGTGACCGCGTCGTCGACATCCGATCCCAGGCCTGACTAGCCACCTGAATGACGGTACGACGACCACGTTCCACCTCAATACGGCGTTGGTTCAACAATTCCTTTGCCTGGCGGATTTGCGAATGGACCGCACCGCCCTGATACAAAGGCACAGATACGGAGGCGATCAATGACGAAGACGTAACATCCGTATCTTCCACCGACGTCTCATCCGTACGACGCAGACGCCCGGCCAGATCGACTGAAGGGTACAACTGGCCCTTTGCGACGGCGACGGCATGGCGGGCTGCAATTTCGCCTTGTATATCAACCATGATGGAGGGGTATTCCGCCTCTGCCGTGGCAATGGCTTCTGCGACATTCGTCGGCAGATTAGGCAACGGCGGGGCTGCCTGCAGGGTTGCCGGCATGACACCAAACACCTGGCGATAACCGGCGCGGGAGACGGCCAAATTACCCTCTGCATTAACCCGGTCCGCGACCGCACCCGATAGACGGGCTTCAGCCTGGGCAACGTCCGTGCGGGTAACTTCCCCCACTTCAAAACGGTCCTTCGTCGCCTCTAATTGGCGTTGCAGGACGGTTTCGTTATTTTTCGTCAATTGTACTGTGGCCTGGTCCCGCAATACGTTCAGGAACGAGGTAATACCATCCAACAGAACCCGCTGTTCGGTAACGGCCAATTGCGCCCGGGCCGCTTGTACATTCGCCTCGGCCTGGCTGGTTCCGGCCACGGTACGACCGCCGGAATAAATAGATTGGCTGACATCGGCGCTCAGGGTGGTCGGCACTAAATCCTGGTCCGATGACGTTGTTGCCGTCGACGTTTCAGAATTTTGCACACCGGCAGAACCGCTGATAGAGACCGTCGGCCGCCAACCGGAGAGAGCCTGTGGCACGCCTTCATCCGTGGTCCGGACCGAGGCGCGCGCGGCCTGTATGGTAGGGTTAGAGACATAGGCGCTGGACAGCGCTTCAAACAAGGTTTCCGCAGATGCCGATGTTTGCACCACTATTGCGGAAATCGCAACTGATGCACCAAGCATTATGCGAAGTCCCACACAAGTTAGCGGTGCAACGCGCGGACGGTTAATATTCCTGATCATCAAAATTCTTCGACCGCTCAGGCGGCCGCCCTAAAATAGTGCCTATGGCTTGCGCAAAAAAAAAGTTTCTTCGTTTCAAAATTGAAAGGCTTCGACTGCCTGAAATCCCGGCAATAGAGGGATCATGGCATCAAATAGCTCCCGACGCGAGATCAAGCCTTTCCTGTTGGTATATATCACGGCACGACTGGACTGCCCTTCGCGTTCAACCACGACCAACCGCCCACCTTCCGTCAACTGCCCGGTATACGCGCTAGGTGCTGTTGTCACCGCGCCATTTACGAATATCACATCGTATGGTCCCTGCTCGGCGCAGCCATCCGCCAAGACGCCTGTAACGATGGCGGCGTTATCAACCTCAAGGGCGGACAATTGCGCCTCTGCCCCTGCGACGGCATCTTCATCCGCTTCCAGGCCAACAACAGTTGCGGCCAGTTGCGCCAGGACAGCCGTCGAATACCCGGTCCCGCAGGCAATATCCAGCACCACGTCATCCGGGCCGATGTTCGCCGCCTGGATCAATCTGGCAAAGGCCATAGGCTCCATCAAATAGCGCCCCCCGCCCAATGCGATGTCTTCATCTACATAGGCAACGCCGCGCAGGGCCTTGGGCACAAAATTTTCTCGCGGTACCGACAAGAGCGCCTGGGTGACCCGATCATCGGTTAGCTTATTGGTCAGCAACTGATTGTTGACCATATTTAAGCGAGCGGTTGCATTATCTTGCATTGCATATCCATAGCTTTAGGTATTCCTTATCTGCTGTTATAGGCGTGCCGGGCACGCAAAACAATGATCCCCTTATTGAAAGCAAAAGATCGGTGACGCAGACATTGACCGGACACGGAAGGCGCATTATGAAGCGTGTGTCTTGATGCGTGATCTGGCTCCGAATTTGCCAGGAGTGTCATCAAGCTGGATGGCGCGGTGGCGGAGTGGTTACGCAGCGGCCTGCAAAGCCGTGAACACCGGTTCGAGTCCGGTCCGCGCCTCCAACCTCCTTTTTGCCACATCAGGCCTGTGTTTCAGCTTCATGTCCGGGCCCGCCAGCGGCGCAACCACCACACTTCAAATTGCCGACGCCGACGCCGTATCGAGGGCAGGTCGTATGACAACACCAGCAGACCAAGGGGCAACATCCAAAAGCCAAGGATGGGAAGGAAACCCAAAATGCCACAAAGGATAAGCAACACGCCGACAACCAACCGCAGCCACCGGGGATAGCGGCGAACGGAATGTTGAATGCGATGGTAGTAATCTTTCACCATATGCCTGCTTATCACGAATCGGCCCCTACAGTCTTACTGGCTTTCGGCCCATCCCGGCCACAAATACGGACACGGGTCGCAACACTATGACGACAACCTTGCTGCTGTTGATACTGGCGGCGGCCCTCATGCATGCCTGCTGGAATGCCATAGTCAAAGCGGTCGCTGACCGTGTGGTATCCCTGGCCCTGGTTAATTTGACCCATAGTCTTTTGGCCTTGATGTTTTTGCCCTTTGTCGGCCTGCCCGATCCTGAAAGCTGGCCTTACCTGGCCGCATCCATGGTGATCCATCAGGCCTATTATGCCGGGCTCATCATGCAGTATCGGTTCGGCGACCTGGGCCAGGTTTACCCCCTTGCCCGCGGCGCCTCTCCCCTGATGGTCGCAGCTGCGGCTTGGTACTGGGCTGGGGAAAGCCTGGCCATCGGTTCCGTCCTGGCAATTTTATTGATCACGGGCGGTGTTTTGTCCCTGGCCCTGTCCGGTCGCGGCCAGGACAAGAACCGACAAGCTGTTGCCTGGGCCTTGTTTACGGCCCTGACCATTGCGGCCTATTCCGTTGCCGACGGTCTGGGCGGCCGTTTATCAGGCGATGCCCTGGCCTATATTGTCTGGCTGTTCCTGCTCGATGGCCTGCCCATGCCAATACTTTTGCCGTTTGTGAGGAGTCGGCCCGAGTTAGTGGCAGCATTGCGCAAATATTGGCTACCGTCCTTGGGTGGCGGACTATTATCCGCCACAGCCTATGGCTTGGCGATCTGGGCAATGACGCAGGCGCCCCTGGCCATGGTGACAGCGTTACGGGAGACATCCGTTATTGCCGCCGCCTTGATCGGCGCAGTTTTGTTACGGGAACCGTTTGGCCAGCGCCGGATTTTGGCAACGTGTATTGTCGCGCTGGGTGTCGCGGTTTTGCAATTTAGCCAATAAAGTGATCTAACAACACTATGACTGCCCTTCCCACCGCGCCATCATCACCGCCATCATTGGGCCGCGACATTCGTGTCATGGGCCTGGTTGGTGCCGCCCATTGGGCCAGCCATTTTTTCCATTTGGTCCTGCCCTCTGTCTTTTTGTTGCTGAAAGATGAATTCGGGGTTTCGTATGCGGCGTTGGGTTTGTTAACGACGGTATTATACGGCTCCTCCGGCATCGCGCAGACTGCAGCCGGTTTCCTGGTGGATCGCTTTGGTGCCCGGCGAATTTTGTTATCGGGCCTGACATTGTTATCGGTCGCCACGTTGGCCTGCGGCTTGGTTGCCTCCTATTGGATGCTGCTGCCCCTTTCGATCCTGGCAGGTATTGGCAACAGCGTTTTTCATCCAGCCGACCTGTCCATCCTAACCGCGAAAGTCAGCACCCACCGCCTGGGCCGCGGTTATGCCACCCATGCCCTGTGCGGCAATCTGGGCTGGGCTGCGGCACCAATTTTTATGATTGGCATCGCACAAGCCTGGGATTGGCGGGTCGCGGTCATCTGCGCCGGGCTGATCGGCCTGGCCATTGTTGCCGCCTTTATGATCTGGGGTGCGGACCTGGCGGACGAGCCAACGACGACGACCGACCATGACCAGGTCGGAATGGGAAAATTATCCGAAAATATCGCGATGTTGTTTTTCAGCGCTATCTTTAGTAGCTGATGCGGCAGGG
>JAPKBD010000224.1 GCA_028824965.1 Alphaproteobacteria bacterium | reverse complement strand
CCGAATTCCTCGACAAATCAAACCAGGCATGCGTTTTTCAGCAGCCTGCTAAAGCGCGTCAAGATCCGCACGGATAACCGCAAAGACATCCCGGAACATATCCGTGGTCAGACGCCGGGTGTTGGTGTTGTAGCGGGAGCAGTGATAGCTGTCGTAAAGCACCCGGCCGTCCTCCAGCTCGTGCTTGCCGCCATGACTGAATGGATAGGCGGCCCGGCGCAATTCCAACGTCGTCAACATGGTGTCGTGGGCAATGCGTCCCAGGGCCAGGATGGCGCGTGGCGCAGGCGCCTGGGTCAACTGCCCCACCAAAAATTGCCGGCAGGTCTTCACCTCCGCCCCGGTAGGTTTGTTCTGTGGCGGCACGCAGCGCACGGCGTTAGTGATCCGGCAATCGTTCAAGGTGACGCCATCATCGGCCCGTTTGTCATAGGTGCCCGTGGAAAATCCATACTCGGCCAAGGTTTGATATAATAGATCACCGGCAAAATCCCCTGTGAAGGGCCGTGCCGTGCGGTTTGCTCCGGTCAGGCCAGGCGCCAAACCAACGATTAACAGGCGGGCCTTGGTGTCGCCAAAGGATCCAACGGCACCGTTGAACCAGTCCGGATTCTTGATCTGGCTCTCTTTTCGGAAGGCCACCAACCGTGGGCATAGATCGCAATCAGCGGCTGGGTCGGCGATCAGGGTTTTAGAGGATGTCATCAGAGAAATGTTGAATTAGCTGGGGTCGCTCTCGCGACCCAAGTGATTGGTTCAATTTCTCGTATTCTTAAGAGTCCCGAGTATCTGGGCATGTTTAATGTGAACATGCTCTAGGCGCTTTGACTTTGGCCGTCATCATAAAATTCGTCATCATCGTCGTCATAGTCGCCGAAGCCATCGTCGGAATATTGATCGTCGTCTGCTGTTCCCGATGTTTTATCTTTAGCCCCACGTTGCGTTGGCGGCGATACGGGGCGTCTGTTGCCGGGGCGTGAGATTTCTGGGATTAGTTTTTCCAGCTCCAGGAAAACATCTGCCTGCCGGCGTAGTTCATCTGCCGCCATTGGTGGCGATGTACGCACGGTGGAGACGACGGTCACCCGTTTACCCTTACGCTGGACCGCTTCAACCAAGCGGCGGAAATCACCGTCGCCGGAAAAGATGTAAAGATGATCCAGGCTATCCGCCATTTCCAACATGTCGACGGCTAGTTCAATATCCATATTGCCCTTGATCTTGCGCCGGCCGGTGGGATCGGTGAATTCCTTGGTGGGCTTCGTGATCATGGTGTAGCCGTTGTAATCCAGCCAATCGACCAGGGGCCGAATGGGGGAATATTCCTGATCCTCGATCAACGCAGTGTAATAAAGGGCGCGGACCATGTAGCCACGGGCGGAGAAATATTCCAGCAACTTCTTGTAATCAATATCGAAGCCAAGGGACCTGGCAGCCGCAAATAGGTTGGAGCCGTCAATAAACAGCGCAATGCGCTCTAGTGGCTGGTTCATGGAATAATCCTTACAAATAATGGCCGTATCGCGCTAAAAAATTGAGTTCTAAATTTTTGAATTCTACTCAAATTATTGTAGAACCCCGATATATCGGGGCAATATGGCCTGCAGTCTAAACGGTATGTGGCGTGGGGGCCACAATTGTTCCCAACAAATATTCTACGGCTGATGGGCAAAAAGGAAATGAAATGATCCTGTTGGGCTTGGGCGGTAATTTGTCCTCTCCGGAATTTGGCGCGCCGGTCGAGGTATTGACCCAGGCGTTGGTGGAATTGCGCCAAGCTGGCGTAAGGGTATCAGAATGCTCGCCTATGTATCGGTCCGCGCCTGTGCCTGCCTCTGATCAACCATGGTTTATCAACGCTGTTGCGCGGGTCGAGACGGCCCTGGCACCAGCTGCCTTACTGGCTTTGTTGCATCGGATAGAGGCTCGTCTGGGACGTCATCGCGGGGTGCGCTGGGCCGCCCGCATTATTGATTTGGATTTGCTGGTCTATGACGACCTGATTATTCCAAGAGACAGCGACAGCGACAGCGACGGGGGCCTGGTTCTGCCCCATCCAAGGTTATCGGAAAGGGCATTTGTTGTTCTGCCTCTGGCCGATGTGGCACCCGAATGGCGGCACCCGGTTTCGGGTAAATCCGCCACCGATCTGCAAGCCGATATGCAAATAGATCTAGCGCCAGAAAAACAACTTGAGCAGCAAATTGAGCAGATTGTGGATTAATAGAACTAAGTCGTTTGCACTATTGGCAAATGTGCTTTACATGAACCTTGATTTTCCGTCCCTACCGCCTTATTTATAGCGCCCGATTTTGGTATCTGGCGCATTTTGCGGCGCGCATCCGGGATGTAGTGGAGATATAACGATTATGGCTCGTGTTACCGTAGAAGATTGCATTGATAAGGTACATAACCGGTTTGATCTGGTATTGATTGCGGCTGGCCGCGCCCGGCAGATTTCCGCCGGTGCTGAGATCACGGTGCCAGAGGATCGGGATAAGTTTTCGGTCATCGCACTTCGTGAAATTGCCGAAGAGACGGTGTCCGCTGATACGCTGCGTGACAACGTCATCCAGACCATGCAACGTCATGTTGAAGTGGATGAGCCGGAAGAAGACGATATGGAGGCGCAGATGTTGAGCCACCAGTTCGCAGATAATATCGAGGAATCGGAAGTTTTAGTGGCCGATCCCGCGCCGCTCGAAACGGATCCGAACGAAGCAGCTGCCGAAGATGGGGATGCAGCCTAAAGCTGACCATAGCCTCCATAACGCTTCCGGGCACGCCGCGACGCGTTTGCGCCAACAACCGGCGCCGCCCTGTGCGGCGCCGCTGTTGTTTGTGGCAGCAGTATTTGTCGCCACATTAATTGTGATGACTGCAATGACTGGCATGATCACAGTGTCCAAAGGTCAGGCACAATGATCCGGCAATTCGAACTGGTCGAACGGGTCGCAGATTACGATAGTCATCTGGATGAAGATCTGCTGAACCGGGCTTACGTCTTTTCCATGAAGGCCCATGGCAGCCAGCTACGCGCCTCGGGCGATCCGTATTTCTCCCACCCCGTGGAAGTCGCCGCCATTCTGGCTGATTATAAGCTGGATTGCGCCACAATCGTCACCGCCCTGTTGCATGACACCGTCGAAGATACGGTCGCCACGATTGAAGAAATCAGCGAGATTTTCGGCGAAGATATCGGTCGTTTGGTGGACGGCGTGACCAAGCTGGCCAAACTTGAACTACAGCCCGAAGCCAACCAGCAGGCGGAGAATTTCCGCAAACTGGTCTTGGCCATGTCCGATGATATTCGGGTGCTGTTGGTCAAGCTGGCCGACCGTCTGCACAATATGCAGACCCTGCATTACCTGAAATCAAAGGAAAAGCGTCTACGCATCGCGACCGAAACGATGGAGATCTATGCCCCTTTGGCCGAACGCCTTGGGATGCAGCGCCTGAAACAGGAATTGGAAGACCTGGCTTTTGCTGAGCAGAACCCCGATGCCCGGCAGTCCGTATTGCGCCGCCTGGAGTTTCTGCACGAGGGCGGAGAGGATTTACAGGAGCGGGTCAGCGCGGAGTTGGAGGGGACCTGCGAGGCATCGGACATTCCAGCGGAAGTCAGCAGCCGCGTCAAAACGCCCTATTCGATCTGGGACAAGATGCAGCGCAATCACGTCACGTTTGAGCAATTATCCGATACCGTTGCCTTCCGCCTGACCGTAGATACTGTGGCGGATTGCTATGCGGTTTTGGGTGTTGTGCATGGCCGCTACAAAATGGTGCCAGGACGGTTTAAGGATTACATCTCAACCCCGAAATCGAACAATTATCAATCTCTGCACACCACTGTGATCGGCCCTGAAAACCGGCGGATTGAGATCCAGATCCGGACCTCCATGATGCATCGCGTGGCCGAATTGGGCGTGGCCGCCCATTGGCAATATAAACAAGATGTTGCAACGGGAGAGCTGGGCAACGACAGCGGGCAGTATCGCTGGCTACAGGGTTTGCTGGATATTTTGGAGAATACCCAGAACCCGGAAGAATTTTTGGAGCACACGAAGTTGGAGATGTATTCCGACCAAGTGTTCTGTTTTACCCCGCGCGGGGGCGTCATCGCCCTGCCACGCGGGGGTACGGCTGTTGATTTTGCCTATGCTCTGCACACGGACGTTGGCCATACCTGCGTCGGCTGCAAGGTTAATGGTCGGGTCGCACCCTTACGCACGCAATTGCAAAATGGCGATCAGGTGGAAATTCTGCGTTCCAAGGAAGCCGCACCTGAACCCGCATGGGAAAGTTTTGTCGTAACGGGTAAGGCCCGCGCAGCGATCCGGCGGTTCGTCCGGGGTGAGCAGCGGGAGGAGTATCGCAAACTGGGTCGCGCCATTGCGGACAAGGCGTTTCGGGAGTCGGGCCACGAATTTTCGGACCTGGCGATGGAGAATGTCCTTAACGTCTTTGATGCCGCGACCGTGGATGAAATCTATGTTGAATTGGGTCAGGGCCATCTGACGTCCCGGAAATTCCTGGCCAAGATTTTCCCAGGGGAGCGTCGTTGGCGGGCAGCAAATGCATTTGGCGCCATCAACCGCATGCTGCCGGCACGTCTGCGGCGTGGGGGTCGCGACGGTGCGGGCAATGGGCGCGATGGCGGGGCACATTCTATTCCCATCCAAGGCCTGACGCCTGGATTGGCGGTTCATTATGGCGAATGCTGCCATCCTTTGCCCGGTGATCGCATTGTCGGTATCACAAGCCCCGGCAAAGGCATTGATATTCACACCATTGATTGCGCGCAGTTGGCGGGTTTGCCCGATGAACGGGATGATTGGATCGACGTACGGTGGGACTTGGACCCGGATGATCCCGGCGTTTATGTGGGTCGCATCGATACGGTTGTCTCCAACCAACCAGGCAGCTTGTCCAGCCTATCCAGCGTCATTGCCAAGAACATGGGCAATATTTCAAATCTGAAAGTCACGGACCGCAGCGCCGATTTTTTTGATCTGCAGGTCGATGTGGAGGTCGCGGACCTGAAACATCTGACCAACATTATCGCGGCCTTGCGGGCCACACCGGATATCAGTTCAGCAGAAAGACTTCGCGGATGAATGATCAAGACGTACTACAGCACTATCGCGATGCAGGCGCATTGTTGGAGGGACATTTTATTCTAACCTCCGGCCTGCGCAGCCCGACCTATCTGCAATGCGCCAAAGTGTTGATGCATCCCGAACGGGCCGCAGCGCTTTGTTCCGAGTTGGCTGCCCGTATCACGGCATCGTTGGGAGAGGGGGCCATCGACCTTGTTGTTTCGCCCGCCATGGGGGGCGTCGTGGTCGGTTATGAAATGGGCCGGCAATTGAAATGCCCCGCCATTTTTACGGAACGGGTGGATGGTGCGTTCGTCCTGCGACGGGGCTTTGAAATTCCTGGCAAGGCCCGGGTGCTGATGGCGGAAGATATCGTGACCACGGGCCTGTCGTCGCGGGAATGCATTGCCTGCATCCAGGATCTGGGCGGGGAGGTGGTGGCCGCCTCCTGCCTGGTTGATCGATCTGACGGTAAGGTCGACGTGGGTGTACCGTTGTTTGCCTTGGTGGGTATGGAAGTGCCTGCCTATGAAGCGGATAATCTCCCCCCCGAATTGGCGGCAATTCCGGCGGTGAAGCCGGGCAGCCGGGGCATGAAGTAAGACCTGATCGTTTGCCTATGGGTTGATGGCGTGCCAAATTGGCTAAAATGATGCAGTTTGGAAGTGTGTTATGACAAGGAAATTGCGCCTCGGCGTAAATATCGATCATGTGGCGACGATCCGGAATGCCCGTGGCATTGCCCATCCGGATCCCGTTCGTGCGGCCCGCATCGCGGCAGAGGCTGGTGCCGATGGCATTACAGCCCATCTGCGGGAAGATCGTCGGCATATCTCGGACGACGATATCAACCGCTTATCGGCGCAGATCGATCTGCCCCTAAATTTCGAAATGGCGGCAACGGACGAGATGCTGGCCATCGCCCTGCGTCATAAACCCCATGCCGCCTGCATCGTGCCCGAAAAGCGGGAGGAGTTGACGACGGAAGGCGGACTTGATGCCCATGGCGGGGAAAATCATTTGCGCCGGTACGTGGATGAAATGGTCAAAGCGGGCATTCGCGTCTCGTTATTTGTTGATCCGGATGAAAGCCAGCTAATCTCCGCGCACCGCCTGGGCGCCCCGGTGGTCGAATTGCATACGGGCACTTATGCAGAAATGACACCAGGCACAGACGCCTGGGTGGCAGAGCTGGAACGTATCGTTCAAGCGGCGGCTTTGGCCGAGGACCTGGGCCTTGAATGTCATGCCGGCCATGGTTTGAGCTATGACAATGTGGGGGCCATTGCGGCTATTCCAAACCTGGTGGAATTGAACATCGGCCATTTCCTGATCGGCGAGGCGATTTTTGGCGGTCTAGATTCCGCGATCAAACGCATGCGGGCCTTGATGGATCAGGCCCGCGCAGAGGCAACGGGCAGTCGCTCGGCATAAGGCCAGCGGCCAGTTGATGGAGGGGTTTTAATGATCATTGGCATCGGCAACGACCTGATTGATATACGCCGTATAGAGCGCACGTTGGAACGATTTGGTGATCGCTTTATAGAACGGATTTTCACACCGTTGGAACGTGCGAAGGCAGAACGTCGGCGCAATCGTGTGGAGACATATGCCAAACGTTTTGCCGCCAAAGAAGCCTGTTCCAAAGCCTTAGGCACGGGATTTCGCAAAGGTGTTTTTTGGCGGGACCTTGGTGTGATTAATTTACCGGGCGGCAAGCCGTCTATGGAATTGACGGGCGGTGCCTTGAAACGCTTGCAAGAACTGACGCCAGCAGGCATGAAGGCGCAAATCGATTTGACCCTGACTGATGAGCCGCCCTTGGGGCAGGCCGTGGTTATTATTTCAGTCGTTCCAGATCTGTCTGAAAATTGACCAGAAAATTAAGGCGCGCGACGCG
>JAPKBD010000223.1 GCA_028824965.1 Alphaproteobacteria bacterium | reverse complement strand
ATATTTTTTACTGTAATTTAGTGTGAGATAGGTTTATCAGATACCTCACCTATCGCAAAGATAAGGCAAGGCGGACCATATGTCCGAGGCAGACGAAATACCAAACAAGCGTCAAAGTCGGCGCAGTTTTCTAAAATCCAGCAGCGTCGCAGTGGGTGCTGCGCTGGCGACTACAGCTACGGTAGGTCTACCGAACACAGCCATCGCCAAGCCAAAACGCGCCATTCCAAAACGTGGGGGCATCTTGCGCTTTGCCACCCGCTCCGAAGCCCGCGGCATCGACCCTCATGCCAACCTGATTTACAACGTCTCCCAATCCCTTGCCGCCACCACCCAAGGCCTGCTCGACCTGGCGCCAAACCTGGAACCGACACCCGGCATCGCAACAGAATGGAATGTGTCCGACGATCTGCGGACCTATACCTTCAAATTGCGCAAAGGTGTCACCTTTCACAACGGCACCAAGGTCAATGCAGCGGCTGTAAAATGGAATTTTGAACGTATTCTGGACCCAAAGATCGGCCACACCTACACCCGGTCGGCGCTGGAGAACATTGACACCATGACGGTGCTGGATCAGCACACGCTGCGCTGCACGCTGAAACAACCCAGCGCGGTCTTCCTCTCCAACGTCACCTATTATCCCTGCAACCTAATCGCGCCCAACAGCGGTTATCAGGCGGATATTATTCCAGTGGGCTGTGGCCCGTTTAAGTTCAAATCATGGAAATCGTGGGATCGGACCGAGTTAGTGCGGTTCGAGGATTATTTTGAAACCGATGCGGGAGGCAATCCCCTGCCCTATCTTGATGGCATCGTCGGACTGCCCAAAAAGCAAGACCGCGCCCGCTTGGTTGCCCTGAAAAACGGCGACGTCGATTTGATTGACCACATGGGCTATGCCGATGCGGGCCAGTTCCGCCGTCGTCACGCTAAGGATTTCCAAACCTGGAACGTACCTCAGGTCGGCACGGCGTGGGTGGGTTTCAACCTCAAAACCGGGCCGTTTTCCTATCAGAACCCTGACGGCCATATCCTTCGTAAGGCTGCAGCCCATGCAATCGACCGGGATGCGATCCACGAATCTATTTTTTATGGCCTGGGCACCAGTGTCCATGGTTTTTATGGCCCCAACAGTCCCTGGCATATGCCGGATATAACGCGGGGCCCCGCCTTTGATCCCGACCAGGCGCGGTCGTTATTGCGCAAACACAAATTACAGAATACGCCGATCATTCTGATTGCGCGCCAGGATTATGCTTATATGCACCAAGCAGGCGATCTGGTCCGGGCGATGTGGGAGGAAGTGGGCTTCAAGGTCATATATGAGATTAAGCCCAATGCGACGTTGCGCGAAAAATATCGCCTCGGCAGCACACAAGCCGGCCATTATGACGCGGATTCCACGGCGTCGGGCTATCGCCCGGATCCTGATAGCTGGTTCTACCGCTCGATCCTGTCGTCATCGCCATCGACAAAATTGCGCCTTGGCTATAACAGCGAACGGGCGGACAAGCTGATCCAGGAGGCCCGCATTACCCGTGATCGTTCAAAACGGGTGGAGCTTTATACAGCTGTTGAAAATATCATCAATCAGGATTTGCCCTTGATCTATACTCACACGGTACCCTTGTTACAGGGCGGGGTGCGGAACCTGAAAGGCTATGAACCGGCATTCGCAGGCCCGTTCAGCACCGCGCGTTCGGGCATCCGCACCGCCTACTTCACCTAAGTCTCCAGCCGGAAACGAGTACCGCAGACGGTGACAGTGTTACCATCGACAGCCATGCCCTTCGTCGTTGCGGCAGCCAGGATCGCAGCCGGGTCTGCCACTTTCAGATCGACACCGCCCAGACCTTCACCGCGACCATCCGTGGCCTCAACAAAGCGCAGGGTGGCATTATCCAGCACAATCTCATGGTCACTGCTGACGTCTTTGTCCAGGATATGTGCCCAACGGGCTGCCAGCGCGCTGGGATCTGCGCTTTGCAATTCCGCACCAACCATCGCCGTCGTACGCTCTAACCGAACGGCATCCTGCCAGCTACCACCAGCCGGATGCCAGGGGCCATCGCTGGATTGATCGCCATCCATCTGGTCCGTTTCCAACATGCAGCCTCCCGTATCGCGGGGGTGCAACTGCAAGCCTGTGAAGTCACTGTAATTCAGGGCATTGGCGATGCGCACATCCAATTCCCCCATACGGGCGCGGCGCGCCTCCACATTGTCGCATTGCAAAATAACCATATAGCCACCGTCACCACCTCGGCGGTTGAGGTAGCGGCCACCGGCCGTGTTCTCCGCAATAGGTGCGACCACCTCAAGGAAATTACTGCCCACGGGCAGCAAAGCATTCTCCAGGCCGTAAGCACCCACCGCAGGATCATGAAAACAGGTCGCCAGGCCTAATACGTCAGTTAGATCGTTAACCGCAGGTGCCAGGTTTTCGCCCACCAGACAAATTTGCCTCAATCGCAACATTCGAACGTCTCCTCAATCAATCTGCTTCCAATAGCTGTCTTTGCTGGCGATTAGGCCATCGCGCACAATGTATATGTCCACGCCGCGCACATCATAGGAGCTGCCATCGGCAATATTGGTTCCCGTAGCGCGAAAGGTACCGATGATGCGATCAGCCGCAAAATGTACCTCAGTCTCTGAAAAGCGGACATCACGAACGATCTCCGCCCTTTCGGCTATAGCCTGACGGACTTCCTCGGCCCCACGGCGGATGCAGCCGTCCGGCGCGTCGGGGCCTGTTGCCTGGACCCAGACGAAATCATCCGTAACGCAGGCCAAAATTCCGTCGACATCTGCTCGATTGAAGGCTTTGCCAAAGCGGCGCAACAAGTCCATGGCAGCCTCATCGGATTTGGTCATTCGTAGTCTCCAATTCATCCGGCCACAGGCCGCGATCCTGATAGACGGCCTTTAGCAGGGCCGTTTCATCGCTCATGATACCATCGACACCCAGATCTAACAGCCTTTCCATTGTTGCCTGGTCATTGATGGTCCAGACATGCACTTTCAAACCACGGCTATGGGCTTTATCAACGAACAGTTTGTCCACGATAGGCAGGCCGTATTGCCGCAAGGGCACTTGGGCTGCCAGGGCCCGAAAGCGCCCAACGGGCAGCCCCAGACTATTCAGACGCAGGCGCGCCACATCGACCGGCGCCATGGAGGTACATAAATCCGGCCCTAAAGCATCCCGCATGTGATTTAGCCTAGCACCGGAAAAACTGCCAACACAGACCCGCGCCAAAACCCTTGGCTGTTTAAGAGCAGTGATCAAAAGCCCGACGGCGTCATCAGCTTTCGGATCAATATTGATGCGTAGTTCCGGCCACGCAGCCAGTAATTCATCGAACCGGGGGATGGCTTCCCGTCCATGTACTTTCGCTTGGGCAATCTCGGCCCAGGTCAATTCCGATATCAAACCCTTGCGGTTAGTTACCCTGTCCAGGCGATCATCGTGAAAGGCCACCAGGACGCCATCAAGCGTGGTATGGACATCCGTCTCGATATAGCGATAGCCCAGATCAACCGCGTCCTGGAATGCGGCCATGGTGTTTTCGGGAAAAGTCGCGGCACTGCCCCGATGGGCAATGGCCACTGCCATGGGGGCATCTAGATAAGGATGCGTGCTCACCATCGTTGAACCCATTTCATCTGTTTGCCCTCCGCCCCCTGCTGCAATATAAATATCATAATAACTGGTTCTGAATATTGGGAGATTATGGTGAGCTACGAAACAATCGATTTTGAAATGCGTGGTGCTGTTGCCTGGCTGACCATGAACCGGCCCAAGGCGTTCAACGCCCTTGATCTGACTATGGCCAAAGAACTCTGCGACCTCAGCATTCGCCTGGGCGAAGATGATGCGGTCCGCTGCGTGGTCCTGACAGGTGCCGGCGATGCAGCGTTCTGTGCGGGCGGGGATGTACCCGGCTTTGCCGCCGACGTGGATAACCTACCCACCATGTTAAAGGAAATGACCACTTACCTGCATATGGCAATCTCCCGCTTTGCCTGGATGCGCGCGCCGGTCATATCGGCAGTCAACGGTGTTGCCGCCGGTGCCGGTTTGTCTTTGGTCGCCTGCACGGATCTGGCTATCGCGGTCGAAGGTGCCTCATTTACTTCTGCCTATACAAAGATCGGGCTGACACCAGACGGCAGCTCCACCTATTTTCTGCCCCGCATCATCGGCACCCGGCGGACGGCGGAATTGTATATGACGAACCGGGTCCTGAATGCGGAAGAGGCCTTGGATTGGGGCCTGATCAACAAAATCGTTCCTGGCGATCAACTGGTGGCGGAGACGGAAAAGCTGGCCAACAAACTAGCCAGTGGTCCGACCGTCGCTTTGGGTTCGGTCAAGAAGCTGTTGTTGATGACTACCAATGACAGCCTTGAATCCCAGATGGAGCGGGAAACCCGGTCCATCTCCGCCATGGGGAAAACGACGGATGGCCGCAATGGCGTCGTCGCCTTCGTCAACAAGCAAAAGCCAGATTTTATTGGTGAATAGTTACCTAAAGGAAGCCACCATGATCTCCACCGATCCCAGATATGAACGCAAATTCGCCACCGTCAACGGCAAGCGCATGGCCTATGTGGATGAGGGTGAGGGCGACCCGATTATCTTTCAACACGGCAACCCTACATCGTCCTATCTGTGGCGCAACATCATGCCCCATTGCGAAGGTCTGGGCCGCCTGATCGCCTGTGATCTGATCGGCATGGGGGCTTCGGAGAAATTGGATAATTCCGGCCCCGACAGCTACACCTATGTGGAACAGCGGGAATACCTGTATGCCCTGTGGGATCAGCTTGGCGTGTCCAAGAACGCCATCTTCGTCATCCATGACTGGGGTTCGGCCCTGGGTTTCGACTGGGCCAACCAGAACCGGGACAAGGTGCAAGGTATCGCCTACATGGAGGCGGTGGTCAAAACCATGAACTGGGATGATTTTCCTGAAAATGCCCGTGGCGTATTCCAGGGCTTCCGCTCTGAGAATGGCGAGGGCATGGTGCTGGACAAGAATATCTTCGTCGAACGGGTCCTGCCCAGCGCCGTGATCCGCGATATGAGCGACGAAGAAATGGCCCATTACCGCAAACCCTACCTGGAAGCCGGAGAGAGCCGCCGCCCGACCCTGACCTGGCCCCGGCAGATCCCGATTGAGGGCGAACCGCCAGAGGTCTGTAAAATCGTTGACGATTATGGTGCCTGGCTATCGCAATGCGATACGCCGAAGCTGTTCATCAACGCAGAGCCCGGATCTCTCCTGGTCGGACCCCAGCGAGAATTCTGCCGCAGTTGGCCAAACCAGACCGAGGTTACCGTCAAAGGCAATCATTTTGTTCAGGAAGACAGCCCGGACGAGATTGGCCAAGCCGTAGCTGAATTCGTGAAGGGTATTCGAGGTTAATTCATATTTGGGAGGATCACATGCCGATCATTGATGTAAAGGACGTCGCCAAACAAACCTTCCCCGGCGGGGCAACCTATCAGACCCTTGTTGGTGACGCTGAGGGCACCACGCCCATTCGCCTTGGCTTGCAGATCTCCGAACCAGGTTATTCCACGGGCACCCATTCCCACCCTTATATGGAAGTGGTGACGGTCATTGAGGGTACGGGTGAGGCCTGGGTTGAGGGGCAGGATGGCTTGGCAGCCATCGGGCCGGGCACAACGATGGTCCTACCCGCGAACGTCAAACATGGTTTTCGCGTCACCGGCACGGCGCAATTAAAAACCTACGGCGTACATGCCTCGCCTGATCGATTGGTGGACCGTTTTCCGGAAGACGACCCCGCAGTGTAAGGCCCGGCTGCACAAGACCCGGCTGCATAATATCCTGGGGCGTAGACGCCCACCTAATCAGAGGCAGCGACAAATTTCGCGACTTGGCGGTGGTAGTGCTGCACCGCCGGCTCGTTCCGGCCATAAAGAAAGGCATCATTGCCACCCGATGCCAGGCCCGCCTGGATTTTGAAGCCCATGTTATAATCTTCTTCGACGACCGCCTGCAGCACCGTCGCGCTGAACAGTTCCGCTGCGACAATTTCTTCTGCCGTTTCCAGTTTCTTGGCGGTCAGCACGGATTGCCGGGTTATCGTGGTTTCCAGCGTTGGGCCGGGAAATACCTGGCTGACCAGACAGGAACCATTGAGCACAGCGGAGACGGAGGAATTGGGAAATATGGAATGGATCAGGCGAATATGTTCGTCGGGCTGCCAATCCACCTCCGCCACGCCGTTCAATTCCCGCAAACTGCGACGGCCAAAAACGATACGCTGATGGGGCCCATAGGTGTCATGCAACATCAGATTGCCGATGGTATATTTGCCTACCGTACGCCCATGTAGAGAATTGTGGTGGTAGGCCTCCAGATAACCATCCCAGCAGACTTTCCAACCAGGACCGGGCAGGTCCCGCTGTTCGAACAGATACCAATTTTCAAGCTCAATGGTATCCAGCTCGTCCGCAAAATCGCCCAACCAGTCATCAATGTCGAAACGGGCTCCCGGCGTCAGCGCCACCCAGATGAAGCCGGATTTCTCCGCACAGGGCAATTCGGTGAGGCCGAGGCTTGCCTTATCCAGATCACCAAATTTTGCCTCGTCATAGACGGCTGTCAGCGCGCCGGTATGGTCGTAGACCCAGGTATGATAGGGGCAGACGAACTGCTTAGTCTTGCCCGATCCAGGGGCACAAACCGGTGCGCCGCGATGGCGACAGGCATTTATAAATGCCCGCGCGACACCATCCATGCCCCGGGTAATCAGGACCGGCATGCCGATAACGGTCATGGCGCGATAGGTCTGTGGCTCCGCCAATTCAATACTCAGCGCCAGAGCCAGTGGCAGCCGCTTAAAAATATGCTCCATCTCGTGGGCATAGCGCACAGGGTCGCGATAGGCGTCGATGTCCTGACGCATGGTATTAGCCCGCATTATTCATGGCGGCCATGAGGTTTGCATGGGGCGCGTGATATC
>JAPKBD010000222.1 GCA_028824965.1 Alphaproteobacteria bacterium | reverse complement strand
AACACGCCCATGGCCAGGCCCTTGTCGTAAGCATCTTCCAGGCCGTCGAGGAACATGTGATCCTTCACCTCACCATGGCCGAGGCGCATGCCGCTGCGTGCATTGGGCAGCAGATACGGCGCGTTGGTCATGCTTTCCATGCCACCGGCAACCACAACATTGACCGAACCCGCGACCAACAGATCGTGGCCGAACATGGCAGCCTTCATGCCGGAGCCGCACATTTTGTTGATGGTTGTTGCACCGACGGCATCGGGAATACCGGCACCTTTGGATGCCTGACGCGCCGGTGCCTGGCCCAGGCCCGCGCCCAGAACATTACCCATGATGACTTCATCAACATCATCGCCACTGATCCCGGCCCGTTGCAAGGCGGCCTCAATCGCGCCGGCGCCAAGTTGCGGTGCCTGAACGGCTGCAAAGTCGCCTTGCAAGCCGGCCATCGGTGTCCGCGCGCCACTGACGATAACGATAGGGTCCTGATCGCTCATATTCTCTGTTCCTTTGGACGTCGTGAATTTGTTCATATGTTGGGGCCTAAACTAACATTCCTGCCAGCGGCGGCAAGGTGTTCTGTTGTCGCAGGCAAATACCACTCTAAAAGTCCGTGACGTTTGAAACTCCGCCCCTCACGTTGGCCCCAGACGGCACCATCGGGTCTGGCATCGGGAATATCAAAAGCGCTGCTTAGTTGCGACGCTGCACTAAAGATCGATATGGAAGTGACGAAATTCAGCGCCGGTCCGGAAGTCGTTGTTGTCCCTGGAAATTTGGGCGGATTGGCGTCCTACAGCGCGCCGGCTTCCTTGGCCTTGGCGCGTTTTTTCTCCAACCGGCCCTGCTGACCTGCTTTTTCGATCATAAAGCGGATATGGCGGGCCTTTCCGACCTGATCCAGGGCATCGTGGATTTCGACGTCAAAGACCACCTTCGGGCCCTTAACTTCAACCACTTCGGCACGGACTTCGATCCACATATCCATCAAGGTCGGGCCCATATGATCGATTTCCACACGCGCGCCGACGGAACTTTCGCCCACATCAGCATGTTCATCCATGAGCGCCAGACAGGTGCGCTCCACATCCATCACCATCATCGGCGTGGCATAAACCCGCAGCTCATCGCCCATGAAATCGATGGTCTTTTCCTTGTCCACATTATACCGCTGGGTGACTTTTAGTCCCGGCTGCAAAGTCTCTTTCATCGCTCTGTCCTCTATATAACGCGCTACAAATTCCGCAGCTCCCCATAGTCATTGTCGGGCTTGTCCCGGCAATCCAGACAACAAACAAAAGTGTCCGCAACTCTGGATCCACGGGTCTACGCTGCGCTTCGCCCGAGGATGACAGATTATAACCTAGTCTGCTCTAAAAGAACCCATCCGGTCCAGTGCGCTTAAGCCAACTGCGACAATGCGTCCTCCAGCTCGGGCAGCGCAATCAGCAAGCCAAGCTGTCGGCCCTGTTCGACGGCATTGGCAAGTGCTGCAGCCTCCCCCTTGCCTTCAGCGCATTCTGCCAGGACCTGGCCACGCGTGGCAAAGAATTCTGCCCAAGGCAATTTTTCCTCCACCGTAAAGTCCAACAATGCCTGCGAATGGACACGCGCTTCATCGATATCGCCAACATTCAAACAGGCATCAATGGCATCGCGGTGAAACCACAATACATTATGGGCATTCGCACCAACCGCGACCAACGCTGCGCCTTCCGCCAGGGATTGCCGACATTCTTCGGGATCCGTTTGCAGAACGGCATTCAGGGCAAAAAGGCGGGGACCGTGAAAATTGATCCCGGTTTCCCGGCCAATTGCCATAACCTCGTTCATAATTTCAATCGCCCTGTCCGTTTGTCGTAGGCCCAATGCACGACGCGACAGCTCGTACAAACAGTACAATTCCATGCGCTTGTTACTTAACGAACGCGCAACGCGGACGGCGTCCTGCAGATGCGGTTCAGCCCCTTCGAAATCAGCCATATCAATCAGCACTTCACCACTCAGCATATTGGCCATCATGGCCGCGCGGACATTGTGGACGTCTTCAGCCATTTTGCCGGCGGCACGAAATTCTTCCATGGCGACGTCATGGCCATCCACGTAGCGGCGCGTCACGCCCATCATGAAACGGTTGCGCGATTCAATATCCAATAAGCCATGGGCCCGGCACAGTGCGAAACAACGCTCGAAACTGTCCGCTGCATTGCGCATACGGCCACGGCCATACTCCGCATCGGCGATACCGCCCAGCGCGGTTGCTTCCCAACGATAACTACCGCCCAGGCGCGCGTGGCGCAGGGACTCATTATGAAAGTTGAGACACTGTTCAAAATCGCCGGCAACGAAAGCAGCCCCGCCGCGATAACAATAGATTTCCGCCAGTTCGACCTCCATCCCCTCCCGCCGGGCAATGGCTTCCGCCTGTTCCAACGCACCTGTACCACGCTCACGCCAACTCATCAGACGATTTACCGCCGCGACACCAATCCAGGCCAGACATCGTTGCCGATCCGTCATCGCCAGGTTCGAGGCCTCCTCCCAGGCATCCAATGCCTCCTCCGGGCGACCTAATTCACGCAGCAGATCGGCCCTATGGGCGGCAAGGTCAAATCTATCGGTGCCCTCACCCAACAGGCCCAAACCCCGTTCCACCAATTCCAAGGCGCGCTCTATACGATAGGCCTCCGCCTCGGCCCGGGCGGCACGCTGAAAGGCTATAGGCGCGCGTTCGCTGCCCGCTTCGCCCAAATGTTCGGCATACAGCACGGCGTCCCGGTCCTGATACCAATCCGCCGCCTTAAGATGCAATTCCTGACGTCGGCCTTTCAGGAAGGAGCCATGTACAGCATCCCGGAACAAGGCATGGTAAAATTGAAAGGCCCCCTCAGAGCGACGGATCAAATTAAACTGCAACAAGTTGTCCGGCTGATAGGCGCTGTCACCCATGACAAAGCGCAAGGCATCCAGGGCGAAACGCAGACCAAGCACCGATGCCGCCTGCAACGCCGTGCGATCCTGGGGTATCAAGGCATCGATCCGGGACTGCACCACGCTTTGCACAGAACCCGGGATGGCCTGACCATCGGCCCCATCGGTACCATCGGAACTGCGCAGCAATTGATCCAAAAACAATGGGTTGCCACCCGAACGTTCTATACATGCAGCGGCCCAATCTGCATCCACACCCTCAAAGTCAAAGACCAGGTTGCGTGCCTCATCAGCGTTCAACGGCCCCAGATCCAAGGTTGTTATCGGTGCGGCACCAATCCCGGCGCGCCAGGCCGCATCCAAGGGATCGCCCTGCAATTGGGAGGTTTGCAGAAGGATGATCGGATGCCTGGCAGCGACCCCGACCAATGCCGTCATGTAACGCAGCAAGGTCGGCTGGGCCCAATGCAGATCTTCCACACGCAGCAACAATGGCGTCTTATCCGCCAACGCTGCCGCCAGAGATACCAACGTCTCTATCCGGCCCAGGTTACGCTGCTGGACATCCATGGCCTCTTATAATGGCCGCTGCATCTCCCCCTGGGGCAAACTCAACAGATCATACAGATGCAGGCGGAGCTCCGGCCCGATCAAACCGTCGTCGATAATGCGCTCTGCCGCCGTCGTCCGTACGTTCTGGCCCGCCCCCGGCGTCAAACCCAATAAACTGCGCAGCAGAACACGCACCGCATCCTGGCCCTCACCGACGCCAAAATCCAGCACTTGGCCACCGTGGCTTTGAAAGCCTCGTTCTTCGGATAAACGTTGATACTCGTGCAGCAACCGGGTCTTTCCAATGCCCGCCTCACCCCGAATGAAGAGAGTTTCACCCTGACTGTTACGTACCGCTGCATCAAGCGCACTATTGAACGTCGCCAATTCCGCCGCCCGGCCAATAAACTGCCCCTCAGCATAAACCCGCGCCTCGCCCAGGCCATTGACCCGCCAGACGCCAACCGGATTGGGCCGGCCGGGCAGGCTTTTTTTGCCAAGATCTTCGCCGTCCAAACGATCATTCAAGGCATCATGAACGACGCCCGAAATAAGGGTCTCCCCCGCCGTGGCCAGATCCGTCAGGCGGGAGGCGAGGTTTACCGTCTCCCCTGTCACCGTATATTCCAGATGGGCGGCACTGCCCGTATTGGATGCCACCACCTGACCGGCGGCGACACCTGCATGAACCCGCATGGGCGGATCCAATTCAGCGGCCGCATCATGAACGGCCAGGGCGGCGCGGACCGCACGCTCGGGATCATCCGTATGGGCCACGGGGGCGCCGAATACGGCCATCACCGCATCGCCAATATGTTTATCCACGCTGCCGCCAAACCTTTGCACCACATCGTCGACGGCTGCAAAGAAATGGTTCAGCATTTGATGGATTTCCTCAGCATCCCGTTGCGAGGACAAGGTGGTAAAGCCGGAAATATCGGCAAACAACACAGCGACCTGGCGACGTTCTCCAACGACCGAATTTGGCGTGGCAATTTCAGCGGCGGGCGTTTCAACAATATGCTTATTTGCGAAACCGTCGATGGCCTTCAACAGGCGTTTGCGATCCCCCAAAGCTAGGCCAAGTTCCCGCAAATCCGCCTCGGCCAATTCGGACAGCACATCGAAATCAATGCGGTTCTCCACAAAGACTTCGACGTAATCTCCCAGGCCCAATTCCGTCAGCCAGTCTGATATATCCAGGTTCGCCATTGCCGCCCTTCATTCCATACAGTAGTTATAATGCCACAAATGCGGGTTTGGGAGTACACAGAATGACGAAAGCCTTTGACGGTATCCGGGTAGTTGATTTTTCCCAAGTTTTGGCGGGACCGTTTGCCGCGGGCCAATTGGCCCTGTTGGGTGCCGATGTGATCAAGGTGGAACAGCCGGGCGTGGGCGATCAGATGCGCACCATGATGGCGAATGAAGAACAGGCGGCGCTAAAACTCTCTCCCGCCTTTCTGGGTATTAATACGAACAAGCGCGCAATCACCGTCGATTTAAAAAACCCCGGTGCCAAAGACGTCATGCACCGTTTGCTAAAAGACGCCGATGTGGTGATCCAAAATTTCAAGGCTGGCGTTCTGGACCGCCTGGGCTATGGCTATGACGCTGTCGCAGCGATTAAGCCGGACATCATCTATTGCTCCATCTCCGGCTATGGACAACAAGGCCCAATGGCGGGCAAAGCTGCCTATGATGGCGCGATCCAGGCCGCATCGGGCATGATGAGCATCACGGGCACACCAGACAGTGGGCCGTTGCGGGTGGGCTATATGCCGGTGGATATTTCAACCGGCATTACTGCTTCCTACGCAATTGCATCAGCGTTGTTTCGCCGCTCTCGCACCGGTGAGGGGCAGAATTTAGATGTGGCTATGCTGGACAGCGCCATGACCATGTTGAACCCGGTGATCTCCAACTATCTGAACGGCAACGTGATCCCCGAACGCCTGGGCAATGCCTCCCCCACCTATCAGGGCAGCGCCGACACCTGGCCCACCAAAGACGGCCATGTGCAGATGACCGTCATCACAGACAAAATGACCAAAAAGTTTTGTGACGCTGTCGGCCGCCCTGAATGGATGGCGGAGGCCCGCTTTGCCACAGATCAGGGCCGGGTCGATCATCAAGCCGAACTCTTTGATGTCATCGGTGCGGTCTTCGCCACAGAACCCACCTCCCATTGGTTGCAGATATTGGGTGATGCCGGCATTCCCATCGCGCCGGTTCACAGCGTGCCGCAATTAATGGATTTTCCCCAGCTGGAACATCGCGGCGTTCTTATGACCATGGCTGCACCGGCGGGCATGGAGGGAGAGATCACCGTACCCGGCGCCGGCTTCCATGCCTCGAACGGGGAACCCACCGCCAATACAGCCGCCCCCACCCTGGGTCAGCATACGGACGAGGTGCTGGCCGAAATAGGATACAACGCCACAGAAATCAAGGCCTTGCGTGAAAAAGGAATTGTTTAGTCATGAAGATTGATGCCCAACTTGGCGCCCTCTATCCGCACCTGGCAGCCGGTATGGCAAAACGAATGGAGGCCATGGGCTTTGATGCGGTGTGGAGTTTTGAAGCGGGCCATGATCCGTTCCTGCCCCTTGTCGCCGCTGCCATGTCGACAGAGCGGTTACAGATCGGGACCAATATTGCCGTTGCCTTTGGTCGCAGTCCCTTTGCCACGGCACAGGCGGCATGGGACCTACAACAAACCAGCGGCGGGCGTTTCCACCTTGGCCTGGGCACCCAGGTCCGCGCCCACATAGAACGGCGATACGATATGCCGTTTGAGCATCCCGCAGCGCGCCTGACAGACTATATCCGTTGTCTGCGCGCCATCTTCGACAATTTTCAAAACGGTACCAAGCCGGATTATCAGGGCCCGTTCTATCGCTTTATCCTAACCAACCCCGCCTTTAATCCAGGGCCCATCGAGCATCCCCACATTCCCATCTATGTCGCCGGTGTTAACCCGCGCATGTGCCGGGTGGCGGGCGAGGTAGCGGACGGCTTTCATGTGCACCCCATGCACTCCACCGCCTACTTAAGGGACGTTGTCCGCCCCGCCATTGATGAAGGTGCGCGCATGGCCGGCAAATCCGTGGATGATCTGGATCTGCACGCATCCGTCTTCGTGGTGTTGGGAGAGACGGAGGCCGAGCGTAGCGCGTCTGAGCAACAGATCCGCGAACAGGTCGCCTTCTATGCTTCAACGCCCAGCTATCGCGCCCTGCTGCGCCACCACGGCATGGAGCCTCTGGGCAAGGAGCTAAGCCAGGTCATGCGTAATGGTGAGATCGACAAGATGGCGGCCATGGTGCCCGATGCTTTGCTGGCGGAAGTGGCGATTTCCGCTTCATACAGTGAGCTGGGGGGGATGTTGCGCAAACGCTACGACGGCCTTGTTCAGCGTATCGCGACCTATTATCCCATTCCCGACGATGAACCTATCGAACGTTGGGCCGACGTCGTCAAAGGCTTCAACGCGGCGTAAATTGGGTGGCCGGATCTAACGATTACGCTCCGTCCTAATCATATGGGCGCATTTTTCACCGACCATGATGGACGGTGCGTTGGT
>JAPKBD010000012.1 GCA_028824965.1 Alphaproteobacteria bacterium | reverse complement strand
CCTCGAAAGGAAAGATACGCCGCCTAACCCTCCGTCACCAAAATTCGCGGGTAGCTCGCGATATGGTACAATCCAGCATCCTGAGCCATCGTCATGACGGGAATTAATATGGCAATGTTGAAGCGGCTCCTCAAAGAGCCGCTTTTACATTTCCTGGGCCTTGGCGGTTTGATCTTCCTCTTCTATGGCGTCGTTGATGATACACCAGCGATTTCGAACGATCAGATCGTCATTGGGCCGGAACGGATCAAACAAATGCAGGGGGAGTTTGAAGCTGTCTGGAAACGTGCGCCTTCAGACGATGAAGTTGACGCTTTGATCGACGCAGATATCCGGGATGCGGTCTTTTACCGCAAGGCCCTGGCACTTGGCCTTGATAAAAATGATGTGGTGATCCGCCGTCGCATGCGGCAGAAAATGGAATTTCTGCTGGATAACGGCGCGGCTCTTTTGAAACCAGCCACTGGTGAACTTGAGGCCTTTTTCGATGCCAACAAGACGTCCTACCAGAAAGTACCGCGGCTAGCATTTAAACAGGTTTTCCTTGGTCCCGCGCCGGATAGCGATACCATATCGCAAATATTGCGAAGCCTGAACGACAGTTATCCGACCATTCCCGAAGGGATCGGAGCGCGTACATTTTTGCCCCACCATCTGAGCCTTTCGCCGCCGAACGCCATCGATAATGTATTTGGCAAAGGCTTCTCCGATGCGCTTGTGGAACTTGCACCTGAGACATGGTCCGGGCCCGTCCGGTCCGCCCACGGTCTGCACCTGATACGTATTCTCGAACACCAATCAAGCCAGGTCCCGCCCCTCGCAGAAATCCGGAACGATGTATTGCGCGACTGGGTCGCGATGAAAGCCCTGGAAATTCGTGAACAGACCTACCAGACATTGCGCGAACAATTCATCATCAAAGTCCAGCGTGACCCGACCCAATCGGCCGAACGCCGATAATAGGATCGGCTTGGTTGCTCAAACTAATTTCGGTGTTTGGCCGTTTCGACTTGATCAACTTCGCCGCCGTCCCCCAGAACAACGCCATAATCACGGGCGGCGGCCTCTGCACTGACAAGGCCCAGGCGAACATCGCGGGCCACATCATCAGGTTCCCGCGCGAATGGATCGCCAAAGCCGCCACCGCCGGGCATTTCAATGATTAACCGCTCCCGCGCAGGAATTGTTTGAAAACCTTTGTTGCGCAGTTCTTTGCCGGAGCCTAAACGAAGCTCTCCCGTCGCACCGGAACCGGCACCATCACGACCACGGGCGGGATACAGCACCCGCTCAAAAGAGGCAAAGATGCCAAAGGGGGCATCCTCCCGGCTGGTGATCTCCATGATCTGTCCCAGGCCGCCGCGCTGCGCCCCGGCACCGCCGGAGTCCATGCGCAGTTCCTTGCGCCAGACTACGATGGGCGTGATCGCCTCTGATATCTCCACCGGTACATTGCGCACACCGCTGGGATAGGGCGTTGCCGATAGACCATCCAGTTCGGGCCGGGCACCAGCGCCACCGCTGTGGAAACTCATCAACATAAATGTTGTCGTCTCATCCTCAGTACGTTCAGTAATCCCATGCCCTGCCCCCAATTTGACATTCCATAGGTTCGAGGTGCCTTCCGCCGGCACACGGTTGGGCAAGGCTTGATGCAGGCAACCGAACACCACGTCGGGCAGCATATGGCCGATAGTGGAACGGGCAACAACGGCACAGGGATGGGGCGCGTTAACAATGGTGTTGTCAGGGGCGGACACCACAATGGCATCCAGGGTGCCGGCATTGTTGGGAATATCGGGTGCGACAACGCATTTCACGCCAAAGGCTGTATAGGCCTCTGTGTAGCACATAGGGCAATTGATGCCGAAGTCGGAGGTGCCGGAGGAACCTGTATAATCCACCTGAATGATGCCGTTTGATATGGTCAGTCTGGCAACCAGGTCGATGGGGTTTTCAAAGCCGTCGATGCGCATGGCGTGCTGCCAGCTGCCTTGGGGCAGTTCGTTGATAGCAGCGGTAATCGCGGTGCGGCTTTGTTCGATGATATGATCGCCAAGGGCATCCAGATCATCAAGTTCGTATTCATTCATCATATCGAACAACCGCCTAGCACCCGTGTCGTTGCAGGCGGCGAGGGCATAGATATCACCTTCGACCTGTACCGGCTCCCGCACGTTTGATCGGATCAGGTTCAATAGCCAGGCATTCATCTCCCCGCCCGTGGCCAGGGGCATAATGGGCACAAACAGGCCCTCGTGATAGATCTGCCGGCCATCGGGCGACATCCCCACACCGCCAATATCAACCACATGAGAGGTACAGGCAAACAAGGCCACCATGACGCCATTGCGATAAGTTGGCGTCACAACCGTGAAATCATGCAGATGCCCCGTGCCCTTCCAGGGATCATTGGTGATATAGACATCGCCGTCTTTCATAACGTCGACCGGGAAAACATCCAGGAAATGTACAACCGCCCTGGCCATGGAATTAATATGGCCCGGCGTACCTGTCACAGCCTGGGCCAGCATCTGGCCTTTCAGGTCAAACACCCCAGCGGAGATATCACCGGCTTCCCTGCTGGATGTACTAAACGCAGTACGCATCAAAGTTTGGGCCTGTTCCTCTACCACAGAGAGCAGACGATCCCACATCACCTGATATCGGATCTGGTTCATGTTGGCGTCATTCATGATGAGACTCCTCCCGCTGCTCTGGTCATAACGATTTGACCTAAACCATTGATCGTTGCGTCAAAGCCGTTCGTCACAAGGGTTGTTGTTTCGTCTTCTACAATGACTGCCGGGCCGGGGATCATGGCACCGGGACGCATGTCCCCTCGGGCATAAACGCCTGCCTGTATCCAGGCACCACTTGCTGGATCAAACAGTCTGCGTTGGCCCATGGGCTCCGGCTGATAGCTACTTTCCACTTGCGGCACGGTTGCCAAACTGGGGCGGTCGGTGGCTAGGGACAATGTCCAGGTCAGCACCTCAACACCAAGATTGGGAATGGTGCGGCTGAATAATTTTTCATAGGCAGTCCCGAACCAGTCCGCCAGATCCGCATCATCGCCAGTGCCAAATTCCTTAACAGGGATGGAGACCATAATCTCATGGCCTTGGCCACGATAGCGCATAAAGGCTGTGCGGGTTTCCACCAATGGCTCATCCGGCGCACCAAGGCGGACCACCGCCTCAGCCTCCCGTCGCATAGAGCTATAGATCTCGTTGACCGCTCGTGGGTCAAATTCCCGCAGATCCATATAACGGGTCCGGACCATTTCATAAGAAATCTGCGCACGAAGAAACCCGATGGCGGAGCCGACTCCAGCACCTTGCGGCACCACAATCCGTTTGATCCCCAGCTTGTCCGCCAACCGTGTCGCATGCAGAGGGGCTGCGCCACCAAAAGCCACGAGGGAGCGGCCCACCATGTCCTTGCCGTTCTCAATCGCATGCACCCGCGCGGCATTGGCCATATGCTCATCGACGATTTCGGAAATACCGGCAGCGGCGATATTCGTTTCCGTTTCCAGAACCTCGCCAATATGCCGAACGATGGCGGCGGCCGCTTCCTTTGGTTCCAGGGTCACTTTGCCGCCTGCAAAGCGGGCTGGGTCAATCCGCCCGAGGACCGCATCACCATCAGTTACGGTTGGTGCGGTGCCGCCATTGCCGTAGCAGGCGGGACCGGGGACAGAGCCCGCACTTTCCGGGCCGACACGAATACGCCGCATCGCATCCACATCAGCGATGGAACCACCACCAGCACCAATCTCTACCATATCAATAACCGGGATACGCAAGGGCAAACCGCTGCCTTTGAGGAAGCGGTGCATGCGCGCCACTTCAAACGAGCGGGCAATATGGGGCTGAAAATCATCGATCAGGGTGATTTTTGCCGTCGTCCCGCCCATGTCGAAAGACAAGATTTTATCCAGGTCATTTTCCCGGGCAATATCACGGGCCAGGATCGCGCCACCAGCGGGGCCGGATTCCACCAATCGAATTGGAATGGCAGTGGCCGTTGCAACAGTCGTCACGCCACCGCTGGACATCATCAACAATAAGGGACAGACAAGACCACGGTCGCGCAGGCCATCTTCCAACTGATTTAGATATCCCGCCATCATGGGCTGGACATAGGCGTTGGCACAGGCTGTCGACATACGGTCGTATTCGCGAATTTCCGGGCAGACGTCCGCCGACAAGCTGATGGAGACACCTGGCAAAGCCTCCCGTAGGATCGCCCCGGCGCGGTGTTCATGATCCGGGTTTACATAGCTGTGCAGGAAACACACGGCGACAGCCTCAACATCCAGGCCCGCCAACTCAACCGCAAGCGCACTTACGGCCCGCTCGTCCAAATCCATCAGCACCGTGCCATCGGCTGCCATACGCTCCGGCACAGAAAAGCGCCGGTCCCGCTCGACCAATGGTTGCGGTCGTTCCATGTACAGATCGTACTGTTCGAAACGGTGTTCATAGGCCATTTCAATGGAGTCGCGAAAGCCGTCCGTGGTCACCAACGCTGTCCGAGCACCTTTGCGTTCGATCAAGGCATTGGTTGCCAATGTGGTGCCATGAATGACCAGGGTCATATCTGTGGCACTGACGCCGGTTCGATTAAGGATTTCATCGACACCTTCCAGAACTGCCCGCTCAGGCGCATCAGGCGTCGTCAACAGCTTTAGACTATCCTGCCCATTCGCATGCTCCAAAACGACGTCCGTGAACGTGCCGCCAATATCTACGGCCAGCCTTGCCCCACCACCTATCAAACTATCGCCCATCTAAAGCGCGTCCGTGATGGCTTGCGCCAAGGCAGTTGTATTGGCTTGCCCGCCCAGATCAGGCGTTCGAATGGAACCGTCCGCCAACACTTCGACAATAGCCGCCTCGATCGCACGGGCGGCTTCAGCCTCACCCAGATGCTCCAGCATCATGGCACCGGTCCAAATTTGTGCAATGGGGTTGGCGATGCCTTTGCCTGCAATATCAGGGGCGGAACCATGCACAGGTTCGAACATCGATGGATGGTCGCCCTCCGGGTTGCTATTGGCCGCAGGTGCCAGACCCATGCCGCCCACGACGGCAGCACCCAGGTCGGAGAGGATGTCGCCAAACAGGTTGGAGCCGACGACAACGTCGAACCAATCAGGGTGTTGGACGAAATGGGCACACAGGATATCGATATGGAATTTGTCCGTAATAATGTCCGGGTATTGCGCTGCCATCAACTCAAACCGCTCATCCCAAAAGGGCATGGTGTGGATGATGCCGTTGGATTTCGTGGCCGATGTGACACGGCCCGGCCGGCCTTTTTCTGCCGCCCGTTTGGTTGCCAGCTCAAACGCATGACGGACAATTCGATCAACGCCATAGCGTGAGAAGACGCTTTCCTGGACCACCATTTCGCGGTCCGTACCGGCATAGATGCGCCCGCCCATTTCGGAATATTCGCCCTCGGCATTTTCGCGAACAATGACCATGTCGATGTCACCGGCACTGCGTCCGATCAACGGGCTTTGCACGCCTTCGAATAATTTTAGGGGACGGACGTTGGCGTATTGATCAAAGGCCCGGCGAATGGGAATGAGCAGACCCCATAATGAGATGTGATCCTCCACGCCCGGAAATCCCACCGCGCCCAGGAAAATTCCGTCGAAGGCACGTAGTTGGTCAACGCCGTCGTCAGGCATCATGGCGCCGGTTTTGGTGTAGCGCTCACAGCTCCAATCAAACTCGGCCCAATCAAAGATAAAGCCAAAACGGCTGCCGACTTTTTCCAGCACCTGAGCCGCAGCCGGCACAACTTCATGGCCAATACCATCGCCGGGGATCAGGGCAATACGATAGTTCGTCTTTTTTGTGGGATTATTCACGGCTTACTTCGTCCTTCAAACGCCTGCAGATAATTGCCTGAGCATTTCCAACAAGGAAATGATCCGACTCTTAAGAATCGAGCAATTTATCCAATCACTTAAGAATTGCCCAAGGCACCTTGGGCGATCTCCATCAGATCGGAATTGCTCTTGCGAGAAAGATTAGGTGGCGCGAGCCGGGGACGCAACTATTACGTCGCGGAAATACGATCTGTATTAGCCCGACATTATCTAGTCTGGAAAATCAAACCTATTTGCGAGATTCGGAAAATGTTACCAGCTTTTCGCGGCTCTCATCCCACAGACGTAGGCGGGTACAGGCCAGGCTTTGCCATATTGTCAGGCGGTTGCCGGTGGCAAGTTCGGGGTGGTCACGCAGAACCTCCCGCAGACGATAGAAAGGGATGCGGCTGCTAAGATGGTGGACATGATGCACACCAATATTGGCCGTCATCCAACTTAAAGCCCGGGGCAGATCATAGTAGGAACTGCCCGACAGGGCCGCATCCGGCATATCCCAAGCCTGGTCCGTAGCCCAATACGTGTCTTCAAATTGATGTTGAACATAGAACAGCCAAACGCCAATGGATGACGCCAGCATAATAATAGGCAACTGCACCGCAAAGAAGGCACCGGCACCTATAAAATAGATGGCGATCCCAGCCAATAATGCCATACCCGCGTTGGTTCCCATGGCGCTGACCCACTGGCGCCAATCCGTCGTGCGCAGCACAAGAGGCAGACGATTGCGAAGCAGAAAATGATATGCCGGGCCAACGCCGAACATAACGATGGGATTGCGGTATAGGCGGTAGGCCATGCGCTGCCGGCGCGTCAGTGACTGGTATTCCCGTACAGTGAAAGTATCGATGTCACCCATGCCGCGCTTATCCAGATTGCCGGACGTTGCATGATGGACGGCATGACTGTGACGCCAGACGTCATAGGGCGTATAGGTCAAAATACCGATCGCACGGCCCAACCAATCGTTGAGGAAGCGGCGGCGGAAAAATGCGCCATGGCCACTGTCATGTTGGATCAGAAACAAACGCACCAAAAAGGCCGCGGCGGGAATTGAAATCGCCAAGGTCAGCCAATAGCTGATCGAAAGTGCCCACCAGGCAGCCCCCCAAAGTAAGGCAAAGGAAACCACGGTAATACCCAGCTCAACAAAGCTACGGGTATGGCTGGGTTCACGGTACCGCGCCAATACGCGCAACCAGTCCCGGGCCAGCAGTGTCGTCGTCTCTGGATTTGTCTGCGTCAATGGTTACTCTTCCAATAGGCGGTGGCATCTCAAGGCGTTAGACGTGAGCACTACACACGGATAATAGGCCGGGATGGTTAATATTTGACTTCGCACTATCACCACCCCGCACGATCAATGGAGGGTAAATCGCAAGATCATATACTTGATTTGATTGAAGAAATTCAGACTTTCCGGCTTCGTCCCCGTGCCCCGTTTCGGCAGCGAATTACAAACCACTGTGGTAGGGTGGACTGCCAAAGAAAGCAAGTGTTTTAGTACTTGCAAAGCATCAAATTTATTCTTACTCTTACTTTCTAAAGTAAGAAAATGGAATTTGATCATGCGTATAACCTCAAAAGGTCAGGTGACGATCCCTGCCCGTATCCGCGAAGAAGCCGGTTTACTTCCCCATATGGAGGTTGCATTCGAATACGATGGCGAAAGTGTTCGCATTGTCAAATCGCCAGCGCGGCAACTGACAGGGCGTGGTGCGCAGGTCCTTCGTCAGCTTCGCGGTAGTAGCGATGTAAATATGTCGACTGATGAAATTCTGGCCTTAACGCGCGGATCATGAAAGCTGTCCTGGTTGACAGCAATGTTATTCTGGATATCGCGACCAACGACGAAAATTGGGCTAATTGGTCAAGCAACGCGATAGCGCAGGCTGCGGACGAGGCTACTTTGGTCATAAACCCACTTATTTATGCCGAGATCTCCAGCGGTTATTCAACAATAGAAGACTTGGAAGCAGCAGTGCCTACAACATTGTTCCGGCGTAATGATCTGCCCTATGAAGCAGCATTTTTAGCGGGAAAAAGCTTTCTGCAATACCGCAAACGGGGTGGCGCACGAACTTCACCTTTGCCGGATTTTTACATTGGCGCCCATGCAGCAATCTCAGACCTGCGATTGCTGACCCGCGACACCACGCGTTTCAGAAGCTATTTTCCGACCGTAGAGCTAATCTCGCCGAACTAAGCCTCGGCTTCATAGATCAGATAACAACGGGCTTCGATGCTTTCCCGGGCCGGGCTGTTTGGGTCCTGATCGGCCAGCTGGAAAGCACCATGGGGGGTAAATTGCGCCCGACCATCATTCAGGCTGTCCCAGCCTTTGATCAACAAAACTTCATCGCGGGTCATTTCGGGTGCCCAATACCATTTCTGGGACGGAGCATGGGCCAGTTGATAAATCTCTCCCGTACGGTCAGGGAAACGTTGGTCCGTTGCCACCAATTCGTCCCGACCCACACTGCGTGCATCGGCCACGGCCAGGGGGGAGCGTTGTACGGGCCCGGATATGGGCCGCCAGACATTAATCTGCGTAATGCGACCGCCGGAATTCAGCACCCGCTCAACTTCGCCGACACCAAAGGCATCCCGGGCCCGTTGGGGGCCGGATTGGGGTGTGTAATCCGCATGCACCCGGCTGGCAGGGCCGCGGTGGCCGTCCGGATTAGCCGCCCCCGCCGCGCTGTCGGACCGGCGGGTATAGTCGAACACCATGACTTTATCAGCACCCGTTGCCCCCCGCAGCAGGGCAATCAATTCAGCCTGATATACATCCGCGACCGCAGCGTCGTCATATAGATCTTGGACTGACGTGGGCGCGTGAAGCAATTCAAAGCCCTGGGCATCCACCGACAGATCATCTGCCAGCGGGCGCATATCCTTGATCGTTACGGGCAGATCCTCAGTATCAAAAAAAGTCTGTGGCTGGCCACCTGACAGGGCAGCACTTTCAAAATACGGTTTTGTATCTTGTGGCACAATAAAGGTCAGAGAAGCCTGAACTGTATTCAGGTCCTGTTGCGTTGCCATTGTATCGCTGCGTGAAATAGGCGCGTTCATGAAAATGGATCCTTTATTGCCGGCCCCCTATTGATAGGGAGAATTGATAGATAGGGAGCTTGCCCAGGCACATCAACCTTCCATCATACCGGCAACAGTATAACCACCATCGGCACCATAGACGTGCCCGGTGACAAAGCTGCTTTCCTCTGCCGCTAAAAAGGCAGCAACGGCAGCCACTTCTTCCGGACGGCCAAACCGGGCCAAAGGCATGCGCGCCATGACGCTGGGGGGCGGTATATCGCCCTGTGCCTCGGAGGTTTTGATAGGGCCGGGCGCGACCGCATTGACGCGAATGTTATGCTCTACCAACTCTATCGCCATGCTTTGCGTCAGGTTGATCAGTCCGGCCTTGGAGGCACCATAGGCCGCCCGCCCCCGACCGCCGAATATCCCTGAATTGGAGGCGATAAAGACAATGCGGCCGCCCCGAGCGTCCCGAGCGTCCTGACCGTCCTGACCGTCCTGGGCCACCATTTGACGGGCCACCTCCTGGCCAACCATAAAAGATCCTGAAAGGTTCAGGCCTATGACACGGTCCCAGAAATCATCGGTCATCTCCAGGAACGGCATGCGTTCCATGATCCCGGCGTTGGATACGGCCACATCCAGGCGGCCATGGCGGGCAACAACCGCCCCCACCATCGCGTTAACTGATCCCCGGTCCGTCACATCAACATGGCGTGCCCATGCCGCACCGCCAGCTTTGGAGATGAGGTCAACAGTATCGTTCGCCGCATTGAGATCAATGTCAGCCACCATGACCTGGGCACCCTCGGATGCCAGACGCATCGCAATGGCCTGGCCAATGCCCCGGCCCGATCCCGTTACCAATGCCGACTGTCCCGCCAACCTGTCCGACATGCTGTTTCCCTTCGTGTCCCCGTCACTGTAGAATCAAATCCTTCTACTCACTTCGTAAAGGTCGCACAATGGCTCAAGCCGCGTTCACGCCCGTATCGTTTCTACTTCGCTGGATCATCGCCCCCGTTTTGGTCTTTGCGACCTTCAATCCCACCGATTATTCCTTCTACCGCTGGGTCATGCCCATGGATGGGGAGGGCCTGCCCCTCAAGGCCCTGGCGGGGATCTTGCTGTTGATCGTCTATGTGATCTATTTCCGCGCCACCTGGCGATCCATCGGTCCCATAGGGGTCAGCTTGGCTGCGGCCCTGTTGGCTGCATTGATATGGGTCAGCATCGACCTTGGCCTGTTGAACCTGACCCAGCCCACCATCATGACCTGGGTGTTGTTATTCGCCTTTGCGACGATCCTGGCTGTGGGGATTTCCTGGTCCCATATCCGCCGTCGGGTCAGCGGTCAGGCAGATATTGATGATGTGGATGAATGATACCAACGTGCGGTGATAGAGACCCATTTAGACGCTTTACGAAGGCTTTCGGGTAGAAGCGCGTTCCGCGGTGGTACGCGTACCATAAGGGATGCGCGACGCCGCCGAAAGCCTTCGTAAAGCGCCGAATTCGATCGTTTCAGGGGCCCATCGGCGGCGTCGAGAAAGCTTGACGGTACCAATACCGCCTACGCTTCCGCTCCTACCCGATGGGCCCCTGAAACGATCTATATGGGTCTCTATCACCGCACGTTGGTATGAGCCGGTTGTTATAGCCAGTCCTTGCCCTGTCGTGCGTAGTCGTCGCCTTTGGTAACCGTCCGCATAAGGTCACCTGAAGCCGTGCCGGTGATATCTTCGGGCTCCACGCCATCACGCAGGGCCTGCATGGTATCGTGAATGGCCTGCACGGATGCTGTGAAGGTGTGATGGCCGCGAAGTAGAAAACGCGCACCATTGCGCGCCAACCAGGCCGGGTCACGCATATCTTTGGAGCCACCGCCCAACAGGATCGGCACGGAAATCTCCGCTGCAATCGTCTCAAACGCGTCCCGTGACGGCATGCCGACCAGGAAAATGGCATCGACGCCGGCACCCACATAGGCCTTAGCGCGCGTAATAGTGTCTTCAACTGATGTGAGATGCGGCGCACTGGTACGCCCCGCGATCACCAGGTTCGGATCGGACCGCCCCGCAACAGCAGCGCGCATTTTCCCCACACCTTCGTCTATGGATAATAGGGATGCTTTACCATCGCTGCCAAACGGCTGGGGCAGGTTTGTATCCTCAATAGACAAGCCCGCCAGCCCCGCGTTCTCCAACTCCTCCACCGTGCGCTTGACGTTCAGGGCATTGCCATAGCCGTGATCCGCATCGGCGAACAGTGGCAATTCCGATGCCCGGCCAATGCGGTGGGCCTGTTGGGCATATTCCGTCTGGGTCAACAGGATCAAATCAGGCGCGGCCAATACCGCCAGGGATGCAAGAGAACCTGCATACATGCCCATTTCATAGCCGATATTTTCGGCTATCCGGGCAGAGACAGGGTCGTAGACGGAGGCTGGATAGACGCAGTGCTCGGTCGCCAACATTTCGCGGAATTTCTGCCGACGGTTGCTCCAACGTGACATTGGATCACTCCCCTTTTTTTTGTCGTGTTCGGAAAATTCTAGAGCAATTCCGATCTAATGTGAATCGCTTCGCGATTATAAGTGATTGGAAAAATTGCTCGATTCTTAAGAGTCCCAGGCGTTTGGGCATTTCCTAGTCGGAAATGCTCTAATAGGCGGAAATGCCGCCCTCTGCCGGGATCACGGCGCCGTTGACCATGCGGGATTCGTCCGACGCCAGAAATAACGCGATATTGGCAATGTCTTCAGGCTCCCCCACACCAAAGGGATAACTCTCGAAGGTACTGACGGTCCCTTCACGCTCGGCGGAGGGTTTGCGCGCCTCATAGCGTGCTTTGACCCGGTCGGTTTTTACCAGGCCGGGGCAGATCACATTGGCGCGCACGCCGTCATGGGCGTAGGAGCCGGCCAGGCTGCGCGTAAAGGAGATTAAACCGCCCTTGGCAGCGGAATAAACATGCGCCGGGTGGTTGCCGCGCAGGGCAACAACAGACGATACATTGATCACCGTGCCGCCACCGCTGGCTATAATGCGCGGGATTGCATACCGGCTACAAAGAAAGGGCCCTTTCAGATCAAGGGGTATGGTGTGATCCCAGACGTCCATATCCACATCCGTAACTCTGTTATCGTCCAACACAGAGCCACCGGCGCAATTAAACAGAATATGCAGGCCGCCGAAATGTTCCACCGCCTTTGCCATTGTGTCTTTGACATTGTCCTCATCGGTGACATCGGTGGGCACGAACAAGGCGTTGTTGCCCGCCTCCAACGCCGCTGCGGCACCCAGCTCCGGGTTCAGTTCCGCGACCACGACCTGCGCGCCTTCGTGGGTAAAGATCCGCGCTGCGGCCCGTGCGATACCTGATCCTGCCCCGGTAATCACCGCGACCTTGCCATCCAGTCTACCCATCTCGATCTTCCCTCCGACTTTTCATTTCCAACAGCCTAGCATGCTATAACGTTGTGCCAATAATGTGGCCGCCATGAATTGCCGCCATCAGGTTGCGGGGGGAGAGGCAGTCACCGATGGCATGTACCGGAAATTCGCCAAACCCATTCGCCAGTTCATCGTTTGCCAGGCGCGGAGTGGCGTAGATAACTTGGGCTATCTCAGGCAATGTTTTCTCAGCCTCCGTAAAGACATTGCGCAGCACGACAGCACCATCGCGATAATCGATCAAATCGTGGGAGGGCAGAATTTCCACGCCCGCCAGATGCAAACGGCGTTGGACGCCAATGGCACTGCAATAATTCACGTTCTGCCCAATGCCCGGACGGGGCGTGACAAGGACGACCTTCTCATACTGTTGCGCCAACAAATCCGCCAGACCGTAAACGGTAACGCCATGATCTTGATCGAACAGCACGGCCGTGCCTTTAAGTATTTCGGACTGCGTCCCATGTTCACGAATATAGGCCATGCCATCCCTGACCGGGTCCGCGCCATCCGACAGGTTCATAGGCCGGCGCAGCCCGGCCCCCGTAGCCAGGACAACCGCATCAGGCTTCAGTGCCATGACATCAACCACAGAGGCTTCGCGCCCCAGTACGAATGTGACCCCATGACGTTCCGCCATGCGCTTTTGATAGTCGGTGATCTTATTCATTTCCGATCGTCCCGGTAGCGCACCATCCAGGCGTAATTTGCCGCCCACTTCCCGGCCCGCACCAAACAATGTAACCCGATGCCCGCGCGCGGCAGCGGTCCAGGCCGCCTCCAACCCACCGGGACCGGCACCGACCACGGCGATGGTTTTGCCGCTGGGGCTGCGCGACAGCTCAACATCCGCCTCACCCGCCAAGCCTAGATAGGGATTGTGATGTTCCGCCAACGGCTTGCCGCCATGAATTTCGCCCCAGGCCCAATTGTCAAAGACCGTGGGTCGAATGTCCTCTGGCCGCCCGGCCTCTGCCTTTCGGGCCCAGGCGGCATCTGCGATATGCGCCCTGGTCATGCCAACCATATCGCCATAGCCGTCTGCGATGATTTCCTCCGCCAATTCCGGCTCCCCAATCCGGCCCAGCGCCATGACCGGGATGCCCTTAGCCGCGGCCCGCATACGCTTCGCAATATCCCTGAAATGGGCGGGACGGAAATGCAGGTCAGGGACATGGGTTTCCAGCGACAGGGAAAAATTGCCCTGGCCATAGGCGAAATAGTCGAAGTCACCGGTTTCGGCCAAGCGCGCTGTTAACAAGGCTGCCTCATCCACATCGATACCGCCCACAACACCCTCATCGCCGGGCATTTTCAGGCCGACGATGAAATCCGCACCGCAGGCTGCACGAATACCCTGGGCGATATCCCGGGCAAATCTGGTTCGCCCCTCTATCCCGCCGCCGAATTCGTCATCACGGGTATTCGACCAGGGTGAGAGGAACTGCCCGATCAGATAGCCGTGGGCACCATGAAGTTCTACGCCCGCAAAACCGCACCTCGCCAACCGCGCAGCGGTGGCAATATAGGCTGCGGCCACTCGGCCCACCTGCTCGCCCGACATCACATGGGGTACGGTCCAGCTTAACGCATCGGGTTGCTCGGACACGCCCATGGGTGATTTGGTGGGATGCCACAATTGCTGCCGGCCTGGGTGCCATAGCTGTCCGACCAGCACAGCGCCCGCTGCGTGCACATCCCGGGCGACTGCGGTGAAGCCCGCATCGTTGCTGTCATCAAAACCGGTGACAACCGCACCATGGGCGATCGCCTCAGGGTCCACAGCAATAATTTCCGACACGATCAAACCCGCACCGCCCTTGGCCCGCTCAACCAGATAATTGCGCCACTTATCCGTGATCCGATTGGCAACACCGAAGTTTGTCAGGGTCGCCGGCACGGCAACACGATTGCGAATTTCCCGGCCACCAATTTTGAGTGGCGAAAACAGGTTGGGATAAGCGGGCATAAATGGGAATTCCTTACTAGATGATCCACATGAATAGGCTAAGCTATTGCCGAGGCATCGTCATCCAAAACCAAAGGGACACAATATGGCGTTTGATCTGATTCTGCGCAACGCCCGTATTGCAGGCACGGCAGCCGACACACCATTGATGGATATCGCCGTCGATGGCGAATCCATTGCGGCCATCGCGCCACACCTGGAGGCGGAGGGTACGGAATGGGGCATGAACGGACGCTTGGTATCGCCGGGCCTGATCGAAAGCCATATTCATCTGGATAAATCCCGTATCATGGACCGGTGCACAGCCGCGCCTGATCGGGGCACGGATCATATGCACCGGGTATCAGCGGTGAAGCCTGGCTTTACCCAGGAAGATGTCTATGCCCGCGCGAAGGAAACCGTGGAACAATGCGTGGTCAACGGCACCTCCCATATGCGCACCCATGCGGAGCTGGACCCCAACGGCGGCCTGCGCGGGTTTGAGGCGTTAAAGCAGCTGGCCGCTGACTACCGCTGGGCCATCGACATAGAGATTTGTGTTTTCGCGCAAGAGGGCCTAACCAACGTGCCCGAGACGGACGCCAATCTGGTTACAGCGTTGAAAAACGGTGCAACGGTGATCGGCGGCGCGCCGGGCTATGACCCGGACCATGGCGGACAAATTCGGCGCATATTTGAGCTGGCCCGGGAATTTGATGTGGATATTGATATCCACCTCGACGTCGGGCCCACCATAGATGACATGGACATTCATCTGGTTTGCGAGCTGACGGCGGAATTTGGCTGGGGCGGACGGGTTGCCGTGGGTCATGGCACAAAATATTCCTGTCTGCCCCCTGATCAGTTGCAGGACCTGGGCGCGCGCCTGGCAGATACCGGCGTTGCCGTGACTGTGCTGCCGGCAACGGACCTGTTCGTCATGGGCCGGCATCAGGACCACAGCGTTATGCGCGGTGTGGCGGATGCCAATGCTCTGCTGGCCTGCGGTGTCAATTGTTCCCTCTCCACCAACAACGTCCTTAACCCTTTCACACCGTTCGGTGACTGCTCGTTAATACGCATCGCCAACCTGTATGCCAATGTCGCCCAGCGGGGCGGCGAGGATGAGATGGCGGACATATTCGAGATGCTGACAACCCGCTCCGCCCGCCTGCTGCGCCGTGAAAATTACGGTATCGAAGTGGGCAAGCCAGCCGACTTGGTGGTCTGGGATGCCCACACGGGCGCAGAGGCCGTCGCAACCATTGCCCGCCCCCTGCATGGCTTTAAGCGCGGGCGGGAGACGTTTTCACAATCCCTGCCCGAATTGCAACGGCCCTAAGGGCGAGTACGGATGGCGTTTGATCTGATCCTGCGCAACGCGCGTATCGCAGGTGCGGCGTTAGACACGCCCTTGATGGATATAGCCGTTCAGGGTGAAACCATCGCGACTATCGCGCCGAAACTGGAGGCGGAGGGGCGGGAGTGGGGCATGAACGGACGCCTCGTCTCCCCCGGCCTGATCGAAACCCATATCCATCTTGATAAATCCCGCATCATGGACCGCTGCACGACTGTCCCTCACGGCGCTACGGATCACATGGCCCGCGTCGCGGCTGTGAAATCCAGTTTTACCCAGGAAGACATCTATGCCCGCGCCAAGGCATCCCTGGAACAATGTCTGGTCAACGGCATCACCAATATGCGCACCCATGTGGAGCTGGACGCAAACGTAGGCTTGCGTGGTTATGAGGCCCTGAAGCAATTGGCCAAGGATTATCGTTGGGCCATCGACCTTGAACTTTGTGTTTTCGCACAAGAGGGTTTGAGCAACGCGCCCGACACGGATGCCAATCTGGTTACCGCCCTGAAAGACGGCGCATCCGTCATTGGTGGTGCGCCGGGGATGGACCCGGATCATGGCGGACAAATTCGCCGGATGTTCGAGTTGGCGCGGGAATTCGATGTTGATGTGGACATCCACCTTGATGTGGGCCCGACGGCGGACGAGATGGATATTCATCTGGTTTGCGATTTGACGGAACAGTTTGGCTGGGGCGGTCGGGTGGCGGTGGGCCATGGCACGAAATATTCCCTTTTGCCGCCTGATCAATTGCGTGACCTGGGCGCGCGTCTGGCCGATGTGGGTGTCGCGGTCGCCGTGCTGCCGGCGACGGATCTGTTTGTCATGGGGCGGCATCAGGATCACAGCGCCCTGCGCGGTGTGGCGGATGCCAATGCCCTGCTGGCCTGCGGCGTCAACTGTACCATCGCCACCAACAATGTGTTGAACCCGGTCACGCCCTTTGGCGATGGCTCGCTGTTACGGGTTGCGAATATGTATGCCAATGTGGCGCAACGGGGGTGTCAGGATGAACTGTCGGACATATTCGAAATGCTGACCCGGCGCGCTGCCATGGTTTTGCGCCGGGACGACTATGGCATCGCCGTGGGCAAGCCTGCGGATTTAGTAGTCTGGAATGCCCATAGCGAGGCAGAGGCCGTGGCAACCATTGCCCGTCCCCTGCATGGTTTTAAGCGGGGACGGGAGACATTTTCACAAACCCTGCCGGAACTACATCGGCCATAACGACGCCAAATTGTAGAATGAGGATAGGTGGATGACGCTCAAAGTAATCGGCGCAGGCTATGGGCGCACCGGCACATTGTCCCTTAAGGCGGCGTTGGAGCAGCTGGGCCTGGGGCCGTGTTATCACATGCTGGAAGTCATCAATCGCCCGGAAAACGCGGACGCCTGGTACGATGCAGCACAAGATGACGGTGCGGCAGCAGATTGGGACGACATGCTGCAAGGCTATCAATCCTGTGTCGATTGGCCCGCCGCGCATTTCTGGCGTCCGTTGAGCGCACATTACCCGGACGCCAAAGTCATCCTGACCCGTCGCGATGAAGAAGCGTGGTGGCAAAGCATGACCAAAACCATATTAGCCAACATGCTGAAAACGAATGACGAGGTCACGAACCCGGACCGTGTGCGCATGCGGCGCATGTCCCGTGACCTGATCGTCACGAAGGTCTTCGAAGGTATCCTGGAGGACCGGGAGCATGTCCTGGCCGCCTATCGCCGCAATATTCGCGAGGTCACGATGGGCATACCAAAGGACCGCTTGTTGATCTTTGATGTCGCCCAGGGGTGGGCCCCGTTATGTGAGTTCCTTGGGGTCGCCACCCCGGACACACCGTTTCCCCGGACGAACAACACACAGGAATTTCAGGAACGCCTAACCAACCGGCTCGCCACGGAGGCGAACGCAAACAAGCAGGCCTGATAACAGACTGCGAAACGCCGTATTTCTTAGGATATTGTCATATTGTACCGGTTCAGGCATTATCGCATAAAGCAGGGACCGGCGGGAATAATATGAATCCGCTGAAACGGAAGATTAGATCATGAGTGATGCAGCCCTCAACGAGCGAAATGCTAACGAGCGAAATGCGCGGGGCGAATGGAGCCCTGGAAAGCCTATCGCATTAGCCCCCATCAATACCTGGCCGCCACGACCAGCGGTAACTTTCAAATGGTTGTTTGGATTTCCCGGCTATATTTGGCCCTATAACGGATTTTGGCTCGCTTTCGCGGCTTTAACCTGGACCTTTCTGACGCCGAACCTTGCCAGCATGGCAACTTTCGAATTGTGGTGGGTCGGCCTGCTGCTGGCGCGGAACCTGGCATTCGTGACCGTGCTGTTCGGTGGGTTGCACCTTTATTTCTACGTCTTCAAGCGCCAGGGTGATGAACTGAAATTCACGCCCCAACCCGTCTCCAACAACGGGCGGCGGTTCCGTTTCAAAAATCAGGTGCACGACAACATCTTTCACACCCTGGTCTTTGGCGTGCCGGTCATGACAGCCTATGAGGTGCTGACTTATTGGGGCTTCGCCAATGGCTATCTGGGTTTCTTTGATATGGGCGGCAGTCAGATCGCCTTTTGGGGCTGGTTCGTGGCGCTGCTGTTTTTGGCGCCGGTAATTCACGCCCTGCATTTCTATTTCGGCCATCGTCTTTTGCACACCAAGCTGCTGTACAAGCCGGTTCACGCCCTGCATCACCGCAATGTGGAAATCGGTCCCTGGTCGGGCCTGTCCATGCATCCGGTGGAGCATATCCTGTATTTCTCCACCGTCATCGTGCAATGGCTGTTGGCCCTGCACCCGGTGAATGCGTTGTATCAAATCCACCTGGCGGCGTTTTTACCGGCGTTAAGCCATAGTGGTTTTGAGAAGCTGCAAGTCACGAAAAGCTTCGACCTCGACGGCGGCAACCATTTTCACTATCTCCACCACAAATATTTCGAGTGCAATTATGGCGGCAGCCTCACACCATTAGACAAGGCATTTGGTACCTTCCACGACGGCACCGAAAAATCTCATGCCGCCATGCGGGATCGCCTGCGTGCAAGGCGTGCTGCGCTGAGTTAGAGAATTTCCGTCTAATCTAATTTGGGCAGGCGATAGCGGTCTTCCGGGTCGTCCCACCCGATAAAGTTCGGCTTGCGCTTTTCTGCGAAGGCGGCGCGGGATTCCATCCTGTCGCTTTTGGCCCCATGATTATGCAGGGCATCCGCCAGGCGTTCCATATTGGGCGCTATGGAAGGCCGCATCTGACGCATCATATGCACCGTGTTGACGCGGGACGCGGGGGGCAGGGTCAAGAGATGTTCAGCCATTTCCATGGCCGTTGCCATCAATCTATCCGCTGGCACAACACGGTTCAAAAAGCCGATTTCATAGAATCGTTGCGCCGTGAAGCGATAACCAAGGGCCATTTCCATGGCCAGCGCATAAGGCAGGTTGGCGATATGGCCGTGGTTGTAGCCACCCAGCAACCAGCGCTTGGCCTCGGAAACTTCAAACACCGCATTATCAACCGCCACCCGCAGGTCGGTGCCTTCAACCAACATGAAGCCACCCCCCATGGCGAAACCGTTAATGGCGGCAATAACAGGTTTTTCCAACGTGCCATCCATGAAGGGATCATCCTGGGGTGGTCGCCGACCGCCGGGCGCACCGTCCTCCAGGGACTCCTTCATATCTTCCCCCGCGCAGAACCCCCGTCCCGCGCCGGTAAAGATCGCGACTTCCAGATCAGCGCTTTCCCGAAACATGGTCCAGGTATCCGCCAATTCACAGCGCATCTCATGGTTCAGGGCGTTCAGCCGCTCCGGCCTGTTCATCCTGACCACCAGGATCTGTCCGTGTGTTTCCGTCTCTACCGTCGCCATATTGCCAATCTCTTCCCCAGTTTGCATTTCTATGAAGATAACCGTTCACCCACCGATGGCAACCGGGCTATTCTACGGCAAATGATGCTGCCCCTCAGATAGGATTACGGCCATGGAATTCGGTGTTCATTTCGTCAATACGGTTTACCCACAGCCCGACCGCGCTGCGACCTTTTGCCAGGCGGCGGAACGCTACGGTTTTACCTTTGCCGTAACGGTGGAGCATGTGGTCTGGCCTACGGAATACACATCGAAGTATCCCTATTCCCCCACGGGACGGTTGCCGGGTGATCCGAGTACCTTGCTGCCCGATCCCCTGGTCTGGATGACCCACGCAGCCGCCTGCACCAAGACATTGCGCTTTATGACCGGGGTTTTGGTTCTGCCGCAACGTAACCCGGTTGTCTTGGCGAAACAGCTGGCCACCATGGACTATATGTCCGGCGGACGGATCGAACTGGGCATTGGCGTTGGCTGGCTGCGGGAGGAGTTCGAGGGCATCGGCGTGCCATTTGCCAAACGCGGCAAACGGTCGGACGAATATATCGCCGCCATGCGCGCCTTATGGGCTGGCGACGATGCCAGTTATGATGGTGAATTTGCCAACTTCACCGGCATGACCTGTAACCCGAAACCGGTGCAGGAGCCGTTACCCATTGTGGTTGGCGGCAACACGGATGTCGCAGCCCGCCGGGCAGGACGCCTGGGCAACGGCTATTTCCCGGCCACGGGCTGGTCCGGCGATCTGGCGCCTTTGCTGGCGACCGTCCGAGAGGAAGCAAAAAACTGCGGCCGCGACCCCGACCAAATTCAAATCACCACAGGACTGGATGCAGATGACCCCGTGGGCTCTGCCCTACGCATGGCTGAACTAGGTGTATCACGGGTTGTTGTGCCGTCTGCCCCATTCAGAAAAGACATCGACGGCGGCCTGGAACGTTATGCGGCAGAAGTCATTGCGCCCGTACAGGAACGTTTGAAATAACATGATCAAACCGCCCATTTTAATGATCCACGGCTCCCCCGGACAGGGCGGATCCTGGAAGGATGTGATCAGCCATCTCGATGATGATTGGCGTACGATAACGCCGACCCTGACCGGCCATGGCCGTGGCCAGGAACCAACGGAACTGGAAATTGCCGAAATTACAGACCATGTCCTTAGCAACGTTGAACTGCCTGACGAGCCCATATTCCTGGTTGGGCATTCGTTCGGCGGCAACATCTGCTTGGAATTGGCATTGCGCGACGCCTTTCCGATAACCGGTATCGCCATGTTTGAGCCAGTTTTGATCAACTGCTTGCTAACCGCAGGGCTGGTCGACATTCACACCCCCATGCGGGATTATATGCTGGCTTACGTAAAAGATTACGAGGGTGGCAACACCAAGGCTGTGGGCACCATGATCGACTATTGGTTCGGCATGGGTGCGTTCGAAGCCATGCCGGATTTCATGCGCGATTTTTTGGTTGCCACCACGGCAGCCAACATCAGAGACGTCAAATCAGGCCTGCGCCGATATTTTGACGCTGACGAGCTGGCCCGCTTGCAAGTCCCCATCACCATCGCGTACGGCACCGCCAGCCCCCCTGCCTTCGAAGAAATCGCCAATGCCGTTGTCGCCTGCGTCGGCAATGGCAAGGCTGTTCCCATCGAGGGTGCTAATCATGCCATGCTGGCCGACCACCCAGCGGATGTGGCGAAGTTCATCAGCAGCTTTTAAGGCAGGTTTGGAAAAGGAACGACACAGATGAAGATCGGCTATTTCGGCTTTAATATGGGCCCCCTTGGAGGGCCCGAGGCGATCGAGACAATTTTGGGCGCTGTGGAGAATTGCGGCTTTGAATCCGCTTGGACCGGGGAGCATGTGGTTGCCATCGACCCGCAGGTTCCGCCCTCACCCATCGCGCCGGACCATCACATGCTGGACACGGTGGCGGCGCTATCGTTTGCGGCTGCCGTGACGTCGCGCATCAAGCTTGGTTCCGGCATTATTCTGTTGGCCCAGCGCAACCCCTTGGTATTGGCCAAGGAACTGGCCAGTATCGACGTGCTAAGCCAAGGCCGGCTGCTGGCCGGCGTAGGTGTCGGTTATATCGAAGGTGAGTTTGAGGCCCTGGGCATCCCCTATGGCGAACGGGGTGCGCGGGTCAGCGAACATATTGAGGCCATGCGAGCCATCTGGACCCAGGACAAACCTGTGTTCAATGGCAAATACACATCCTTCCAAGGTATCCAATCAAAGCCGTCGCCAGTACAGACACCCCATCCACCCGTCATCATCGGCGGCATGTCGGCACCGGCCTATCGCCGCGCGGTTCGCCACGGCAACGGCTGGTACGGCTTTAACCAGGACCTGGAAGCGGCGGCCGGGTCAATCGCAGGCATCAAAGCGGCAGCGGCTGAGATTGAACGACCGGCACACCTGGGGCCGTTATCGATTTCCATAACGCCCCGTGGCGTAATGGATAAAGACAGCATAAAACGCTACGAAGACCTGGGCGTTGAGCGGTTGATGTTATTGCCGAAAGGTCGCGGCGGGCCGACGGAACGCGCCGTGCAATTTATTGAGGAAACAGCGGAACGCCTGGGCCTGGGGTAATACCAACCAAGGGAGAGATCATCATGTCCGAATATCATTTGAACCATATTAACATCCGCGCCACCGACTTGGAGGAAACCCGTGATTTTTATGCCGACGTTCTGGGCCTGAAAAGCGGCTTCCGCCCGGCATTCCCAAGGCCCGGATTTTGGATGTATGCGGGCGATACGGCCATCGTACATATTTCCCCCTTTCAATCCGACAGCCCGCCCCGAACCAATCCCGACGGTATGGGCAAGGGGCTTGATCATTTTGCAATGGCCGGCGTCGGTTATACTGATCAGTTGAAGGTTCTGGAAAAACATGGCATCGAATACAGCAAACGGCTGGCAGGCGGGGGCCGCATGATCCAGGTCTTTTTCCATGATCCTAACGGCGTGCAGGTCGAACTTGGTTTCGACCCGGAGATTGAAGGCATCACCAAAGAAACTTTCGATGGAACCATCCTCGAATGATCAAAGCTGAATTAATGAACCGCATAGGAGCCATTGGGGCCCAGGACACAGACCTGCTTGATATTGGCGAGGCTGCTTTACTGCTGGCCAATCTGGACCTGCCCGAGAGTAACATTGCAGCATACGAGGAGGAATTGACCCTTATCGCATCGGATATGAAGGCGGCATCACACGGCGCGGATACCCTGGCCGATCGCATAACAGTGCTGTCCGATGTCCTCTATAAACAGCACCAGTTTCATGGCGACGTGGAAACCTATGACGACCCGCAGAACGCAAATCTGATGCGGGTCATCGACCGCCGGAAAGGATTACCCGTCGCCCTGGGTATCTTGGCCATCCATGCAGGCCGCGCCGTGGGTTGGGAAATATCGGGCTTAAATTTTCCCGGACATTTTCTTCTGCGCCTAAGTCGTGCGGGCGAGCATGCCTTCATAGATCCATTCGATGAAGCTCGGCAGGTGAATACGGAAGACCTGCAAAATATATTCCTCCGCCTGCATGGCCAGAAAATGCCCCGGCAGGCCGAATTCACCCAAGCCGTATCCGACCGGGACATTCTGGTTCGATTGCAGAACAACATTAAGATCCGGGCGCTTAACGAAGGCGACCGGGAACGCGGCATCGAAATATTGCAGACCATAGCCTTACTCGTACCGCGCAATGTGGAGACCCTAACGGAGCTGGCTATACAAGAAGTCTCCATGGGTAGCATCAAGTCGGCTCTTGGCCGTATCAATGGCTATATGTCGCGCAATCCGAATTCGGGTCATGAGCGCAACCTCTCCGCCTTGAAGGAGAAATTGAACCGCAGTCTCAATTAGGTGTTGGCGTCGCGCCTTATGCCGGGCGGAATTTGGGTAACGTTATCTCTTCCGTCACATCATCAAAAGTGACCGTGACCGCCATGCCGATCTGCACGGATTCCGGATCACAATCGACAATATTCGTCATCATGCGCGGCCCTTCTTCCAACGTGACCAAGGCCAACACGAACGGCGTCTTATCAGCAAAGCCCGGATGCGGCGCACGGTAATTGACAGAATACGAATAGACCTCCCCCCGACCAGAGGCTTCCTGCCATTCCAATGCACTGGACAGGCAATGGCTGCACACACCACGGGGATAAAATTGAAATTCGCCGCAATCAGTGCATTTTTGGATGATGAAGCGATGCTTTCGCGCCGCCGCCCAATAGGCGGCCGTATCTTGGTACGGGCGCGGCAATGGGGGCAGCGGCGGCAATTTGGCTGCGGTCATGATCAATCCCTCCCCAGAATTATCGTACCGGTGGAGGATAATGTGCCCCCGGTGCCGTTGCACAATGCGACGCGGGCATCCCCGACTTGTCGTGGACCACATTCACCGCGCAACTGGCGTACAGCTTCGATAACAGTGAAAATACCGAACATGCCCGGATGGGTATAGGACAGCGCGCCCCCCTGGGTGTTCATGGGAAAATCGCCGCCAGGTGCGGTGCGCTGGTTGGAGACGAAATCACCGCCCTCTCCCTTGCCGCAAAAGCCCAGGCTTTCCAGGGTCAGCAATACTGTGATGGTGAAAGAATCGTAGATTTCCGCGACATCGATATCCCCATGCGACAGCCCGGAACGTTCGAATGCCAGTTTGCCTGAAATCGCTGCTGCCGTCTGGGTCAGGTCCGGCATCTGGCTGATCATTCGGTGGGTATGCGCCTCGCCCGAACCCAATAGTTGCACGGGTGCTTTTTTCAAATCCCGCGCCCGCTCCAACGAGGTCAAGACAACCGCACCGCCCGCATCCGTGACCAGACAACAATCCAGCAAATGCAGGGGCGAGGCGATCACCCGGGAATTCATCACATCGTCAATGGTGATGGGATCGCGCATGCGGGCCTTGGGGTTCAGGCTGGCCCATTTGCGGGTCGCCACCGCGATCTCCGCCAATTGCTCCGACGTCGTGCCGTATTCGTGCATATGGCGTTGGGCTGCCAGGGCGTAGGCACCTACCGTGGAGATGCCATAGGGTTCTTCAAATTGCGTTGGGCCAAAGACGTCCGAAACGTGTGAGACCGGGCCGCCCTTACCGCCACGATCAGAGATATTCGTGCTGCCATGGCAGATCAACGCCACGTCGCACATCCCCGCCGCAATCGCCATCGCGGCATGCTCTACATAGACGACAAACGATGATCCACCGAGCGAGGTCGAATCCGTGTAGCGCGGGGTGATGCCCATATATTCCGCCATCATCATGGAGGAGAACTGCCCCCCTTCGGTAATGATGTTGGTGAATATCCCATCCACATCCCTGATGGACAGCCCGGCATCTTCCAACGCCCCTCGGCTTGCCTCGGCAGAGAGTTGGAATTTGCTTTTATCGGGCACCACGCCGATATCGGATTCCGCGACGCCGACAATGGCGACATCCCGCATAGAGTTACTCAAAACGAATCTCCTTAACCGTTCTATTTAGCCGTCCGGTTTAACCGTTCTGGGCATCCACCACCGCCAGGGCCGAGATATTGACGATGCCGCGGGATGTGACAGACGTGGTGACAATATGCACCGGCTTGGCCGCACCCAACAATATAGGACCGATGGAGGTGCCCCCCGTCAGCGTCTTGACCACATTGTAGGTGACATTGGCGGCATCCAGGTTGGGCATGATCAACAAATTGGCCGTGCCATCGAACCGCGTATTGGGATACAGCCGCTTGCGAATGGTTTCGTTCAACGCCGCGTCGCCATGCATCTCCCCATCCACGGCCAGGTCGGGCGCGAAGTCGTTGATCAACTCCAACGCCCGGCGCATTTTTTTGGCGGAGCGGGAGCCCGACGACCCGAAATTCGAATGGGACAACAACGCCGCCTTGGGCGTATTGCCGAACCGGCGCACCTGATCTGCAGCCAATAGTGTCATGTTGGCAATTTCCTGCGGGTTTGGATTGGTGGCGACTTGCGTGTCGCACAAGAATATCGTTTGCCCTTGCGGCAGGATCAGAACGCTAAGACTGGCCAGACGCTCCACCCCTTCGCCATGACCGATCACCGCCTCCACATGTTCCAAATGCCCGTGATAGCGACCAACAGAGCCACAGATCATCGCGTCCGCATCGCCCGCCTCCAACATCAAAGCGGCAATGATGGTGGTATTGCGCCGCGCCATGACGCCCGCTTCATCAGGTGAGACGCCGTGGTTTTGCACCCTGTCATGATAGATCGGCCAATAGTCATCGAAATGGCTGTAATGTTCGGGGTCGAGGATTTCATAATCAGCCCCCTGCTCCATCCGCAGACCGAGCTCCTCTGTCAGATTATTAATCACATCCGGGCGTCCAACCAGAATGGGGCGGCAGACTTTATCATCAATCAAAACCTGGGCCGCGCGCAGGACGCGTTTATCCTCCCCCTCGGCATAGACCACTTTGGCCAGGGCACCACCGGCCTGCACCCGATCCACGCCTTGGGCACGCGCCTGTTCAAACACCGGCTTCATGGCCATGCCGGATTTATAGACGAAGCGTTCCAGTGTTTCCCGATAAGCGTCAAAATCTTCAATGGGCCGTTTTGCGATGCCACTGTCCATGGCAGCCTTCGCCACTGCCGGGGCAATCTCTATAATCAGGCGGGGATCGAACGGCTTGGGGATCAGATAGTCCCGGCCAAAGGCCAGGTTTTCACCCATGTAGGCCTGGGCCACAATTTCCGAACTCTCCGCCATAGCTAAATCCGCAATGGCATAAACCGTGGCCCGCTTCATCGCCTCGTTAATTTCCGTCGCACCACAATCCAGGGCACCACGAAACAGATAAGGAAAACACAGCACGTTGTTGACCTGATTGGGATAATCAGACCGCCCCGTGGCCATGATAACGTCATCACGGGCGGCGTGCGCCACTTCCGGCAGGATCTCGGGGTTAGGATTGGCGAGTGCCAGGATCATCGGCTTTTCCGCCATTGATTTGACCATATCCGCATCCAAAACATCCGGGCCCGACATGCCTAAAAAGACATCGGCGCCGGCAATGGCATCGGCCAACGTGCGATCGGTCGTGTCCTTTTCGTAAACTTTTTTGGAGGCATCGATGCTGCCCTCCCGCCCCGCATAGACCACGCCCTTGCGATCGGTGATGTAAATATTCTCCACCGGCATACCAAGGCTGACCAGAAGATTGAGGGAGGCAATGGCGGCCGCACCCGCGCCAGACGTCACCACCTTAACCTTGTCCAGGTCTTTGCCGACGAAACGCAATCCGTTGACCAGCGCGGCGCAGACGCAAATGGCAGTGCCGTGCTGATCATCATGAAAGACGGGGATTTTCATCCGCTCTTTCAGGCCGTTTTCGATTTTAAAGCATTCCGGCGCTTTGATATCTTCGAGGTTGATACCGCCAAAAGTCGGCTCCAACGCGCGAACAATTTCTATAAATTTGTCCGGGTCGGTTTCATCAATTTCAATATCAAAGACGTCGATGCCCGCGAATTTCTTGAACAGGACGCCTTTGCCTTCCATTACCGGCTTCGATGCCAGGGGCCCAATGTCGCCCAAACCCAGGACGGCCGTGCCATTGGTGATGACGCCGACCAGATTGCCGCGCGCCGTTACCTGGGCGGCGGCATCCGGGTCTTCGACAATCAACATACACGGGGCAGCGACGCCCGGGGAATAGGCGAGGGCCAGGTCCCGTTGGTTGGCCAGGGGTTTGGTAGGTGTAACCTCTATCTTACCCGGCGTTGGCCAACGATGAAAATGTATGGCGTCGCGTTTTAGATCATCGGCCTTTTGGTTTTGGTGCTGGTCTTGTGTCATCTTAAATCCCTCGAAAAAATATCGTTATGCACCTAATCTTAAGGCACCATCTGTGCGTCTGGCGCGGAGAGACAAATTATCCCCTGCCAACAACTGCTCTGCCGTCCAGCCAAGATTACCATGGTAGCCAATGCCATAGCGAACAATAGCCACGTCCGAAAATTTCCGGAAGTCCGGCACATTCAGCCAGATCCGTATCAGCAGGCGTTTCTTTTCTTCCAGCGGCTCCAAGGCATGGGCATCCCGGCCATGCAGCGTCGTGTAGTTGTTGCAGAATTGAATATCCCCTTCGCCAAAGGGAAACGCCAGGCGCGTTTCTGCCGCGATTTCATCGATCAAATCTAAAATCGCCTCGTCGTCCGCTCCTAGGGGTTGGTTCTGGCGCGTGTTGGCAGCAGCTATCCAGGACCGATTATAGCGGCACGAGATCTGGCCATTGGCCTGGCTGAACAATGGCACCCGATAGCCAGACGTCGCGCGCTCACCATTCCCATGTTCATCCATCCGGTCCCATTCGAAGCCATCCAAAAGACGCGGCATCAGGTCCGGTCGGCGTTTAAGAATTTCATTGTAGATCGTGGTACTGCTGGCCAAATAGCTTTCCGGCCCATCTCCCGCCTGACGCACACATAGCAAACTGACAATGTCCATCAAATCCACATGCATGCTGACCCGTTTGGGGAAACCAACGGCCCGATTGCCCTGGTTCGGTTTCAGCGTGCCATCGGTGACATAATGGATCAGGCCGCCGTCACTGTTCTGGGTCATACCTGTGCCAATATGCCGGCACAGACCAAAATACATTAGCTCCAGGTCAGAGTTCTCATAGTCGTCAACGGGAAATCCGCGCAACAGAGCGAAACCACGTCCCGCGCGCATATCCTCGCCTACGGCAGCAGCGATTTTCGACAAGGTCGGCAAGGGAAAATTCGCAGCAGAAAGCTCGGCCACCGCCAAGCCGCTATTCTTGGCTCCGGCCAGGGCCTGGTCGAGTTCCCGTCGATGATTGTCATCCAGTACATATTCCCAAGTGCGATCCGTCTCAAAATCAGACCCGCGCCACGCCGATGCGTCCTGTACTGCTGCCAAGGATGTTCCGTTCATGGCCTGCCCCCTCCGTCAATTCTGTGTCGGTGATACTAAACTGGAATACTTGACTGGGATACTAGACCGGACGGTGGCCTTGTAACAGGATGCGTTGGTGCAGGCGACGCTGGCCTACGGGAAAGTCCATATTCACGGAATGAACCAGGCAACGATTATCCCAGATCAACAGATCACCCACCCGCCATTCATGGTCATAGCGGTAACGCGCCTCTGTCATGCGGCCATCCACAAGATTGAGGATGTCCTCGCTCTCCTCGTGGCTGACATCAACTACACGGTCCGTCCGGTTGGCGTTGAAGAAGAGCGCCTTTTGCCCCGTATCTTCGTGGGTGCGAACAAGGGGATGGATGACTTCCGGGGTTTCATCGATTTCCTCCTTCGTCCGCACTTTGGGCTGCACCGCCGCACGTGGCGTGTCATAGCGATGGGCTGCGAACAGCCCTCCAAGACGTAGCTTTTCCGCTTCAGACAGATTTTCATAGGCCGCTCGGGTATTGCAAAAAGACGTCTGACCGCCGCTGTCGGGGATTTCGAGGGATTGCAGCAAGGTCGCCTTGGCGGGTGCCTCAACAAAACTTTCATCCGTATGCCAGCCCGTCAGCCGCACCTGGCGCATATCGTCGGGCTTATCCACCGCCCGCACATAGGTGCTATCAAGGAGCGAGACCTCCGGCACCGTATCGACACGCTGATTTCGCAGCAATTGCATTTGCGGTTCGCCAAAGCGGCGGGCGACATCGGCGAATGCAGCCGGGCTCAACGGCGCACTGCGAAAACACAACAGGTGATGTTCCAAGAATGCATCATGCACAGCCTGCCCCACCTCGCCCGTCAAAGGTTTGGATAGATCCAGCCCGATCACTTCGGCACCCAGTGCCTCGCATAAAGGATTAATTTCCAGGGACCCATTTTGCTGGGCATTGATCTGTAGGGTCATGGCGGCGTCCTCCCAAACGATGCGTTATTCGGAATTGATTATATGGGGCGGGAGGAAATATTCAAATGCCCCCAACTCCCCGTAGCGTCGAAAATTGACACATGTAACATAACATGCTACATATTCAGCAGATGATTAAATCGTTCCGGAGCAAAAATCTGCAACGCTTTTTGAGCGTGGAGACCGAAAGGGTCTCAATGCAGAACATGCGACGCGGATACAAAATATCTTGGCCCGCCTTGAAGCCTCACAAACGATTGAGGGAATGAACATTCCGTCCTACCGGTTGCATCAGCTGAAGTGGGATCGCAAAGGGCAATGGGCAGTCACTGTCCGCGCCAACTGGCGAATTGCGTTTCTTTTTGAGAATGGCGATGCCTTCTATATTGACTTATTGAATTACCATTGAGGAAAAAATTATGGCTATGTACGAACCGCCACATCCTGGCGGCAGCATTCGGGAAGAGTTCGACTATCTTGGTCTAAGTGTTGCATCGGCAGCCAAAGCCCTTGGTGTCACACGCCAGCAACTCTATAGGGTGATCAAGGGTGAAAGCGGGATTTCCCCGGAAATGGCCCTGCGCCTTGAAATCGTTATTGGTTCAAACGCCGATACCTGGATACGGATGCAGGCGGCTTACGATATTGCTCAAGTGCGCAATAGGGCCGAGCAATTCACTAAGGGACTGAAACGCGTGCCGGCACCCGAACCTGCTGTTCCAAATTCGCCGTCATCAAACTAAAAAATCGATCCAAATTGTCATCTATATTTTCGGCATATAGAGCACGTCGCGACAAATCTGATTCATTTGAGAACGATGGCAAGTGTCGCAGGTCAGTTCTAAATCGGCTGACTAATCCCGGCCGCCCTCGACCGTGCAACCTTGGGCCCGCCAGCGCAACATGCCGCCCGCCAGATTGGCGATTTCTGTAAAGCCCACCTTGCGCAAAATGACCGTCGCCTGGGCGGACCGCCCACCGGCCCGGCACACGGCAACGATAGGGCGGGTCTTATCCAGGTCCCCGGCGCGTTCGGCCACATCGCCCAAGGGGATCAGTATGGCATCGGGGATCCGGCCCAGGGGGCCATCAAATTCATCCGCTTCGCGCACATCTAAAATCTGCGCCGCGCCCAAGTTTTCTTCCAACCAATGGGGCTGTACTTCCCAAATCCCGGCAAAGGTATAGGTCAGGTTAGCCCAGGTCGGTTCGTCCTCTGGTATGTCGACGTCTTCGGGGCGGCCGCAATTAAGGTTTGCAGGCACCGCAACAGCCATTTTTTTAGGATGATCCAGGCCCAGATTATCCATGAAGCCGACAAAATCACTTTGGCTCAACTGTCCGCCAAGGCGGGGATTGAAGGCCTTTTCCTCGGCCACGCTGGTTGTCGTCAGGCCGCGATAATCGTGACCGGGATACAGCAGGCAGTCATCAGGCAGGGTAAATATCTGTGTGTGAATGGATTGGTACATCTCACCCGCATCACCGCCCTGAAAATCCGTCCGGCCACACCCCCGGATCAAAAGGCAATCGCCGGTAAAGGCCATCTTTTCCGTATCGAGCACAAAAGTCACACAGCCCGACGTGTGCCCCGGCGTCGCCCTGACAGTCAGGTACCTAAGCCCAAATTCGATTTTGTCACCTTTGTTCAAAGGACGGTCGACACCCTCTGCGCCACCATTGGCTGACAGGCAAAAGGCACTGCCCGTGCCCTGGCGCAACAACCAGCCGCCGGTGACATGATCGGCATGTACATGGGTTTCCAGGGTATACAGCAGCTTCAACCCCAACTCGTTCAACAACGCGCTATCGCGACGGGCCTGTTCATAAACCGGATCGATCAGCACCGCCTCGCCAGCGTCTGTATCCGCCAAAAGATAGGTATAGGTTCCTGATTGTGGATCAAACAGCTGACGAAAAAGCATTTTTCCTAAAACCTCCAAACAGAACTTGCAACGAGCGACAATAGGTCAATATTGCCATTACAAGCCATCCAAAAACGCGCCCAGGGCCTTATTCACGGCGTCGGGCTGATCAACATTTACGCCATGGCCTGCATCAGCGACCAACACATTTTCAGCTCCAGGAATACGGCTTGCCATATAGTGGGAGCCGTCGAGATAATCGCTGTCGCCATCGCCGATAAGGATCAATACGGGCACGCTGATACCAGACAGACTATCGATCAC
>JAPKBD010000221.1 GCA_028824965.1 Alphaproteobacteria bacterium | reverse complement strand
GCTGGGGTTGTGCACCATGCAGCCCCCCGGCCCGTTGCCAACGCCGTTGCCAACCCAAATATAGCACCCCGGTTTGGCCCGCAGCATCCAGGAGAAATCCTCGGCCCCCATGGTCGGGTCCAGATCACGGAGGATATTCTCCTCCCCCACCACCGTCGCTGCGGCGCGGTGGGCGATCTCCGTCTCCGCCGGCGAGTTGATGGTGGGCGCATAGCGGCGATCATAGGTGTATTCAACAGTTGCCCCATGCGCCGCTGCGATCCCTTCCGCGACGCGCTTGATCTCCGTCTCCATGATGTCCTGCACTTTTTCGGAAAAGGCCCGCGTTGTACCTGCGATCAGCGCCGTCTCCGGGATCACATTGGTGGTAAAGCCTGACTGAAATTTGGTTGCAGATATGACCGCCTGCTTCAACGGGTCCACAGTGCGGGAAACAATGCGCTGTAGGGCGGTAACAATTTCCGCACCAATCAACAATGGATCAATGCCTTGATGGGGCATAGCGCCATGGGCCCCGACACCTTTCACGATAATCTCGAAAAAATCTGCGGACGCCATCATGGGCCCGGGCATCAAGGCGATTTGACCAGCCGGAATTCCGGGCATGTTGTGCATGCCATAAACATCCTGACAGGGAAATTGATCAAACAATCCTTCGTCCACCATTAACCGGCCGCCGGCTTCATTTTCCTCCGCCGGTTGGAAAATGAAATAGACCGTCCCGTCGAAATTTTTTGTTTCCGCCAGATAACGCGCCGCACCCAATAACATGGTGGTGTGCCCATCATGACCGCAGGCATGCATCTTACCATCAATCTGAGAGCGATGGGCGACGTCCGCCAGCTCTTGCAGGTCCAGGGCATCCATATCGGCGCGCAGGCCGATCTTGCGGTCGGAGTTGCCACATTTCAGAACACCGACAACACCTGTCTTGGCCAGGCCTGTCGTAACCTCCATCCCGAATCCACGCAGCTTTTCCTCAACCACCGCCGCCGTGCGTACTTCTTCGAACGCTGTTTCAGGATGGGCATGAATATCGTGACGCCATTCCACCATGTCTTCGTGAAAATCAGCAATTCGGTTGATGATCGCCATTACAATCTCCTGATCTCGGTTCAGCGTGTTCGCGCCAGCCACAAATGAATTGGGACGGATCTTCCCCACGGAATACCCATCCCAATCATTTACCCCGAAGTCAGGATCATGTCATTGCCTAATGCGACATCATCACCGGGCAGGTCATGGCCTGCATGATTGCACGGGTCGCGCCACCAAAGGCCAACTCCCGCAAACGGGAATGGCCATAGCCACCCATGACGAGGAGGTCGATGCTGTTATCGGCAATCGCCGACAATATGCTATCCCCTACACCCATATCCGGCGCCACAATATGACGAGAGGTCGCGTTGACGCCATGGCGGGCAAGGTGGGTACAGATATCTGCCCCTGCCAAATGTTCGTCATCGTCAGGATTGACCGAAAAGACAATGACTTCATCCGCCTGCTGCAACAGGGGCATGGCATCATGAACGGCACGGGTCGCCTCCCGCGTTGCTGTCCAGGCGACCATAATACGTTTACCCATGCGGCTTTGATCACCTGTATAGGGCACGATCAAGACAGGGCGCCCGGAGGCCAGCAGCAATTCCTCCGCCAGGCCATCGATGGAGGCCGGATGATCAGGGTCCGTCTGCCCGACCACCAGGAAATCGCAATAGCGGCCACATAACGCTACAGCATCGGCGGTATCACCCTCCATCAGTCGGAATTCACCATTAAGACCTTCATGGCTCATGGCGTCATCGAATTCGGTTCGCTTCACCTCACCCATGGCGCGAATTTCACTGTAGGTTTGTTCAATGATTTCCGCCGGTAATTCCGTTTGCACATACCCTGGCAATGCGGGGAACCCTAAAACATAAACCCCCGTCAGCCGTGCATCGAATTGTTTTGCCAATGCCATACCGGCAGCTAATCGCCGGTCTGCATGGGTGTCATCACCTTGGTGTACAACAATATCCTTAATGGTCATGTTTGTTACCCCTTCCAATTTCCACTAAAGCCTTTCCGGTAAGGAAATGCTTCGACTTTTAAGAATCGAGCAATTTTTCCAATCACTTAGAAGCGCCCCAGATTGTGGGCGATTCACACCAAATCGGAATTGCTCTAAATGCCAGTTTTGGCCTGGATTAGGTCTGGTGTGCTGTACCATCATAGATAGGGATATTGACCGGCAAATCCAGTCGCCGCCTTGATCTAAATCAGTTCAACGCCGCGACAAAGGAACGCACCCGTTTCATGGCACTTTGCAGGGCAGCTACATCGTCGGCACGAATATCATAGGCACCATCACGATGCCCTTCCGCGATCTCGGCCAAGCCTGCCAATTCTGTCGCACCGACGCCCAAGGCGACACCCTTCAGGCTGTGGGCCGCCTGCCACCAGGCCTCTCCGTCGCCGGCAGTATTTCCATCTGCCATCGCGTCAATATACCCCTGGGCGCTGGGCAGGAACATGGACAGCAATTCCAATTCCAACGCCCGGTCGCCTTGGGTATAGGTGGCGAGGTGCGCCATATCTATCGCCGGATTTAAAACAGGTTTCATTGTCGGCACTTCTGTAACAGAGCGGTGAACGCAGCTTAGCAAGCTATCGGGCCTTCTGTGAAGCATCGTTGTGGTGGATGGCGCAGCCTGATAGCGTGGCCGACAATATTTTAATTGAGCACCAGATTGGAAAACAGCATGAAGACGCCATTTGAAGAAGTGATGGAGATCCGGGGCAGCGACCTAGCCGCGCCAACTGATGTGACAATTACCGGTGTCGATCCCGTATTCTCCACACGCTTCAAGGTTGGCGAAACCTGCGCCGCCGTCCTGGCTGGCATCGGCGTTGCGATATCCGACATCTGGGCCTTGAAAACCGGTCGGGGGCAAAAGGTCGCCATCGATACACGACACGCCGCAGCCACATTGCGCAGCACCACCTATATGGAGACGCCGGACGCGGGCGGCACCTTTAAGCCCGTGGTGAACGAAGCCCATGAGGAGATGATCAATCGCACCCAACCCTGGCCCACCAAGGATGGCCGTTGGTTCCTGCCGCATTTCGGCCTGCCGCATCTAGGCGCGCGTGTATTGGGCGTCCTGGATTGTGAGCCGAACCCAGGGTCGGTCGCCGACGCCGTGTTGAAATGGGACGCCTTGGATCTGGAGGACGCCATTGACGACATTCGTGCCTGCGGCGGCATGGTGCGCAGCAATGAAGAATGGCTGGCGCATCCGCACGGCCAAGTTTTGGCGGCCAAACCCATTGTTGAAATTATCAAAATCGGTGACAGCGAACCGGAACCTTTTCCAGTTGGTGAACGTCCCCTAAGCGGTATTCGCGCGCTTGATTTGACCCGCATCCTCGCAGGCCCCATCGCGGCCCGTACGTTGGCCGAAAACGGCGCAGACGTTTTGATGATCACCGCAGATCATCTGCCCCAAATCGCCGAACATGTCATGGATACCTCTCACGGCAAACGCAGCACCTTTCTCAACCTGAAAACCCCCGAAGGTGTGGCCAAATTGAAAGATCTGGCCAAAGATACGGATGTCTTTTCCCAAGGCTATCGCCCCGGCATGTTAGAGGATTTAGGCTTTGGCCCCGAAGAGCTGGCGAAAGTGCGTCCCGGTATTGTCTATTTATCCATCAGCTGTTTCGGCGCAGACGGCCCGTTGAGCCATCGCGCCGGTTGGGAGCAAGTGGCCCAAACCGTTACAGGCCTTGCACATGATGGAGAAGCCGGCGAAAACGGCACGGACCCCGCCTTGTTGCCGGCTGCGGCCTGTGACTACACGACAGGGTATCTTGGCGCCTATGGCATTATGCTGGCATTGGCCCGACGCGCGCGTGAGGGCGGCAGCTATCACGTCCGCGTCTCGCTGTGTCAGTCAGGCATGTTCATTTATCGCCAGGGCAAGACCGGCGCGATTACACCCGATATGGATTTAAACCAGCAGGAACTCGCCGGCCTGCAGGTGGACAGCGAGACAGCCGCAGGTCCCTTGCGTCACCTTGGACCCGTGCTGCAACTGTCAGAGACAAGGCCGCACTGGACACGCCCCACCCCGGTTATGGGAGAGCACGCAGCCGAATGGTTGAACGATGCAGCAGATAAAGCGGCGGATGCGGCGGAATAATCTACCGCATCCTCGCAACTAATTCGTCAGAACGTATCGGCCCACGCCCTTACCCGCACGCAGGTCGGCGATAGCCTCACCGGCTTCACGCAGGGGCCGGGGTGTGACCGGCACAGGTTTAACCTTGCCCGCTTTAACCAGCACCATCAGCTCGTGCATCTCTGCCAGATCACCGACATAGCTGCCGATTAAGCTCATCATCTTTAACGGTAGGCTGGCAGTCGGCAAAGGTACGGCACCACCGAACAGGCCGACGACGACAATCGTGCCGCCACGGGCCAGGGTCTGCATGGCAAACCCCGTGGTCGCCGGCGCGCCAACGAAATCGACAACGCCATGGACGCCGCCGCCTGTACTTTTCATCAAATTGGCCACGGCTTCCGGATCAGAATTGTCGATGACAATGTCCGCACCAGCGGCAAGTGCTGCGGCGCGTTTGGCCGGATCAATATCCGCCACGATTAATTTTGCATCGACCACTGCCTTGGCCATTCCGACGCCCGCGAGGCCGACGCCGCCCGCACCAATGATCATCAGATGATCGTCCGGTTTCAGAAATTTCAGTTTCTTTAGGGCGCTATAAGCCGTCACGCCCGAACAGGCGCAGGTCGCGGCATGCGCTTCATCCACGCCATCAAAGGGGACCAGGTATTTCGAGTGCTGGGCAATGCAAAATTCAGCATAGCCGCCGGCATAACGGGTGCCGGGTGTGCGCGGGGCCAGGCACAATAATTCGTCGCCACGCTGGCAGACATCGCATTCACCGCAACCGATCCAGGGGAAATAAATCCGCTTGTCGCCGATCTCTACCCCTGTCGCGTCCGGGCCCAATGCAACAACTTCGCCCAGAACCTCATGGCCCATTGTGAAAGGCAATTCCATACCACGATCTTCCAGGCTCAACTTGTTATCGCCGCCCATATCGAAATATCCGTCCCAGATATGAATATCGCTGTGGCAGATGCCGGATGCGGTCACACGCAACAGAACCTGGGTGCCTGTAGGTTCCGGCGTCTCAATCTCACGCTCTTCCAGAGGCTGGCCCCATTTTATTATTTGATATGCTTTCATTGCCCGATCTCCCGTTTCGACTTGGTACAAAATTTTCGCAAGCCTATGGCAGCGTTTACCTATGGTCCAGTGATTAAGCCCTACACCGGCGGCTTCGCGCGCTCGGTAAAGGCAACTTCGTCCGCGATCAGGTCGTCGACCTGTGTGCGGTCATAACCCAGGCTGGCCAGAACGTCCCGTGTGGCGCTGCCATAAAGCGGCGGGGTGGTGCGAACGGAACCAGGCGTGCGGCCCATCTTGATGGGGATGCCGGTGCCGCGATAGCCATCCAATTCCACCACCATCTGCCGATGCTTGGTGTGGGGATGTTCGGCGACCTCGGGAATAGTCAGCACAGCGCCTGCCGGTGCGCCCTTGGCCAGCAAGGCGGATGAGACCTCTTCGGCAACATATCCTGAAAGGGCATCTGCGATGGCCGCGTTCAGTTCGTGGCGATGTTCCAGGCGTTCTGGGTTATGCAGAAAACGCGGGTCGGTTGCCCATTCCGGATGACCAAGCGTCTCTCCCAACAATCTGAACTGCCGGTCATTGCCGATGGCCAGGAATAGCTGCCCTTGCTTGGTCGGGTATAAATCATATGGGGATATGTTGGGATGGGAATTACCGGTCAGCGCAGGCGCCTTGCCGGACATGAAATAGTTTGCCGCCTGGGGATGCAACAGCGCCACGCCGGTATCAAACAGGGAGGCATCCACACGCTGTCCCAGGCCGGACCGACGGCGTTCTTCCGCCGCCATTAAAATACCAATGCTGGCGTACAACCCCGTGGCCAGATCAATGATCGGCACGCCGATACGCATGGGCCCGGTTTCGGGCGAACCATTGACCGAGATTTGCCCCGACAATGCCTGCGCCACCGCATCGTAACCAGGAAAGCCGCCATAGGGGCCGTCGGCACCAAATCCGGTAATGGAGCAATAAATCAATGAGGGAAAACGTTTCGCGATAACATCTTCATAGCCGATGCCCCATTTCTCCAGGCTTCCGGCCTTGAAGTTATCGATCATCACGTCGGCGTCTTCCAACAGCTGGAACAGCACCTCCTGCCCCCGCTGACTGCGCAGGTCCAGGCCGATGGATCGCTTGTTACGGTTGACGCCCGCGAAATATGCCGACAGCCCGTCCTTGAACGGCGGTCCCCAATCGCGCACTTCATCGCCCTGGGGCGGTTCCACCTTGATGACTTCCGCGCCGTGATCAGACAGCAACTGTGTGCAGTATGGCCCGCCCAACACTCTGGTTAGATCAATGACACGGAACCCTTCAAGGGCACCGCCAGTTTTTTCATGTGTCATGGGATATCCGTCTGGAACTTTTTTCTGATGGCTATCTTATCACAAGTGTTAGGATCGCCACATGGATATACAAAACACCTATCGCATCGGGACGGGTGCGGGCTTTTCATCCGACCGCCTGGAACCGGCCCTGGATCTGCTGCGCCATGGCCGCCTGGATGCCATGATCTTTGAATGCGTGGGCGAACGCACCCTGGCCTTTGGCCACAGGGACCGTCGGGCCGATCCCACCAAGGGCTATAACCCTTTGTTGGAGCGGCGCATGCGCGCGGTATTACCACTGGCCAAAGCGGCAGGCACCCGCATCATCACCAACATGGGCGTGGCCAATCCAGTCGCGGCAGCCCAACACACAATCGAAATTGCGCGGGAACTCGGCCTGAAGGGTCTGAAGATCGCAGCCGTGACGGGGGATGAGGTCAACCACCTGATCGGACCGGACACCCACCTGCTGGAACCCAATTGCAAACTGTCGGAAACCGGACGGGAAATGCTGGCCGCCAATGCCTACCTGGGCATAGAGGCCATTCTGCCGGCGATTGAGGCAGGTGCAGACGTCATCATCACGGGCCGGGTTGCCGACCCGTCATTGTTCCTGGCCCCCCTGGCGCATCATTTCGGCT
>JAPKBD010000220.1 GCA_028824965.1 Alphaproteobacteria bacterium | reverse complement strand
ATCCCAACCGCCTGCTAACGCCGATGAAACGGACCAACCCAAAAAAGGGCCGGGACGAAGATCCGGGCTTTGTACCCATCTCCTGGGACGAGGCATTGGGGCTGGTGGGCGATAAAATGCGCGAAATTCGCGCCAAAGGTCTGCGCGACGAATTGGGTTATGCCCGGGTTGCCGCATCCTTTGGCGGTGGCGGCACGCCGACATATTATATGGGCACATTTCCGGCCTTTCTGAGTGCCTGGGGGCCGGTGGATTTCAGCTTCGGCTCCGGCCAGGGGGTGAAATGCACCCATTCCGAACATCTGTACGGCGAGCTGTGGCATCGCGGCTTTACGGTTGCCGCCGATACGCCGACCTCCAACTACATCCTTTCGTTCGGCGGTAACCCGGAGGCCTCCCACGGTGTCATGGGCATCTCCCGCCACGCAGATGCCCGTGAACGCGGGGCCAAGCGGGTGCAGATCGAACCGCACATGTCGGTGACGGCTGCCTGTTCAGCGGAATGGGTGCCCATCCGACCGAAGACGGACCCGGCGTTCATGTATGGTCTGATGCATGTGATGCTGCATGAGATGCCACGTGAACGCCTTGATCTGCCATTTCTGACGGATTACACCGGCTCCCCCTACCTGATAGCACCGAACGGTTATTTCCTGCGGGACCCTGCCACCAACAAGCCTTTGTTGTGGGATACGAATCGTGATGCCGCTGTGCCATTCGACACCCCCGATATTGCCCCGGCGCTGGAGGGCAGTTTTACCGTCAGTGGGTTGGAGGTCGGCGCGGACGACGAGGAATGGCAGCACGAAGATATCCTGGTTGAAACCGCGTTTACCGCTCTGGTCAATCAGATGAAGCAATATACGCCTGAGTGGGCCGAGGACATTTGCGAGGTGCCTGAGGGCTGTATCCGCCGGATCGCCGACGAATTCGTAACCCACGCCCAGGTCGGCGACACGATTGAGATTGATGGCGAAATTTTGCCCCTGCGTCCCGTCGCCATAATCCTGGGTAAGACGGTGAATAACGGCTGGGGCGGCTATGAATGCTGCTGGGGCCGCACCTTGCTGGCTTGCTTGGTCGGTTCCCTGGAAGTACCTGGCGGCACTTTGGGCACAACGGTGCGTCTGAACCGACCTGCCACAACCCGCCAAGCCAGCGTCGCCCCTGGCCCGGATGGTTTCATGAATTACCCGATGAACCCCACGGACAAGGAAAATTGGCAGGAAATCCCAAAGGCCCGCAACGGCCATGAAACCCTGGTCCCCCTGTCGGCTAATTCGCCGTGGAGCCAGGCCCTGGGCCCGACCCATTTCGCCTGGATGTTCCGCAAGGAAAGCCCGGAAAACTGGCCGGAGGTGTCGGCCCCCGATCTTTGGTTTGTCTATCGCACCAACCCGGCTATTTCGTTTTGGGATACCAAAGCGATCACCGAACGGATTGCGGAATTCCCCTACATTGTGTCCTTTGCCTATATCCGCGACGAAACCAACCATATGGCGGATATTCTGCTGCCCGAATGCACGGATTTTGAAAGCACGCAGCTGATCCGGGTCGGCGGCACCAAATTCTCCGAAAGCTATTGGGACCATGAAGGCGTGGCCCTGCGCCAACCGGCGATTGAGCCTCTGGGCGAAACAAGGGACTTCACCGACATTGCCACCGCGCTGGCGGAAGAGGCCGGCATTCTGGAGAAATACAATAACGCCATTAACAAAGGTGCGGGCGGCATCCCCCTGCGTGGGGAGCATTGGGACTTCGCCCTGGATACGGACGTTAAGCACGAGGCCGAGGTAATTTGGGAGGCTATGTGCCGATCTGCGTCTGCCGAGTTGACGGATGGAAAAGAAACCGATGGCCTGGACTGGTACAAAGAACACGGCATGCGCACACGGCCTATATCCAGATTGATCTGGTATCTGTTCCCGGAAATGAAAAAGCAGAACCTGCGTTTTGAGATGCCATATCAGGAACAGCTGTACCGGGTCGGCAAACAGCTGGGCAACCGCCTGCATGAAAAAGGCATTGAATGGTGGAATGAACAGCTCAAGGAATATGAACCGCTGCCGCCCTGGAAGGATTTTCCCGGAATTTGGGAACAGGCGACGGTGAATTCAGGCGGCGATCTAAAGGATTATCCATTCTGGCTGTTAACCTCGCGCAGCATGCAGCTGGCCTGGGGCTCTAACAGCTCCATCCAGATGATCGATGAGGTGGCCAAGAATATGCATGGTCACCGGGCGATGATCATGAATGCGGGCAGGGCGGCGGAAATGGGCATTGAAGACGGCGATTTGGTAGAGATCAAATCGACGTTGCGTGCGACCAAGGGGCGGGTGGCCCTGAAACAAGGCATTCGCCCGGACACCATTTTGATCCAGGGGCAGTTTGATCATTGGGTTACGCCCTATTCCAAGGATCATCCCGCCCCGTCCATGAATACGGTGGTGCCCATGTCCCTGGCCTTGACCGATGCCACCGGGTCATCCGCCGATATTGTTCGGGTCGGTGTACGTAAATTGGAGGGTGCAGCATGACCCGTTATGTGATGGTTGCGGATCTGCGCCGCTGTGTTGGCTGCCAGACCTGCACAGCAGCCTGCAAACATGCCAACGCCACACCGCCCGGTGTGCAATGGCGTCAGGTGCTGGATATGGAAACCGGTACCTACCCACAGGTACAACGGACCTTTGTCCCGGTCGGCTGCATGCATTGTGCCGATCCACCGTGTGAAACTGTCTGCCCGTCTACGGCAACGAAAATCCGTCCCGACGGCATTGTTTCGATCGATTATGATCTATGCATCGGCTGCGGCTATTGCGCCGTGGCCTGCCCCTATCAGGCCCGCCACATCGTCCATAAACGGGACCTGGCCTATGGTAATGAAGCCATGGCGCATGAAGACCAACGCCATGATGAGGGGCGCATGTCCGTCGCCATGAAGTGCAATTTCTGTCAGGACCGAATTGATACGGCCAAGGAAACCGGCCAGACCCCCGGTATTGATCCAGAGGTGACGCCGGCTTGCGTAAATGCCTGTCTGGCGGATGCCCTGCATTTTGGTGACAAGGACGATCCCGACAGCAACGTCAATCAACTGCTGGCGGAAAATCAAACCTTTCGCATGCATGAAGATCTGGGGACCGATCCCGGTTTCTATTATATCTGGGATAAAAAATAAATGGACCGGATCGCACCCTGGCATCAGGTCAATTGGGACTGGCGGGCCGCCGGCAATTTCATTGGCGGGGGTAGCGGCACGGGCCTGGTGATCCTGGCCGCCGTCGCAACAGCCCAGGGTGTCACCTATTGGCCGCTGGGTTTTTTGGGGACTTTGTTGGTTGGCATTGGGCTGTTCTGTGTCTGGTTGGAAATTGGCCGACCCTGGCGGGCCCTGCATGTGTTCTTTCATCCCCAAACATCCTGGATGACGCGGGAGGCGTTCGTTTCCGCCATATTGCTGCCCGTAACTGTCCTTGCGGCGGTAACCGCATCGCCCTATCTGCCCATGCCCGGTGTGGCGGTTGGTGCAATGTGGCTAGCCGCGATATTGGCCGCTGTATATTTGTTTTGTCAGGCCCGGATCCTGCACGGCTCGAAAGGCATTCCGGCCTGGCGGCATCCGGCTTTGATGCCGGTGATCATGGTTACGGGACTGGCTGAAGGCTGCGGCTTTTTGCTCCTCGGCACAGCGATTTTTGGTGGTTCTGCTCTATGGGCATTGGCGTTGCTGATCGGCCTGGTTCTGGGCCGCTGGTTATCCTGGCGTCGCTATCTCTCGGAATTAACGGCAACCGGCGCACCGACCAAGGCATTGGCGGTGTTGAACGGTGCCACGCCGATGATCAATAACGTGGGCCATTTTGGTGCGGCTGTGTTTGCCGTACTTGCAATTATCTGGGTCGACGCAGGCCCCTGGTTGGGCGCCTTAGCGGGCCTTTTGGCCATCGCAGGTGGTTGGTGGATGAAGTTCATGGTTATCGCCCGCGCCGCCTTCAATCAAGGTTTTGCTCTGCCAATGACGCCGGTGCGCGGTGTGGGCGAGGCGGGACCCGGCGACAAACCAGGATGGTCCGCCTAGAAATTGCAACAGGCTATTTGCCGGTCATCACAAATACGCCGTCCCAGGCATTGGGTGGCGGGGTATCGGCATAGGTCTCTGCCCGTGCGGCCATGACCTGGGCCGGGCCGTCGTCCGGGCCCATAGCACGCCATATAGTTGCTGCATCCTGAAAGCGCCGGGTGCGATAGTGCTCCAGGGCCAGGGCGAAATCGACGGCTGATTTATCCTGCGCTTTGGTTTTGCGCCCCATCAGGTCCAGCGGTTCGAATATCGTCAAAGGGGCCTCCCGGCCCTTGACGGCAACGTGGTCGATCTCCCGCAACAAAATCACCTCGCCCACTGCTGCTGCCGTACTTGGCCCCAATAGAAGGCTGCAGCCATAGACGCCGGGTAAACCTTCCAGGCGGGCGGCGATGTTTACGGTCTCGCCCACGGCAGTGTAGTTGTAGCGTTTATCGGAGCCCACATTGCCAACCACCGCTGCGCCGGAATGGATACCGATCTTGATGCCATAGGCATGGTCGCCCCGGGCTTTTGCGGCCACTCCCGCTTCGGCAATTTTATCGACGATACGCAGCCCGGCGCAGGCGGCATCTATTGCGTGGTGATCAGATGGGCTTGGCGCGCCCCAAATAGCCATGACAGCATCGCCAATGAATTTATCTACATAGCCGTTGGAGGCATCGACCTCGTCCGCGATGATGGCCAGGTATTGGTTGGTCAGACGAACCAGTTCATCGGGTGTGGTGCGGGTCGATAATGCGGTAAAGCCGGACAGATCGGCAAACATCACCGTGACATCGCTTAACGTGCCCCCAAGGCGCAATTGGTGGGGGCTTTCCAACAGACCCTCGACCACACTGGGGGCCAGATAGTGGCCAAAGGCATTTTGGATCATACGGCGGCGGCGATCTGCCACCAGATAGCGGATCAGATAAGCCAGCACTGTTGACAAGAACAATGCCAAAATCGGCGCAAAGACCGGTAGCCAGATACCGAATTCCAGGGCGCCGGCCTCCCCAAACCAGACCACGAGGGCGATGCTGAATACGCCAAGGAACGCCGCCCATGGGGCCAGAAACAGACCTAACAAAGCACCCGTTAATCCAAGGGTGCCGGCCAGAGTGGCCCGCCAGAATGGCGTTGCCAGTTGGACAAAGTTCCCGCTGATGGCAGATTGTGCCGCCAGTGCGTGCAGATAGACGCCGGGAACGGTTTGGGAATTCGCTTTGGAAGGAGGCAGACGCGATAGGTCGCATCCCGCTTTACCTGTGATGGCGCTGTCTTTCGCCGGTTTGGGGCTGGGTAGATAGCGCCCCGCGCCGATACGGCGATCTTCGTCAGCCAGGACCGAACCTATAAAAATCACACGTTTGCCAAAGACATCCGCCAAGGCTTCTGGCGCCGTCTTGATACAGCGCAGGACATTAACCAGGGCATAGGTCGGAATAGCCTCCGGGTGGTGTCGGGGGCTGGGGATAAGGCTGGGTGGCAGGGCGTGGGTGAAATTTGCCTTGTCGAGAGCTGCTGCACTTAAAGAGCGACCTGCTTCATGGCCATTTTCGCCAAGATTAAGGGGGAATTCCCGGATCACGCCGTCCGTATCAGGTAGCAATTCCAACAGCCCCAATGCGGTTGGGTCAAAGCGCAATGCGGCAAGATAGGACTTGGCAGGCAAGGTCGTTGCCGAACGGCCAAGCACGACCCGGTCGCCATAGCGAAACAAGGCCCGTTGGAAATCCCGGTCATAACCGGGTTTCAGTTGCCCGCCGCTATAGGCCAACAGGAAATCAAAGGCGATGGCAGCGGCATCCGCCTGTCCCAGGCCATTCAGGGTCTCGGCCCAAATGGGACTGAAGAGGGCGCGGGGCAGGTAGGAGAGTTCGGGCGCATCCAGGCTGCGTTGATCCACGGCGATGACAACAACTTTATTCGGTATCTCGCCACCCGGTACCAGAACATTCCGGGCCCATAACGCAGTGTCGAACAACCATCCATCAACGCTATTGTCCCGGTGAATAGACAGGCCGGCCAGAATAGAAAGGGCAACGCAAGCGACAATGGAAAGGGCGGTTATCGTATGTCGTTGCGCCATGGCGTCTATTTAAGGCGGATGATCGTAAGGGGGCTTTTCCCACCCCGTTTGGTGACTTGAAATGGTAGTTGTTTTAGCGTGGTACCGCCTTTGCTTTGTAGTTCGATGGTATAGTCGCCGACGGCCAGTCCTTCAGCGCCACTTGGCCATTGGAACCGTGGTTGCTGGAGCTGCACAGACAGAACCTCTGTCCCATCAGCCAAAATACGAATGCGATCCACATTACCGCCCGTAAAGGCAAAATTCGGTCTGTCATTCAGGCGCAGGGTAGCGCCGCCGGAGCGCAATAGAACACCGCCCACGCGGGCGTTCTTATCCAGGGCCACGACCTTGGGGCAGCGGCCCCGTGCCTCTTTTGTAATTTTACCGCCGCGTAATGAAAATCGTTGCTCGGTAAAAGACAGAACACCACCCAACACGATGATGGTCTTGCAACTGCTGTAATCGAGAAACTCCAACCGGCCCTCTTTGCCCAAATCGATCTGCGTGCCTGCTTCGACTTCGGAAAAAGGCTCCACCGCGCTGTCTTTGGCAGCGACGATATCGATAATCAGGGCCACCGGGGCGGCCGACGCAGAAATTGGCAGGCTCATGATAGTGAAAAGTAGGGCAGCGCAAAGCCCGCCTAAGATCGAAATATTGCCAGAAATTTGACGCATGGTTTCAATCTCGTCAGTAATGAATTAGTCGCCAATCCCACTTTGATGGGTCGATGGTGTCAATTCCGCCATGGCACTAGCGCGCTTTGAAAGCCAATATTCATAGGCGCTGGGCATGATTTCATAAGGGTCTTCCAGGCCCAGCTTGTGGGCGGCATCCAGTGTCCAATTTGGATTGTAGAGGAATTCCCGGGCCAACGCGATCAGGTCCGCCTCGCCATTCTGCAAAATCTGTTCTGCCTGGTCCGCATGAACGATCAGACCGACGGCCATGCTCATCATATCAGCTTCCGACTTGATCTTGGCCGCATAGGGTACCTGATAGCCATAGCCCACGTGACCCGTACCCACGACGGGAGAGCCGCGCATACCG
>JAPKBD010000219.1 GCA_028824965.1 Alphaproteobacteria bacterium | reverse complement strand
AAAATATCGCGATGTTGTTTTCCACCACGATCATTTCGTGTTTTTTGTATTTCGCCTTTTTGGCCGCCGCCCTGATCGGCATTCAAAGTTTCGGCATGCCGGCCATGGTGGATCTGTATGGCATGACGTTGGCTGAGGCCGGACGCGCGGTCACCGGCTTTTTGCTCGGCACCGCAGGGGGCATATTCTTTGGCGGCATCGCGGCCGACCGCACCAACCGTCATGACCGTATCGCCATTGCCGGTATGATCACCTCATCCCTGTTCGTGCTGTTCATCGTCATGAACAATTTTAGCGCGGTCATGATCCTGACATTGTTTGTTTGCGCCGGCATCGCCTCAGGCGTCACCACCCCGTCCAGGGACATGCTGGTCCGTGCCGCAACACCAAAAGGCGCGTCGGGCCGGGTCTTTGGATTTGTCTATTCCGGCCTTGATCTAGGCTCCGCTGCGATACCGGTAGCCCTTGGCGTGGCCTTGGATCAAGGCCACCCGGAGGTTGTATTTTATTCCGTCGCAGGCTTCCTCGCCATCACCGCACTGACCGTCGTGCAGGTCCGACGCCAGGTCGTGACCGCGTAACCTAATCGCCCAAATTACTGCGTTGAATATGGCAATCGGCTCGCTTGAATACGTCGGGTTGCAGCTTGGTGCCCAGACCGGGGCCGCTGGGCGGCCGGATCATACCGTTTTCGACGGGGGGCAATTCGGTCACCAAATCCTGATACCAGCCGTAATAAAAGGCCCGCACCATTTCCTGGATCAAGGCATTCGTGGCGTTGATGGAATGGTGCACTGAAGCGGTCAACAACACCGGGCCGGTACAATCATGGGGGGCGACGGGGCGATGCCAGGCCTCTGCCATAGCGGCAATTTTTCGCGCCTCAGACAGGCCGCCGCACCAGCTTAGATCATACATCACGAAATCGCAGGCCTGCAGCTCCAACAACTCCCGAAACTCACCGCGCATACCAATGGTCTCTGACGCCGTTGTGGGAATGCGCGTGGAATCTTTGAATTCCTTCAGGCTGCGCAAATTGCTCATCTTGATGGGATCTTCGAACCAGAACGGCTCAAACGGCTCCAACGCACGGGCGATTTTTTTGGCCTGGGGCAGATCCCAAAAGGCATGCATCTCGACCATGATGTCCATTTTCGAACCCACCGCGTCGCGGATTTTCCGGAACGGCTCCAACGCCGTGTCCAGCTCTGCGGGTGAGATATAATGGCCGCCGGAGTTCTCGGCAGCATAGTCAAATGGCCAAATCTTCATGCCCGTAATGCCCATGTCCAAAAGGCTCACCGCCAGCTCATCAGCGTTGTGCAAAAAGCCTTGCAGATCCTCGTACGGTCCTTCTGGCGCATCGCCTGGCAGGTTAAAGCTTTCCGTGCTCTGCTTCACCTGGTTGCGAACGTACTGATATCCGGCACAAGTATTGTAGACCCGAATTTCATCCCGACTGGCCCCGCCCAATAGCTGATAAATCGGCTGGTTCGTAGCCTGGCCCCAAATATCCCACAGGGCGATGTCGACACCGGAATTGCCCCGCACTTCAGCCCCCGAGCCGGTAAAGCCCACATAGCCGGTCAATGCTTTGGAATGATAATCGATGCGCAGAGGATCGGAACCCAGCAAATGTTTCGCCGCAAAACCGTGGATATGGGCCTCTGCGGCGGCGGTGCCATAAAATATCTCACCCAGGCCCACCTGCCCCTCGTCCGTATGAACCTGCACCCACAGCAGGTTGGGATATTCCTCCAGGCGGATGGTCTCAATTGCGGTGATTTTCATCTCGATTTTTTCCTCATACGACTGGGCGCGCTGACGAGTGGGTTGAGTTGAATTCTACACCGGCTCCAACGGTACGTTCCGGATCGCGCCTGGCACGTCGATGCCGCCACGATCACCAATGGTGGTGGCGCCATAACGTTGGGCGTAGACCTTTGGCAAAGGTCGGGCCTCGGGTATGGCCAGCCACAGGCGCAGCAGATGTCGCCGCCGTGCCAAATCGCCCCATTCCTGGTAGGCGGTGCGGTCATGCATGATCGTGTGATTATGATTAAACAACAGATCGCCCGGTTCCAGCGGGAACTCCAAATTCAGGGCGGTGTCATCAGCCAGGGTATCGAGCATGTCCAAGGCTTCGTTCTGCCCCTCGGATAGATCCGGCACACCGTCCAAGCACTGCGCCGAACGCACATAGTGGGGCGCGTAGAGGGCTGAAAGATGGCCTTCATACCAGTTGAAAACAGGTATCTCGAAAAACGCCCGGCCATCGGCTGTAACCTCGCCCCGGCGATCCGTGGCCATGGGCTCAAACAGCAGCTTCAACAGATCGGGCCGCCGCGCCAGCATTTCGTTATAGATTGTTTGCGAACTGACCAGCCCGGACAAGCCGCCGGATTTCGCCCCTCGCAAACACATCAGGCCGACAAGATCACAGCTATCCGTATGATAATTCTGTCGCTCCGTCGTTTGATAAATCCGCACGTTGGCATCCGTTGTGGACAGGCCAAGATCACAGACATGGCCCAGTAAATGGCCCTTACCATTTTGCGAACGGGCGTTACCCATATAGGTGCCGATGCCGTAAAACATTGCCGCTGCCATGGGGACGTTTTCGGCATGAGGCGTCAGTCCGCGCAGCACCATAAACCCGCGCCGGTGCAGGCATTCATCCACGGCCTCACGGATGATTGCCGCAGTTAGAGGCAGCGGAAAATCTGCCCGTGTCATCTTCGCGATGTCGCCGCCCGCATCCAAATAAGCAGCGGCCTGGGCCTCTATCTCATGCGCCTGGGCATCATCAAGGGTTACCAGCCATTCTTTGCTGGCCGCTAGGTCGGGTCCATACCACGCTGACGGCCCCGTTATTTTTTCGGGTAGATCACAAATTTCCAAAACCTGGGCACTCCATAAATTGTCCCTGATAATGGGAATTTATGGGGGCGCGGTCAATTGCGGCAAATTGCCGTAGTTCTAATTGGATTAGTGGCCACCGCCGAAAATACCTGGCTTCACGGCATAGTCCACAGCCAATCCGTAATCCGGATCATCGTCAGCATCCACCACAAGCTGCCCCGCCTTTTTGAGAAGACGGTGACAATCATGGGATAGATGACGCAGCTGCAAGGTCTTGCCCACCGCCTCATACTTCAGGGCCATGGCCTCAATCGCCTGTAGGGCGGATTGATCCACGATACGGCTGTTCTTAAAATCGACGATGACCAAACTGGGATCACCGGCTGGATCAAAAATTTCGGAAAACCCATCGGCTGAGCCGAAAAACAACGGCCCTTGGATCTCGTAAACCTTGTCACCAGTCGGCGAGATGGAGGCAAGGCCCTGAATACGAGTGGCATTGTTCCAGGCATAGGCCAGGGCCGAGACGATGACTCCCACAATGACGGCAATGGCAAGGTCACTGGCCACGGTTACCGCCGTCACCAGAACGATCACCATGGCATCCGTCATGGGCACCCGGCGCATAATCTTCAGGCTGTGCCAGGCGAACGTGCCCACGACAACCATGAACATGACACCGACCAGTGCGGCCAGGGGAATTTGGTCGATCAAAGAGGAGGCAAACAGGATGAACGCCAGCAGGAACAATGCCGCCGCAATGCCGGAGAGACGCGTGCGTCCCCCCGATTTTACATTGATCATGGATTGCCCGATCATGGCGCAACCGCCCATGCCGCCGAAAAATCCGGTGACTGTATTGGCCAACCCCTGGGCGATGCATTCCTGGGACGCGCCGCCCCGCTTGCCGGTTATTTCACCCACCAGGTTTAGGGTCAAAAGGCTTTCGATCAAACCGATGGCAGCCAGGATCAGGGCATAGGGAAAGATCACCTGCAAGGTCTCTAAATTCAGCGGCACCATGGGAATGTGAAACAGCGGCAAGCCGCCTTTGATGGAGGCCAGATCACCAACGCGCGGCACATCGATGCCAAATGCAATAACAATACCGGCGACAATGCCAATGCCCGCAAGGGGGGCTGGAATAATTTTCGTGACTTTCGCCATCAGCCAAATAATGCCCATTGTTAGGGCAACGAGGCCCAACATGGTGGCCAAAGGCCAACCCACCATCCAGACCTTTTCGCCATCGACGCCCGCCACTTGAAATTGGCTCAGCTGGGCCAGAAAAATGACGATAGCCAAGCCGTTCACAAATCCCATCATGACTGGATGGGGCACCAAACGGATGAATTTCCCCAACCGAAAGATCCCGGCCAGCACCTGTAAGATGCCCATCAGAACAACAGTGGCAAAAAGATACTGGACACCGTGCATGGCAACTAACGAGACCATGACGACGGCCAAAGCACCGGTGGCACCCGATATCATGCCCGGTCGGCCACCAATCACCGCCGTGACCAAACCAACAATAAAGGCGGCATAAAGCCCCACTAGGGGATGAACGCCTGCCACAAACGAGAAGGCCACAGCCTCAGGCACCAGAGCCAAGGCGACCGTAAGGCCGGATAGCAATTCCGTCTTAACCCTGCTGGGAGTGAACGCGGTCAAGTTCGCGCCTTTCCATTCGGTGATGGAGAGACGTGCGGCAAAAGCGCTAAGTGTAGATTTGGTCACGTTATAAACAAGTCCATTTCGAAAAATTCTAAAATTATACGTCTAAGTCCGTTTCAGTCGGCCTATCGCCATCGTGTGATGACGTAATGCCAAGCCACGCGCTAAAGGCCGGTCAAACCGGCAGGACGCAATCTGGATCAGAAAAAATACTACTTTGGTCGAAAGGCGCGGTTAATTTGATCCCAGAAACCCCAGACTCAATAAAAAAACCCTCGGCCCATCGCGTGCCGAAGGTGTGATCAATGCTTTATGGATAAGGGACTTTCAGGGCCAGGACGCATAGCGCCCTGCCACAATCCGCTGACCGATGTCAGTTTTCACCCTGGTGACATAGGGTGTGTCAGGCCGGATCACAACCTATTTCTTTAGACCCTTTGTGGAAATTTGTCAGGACCCATGGTCCAACCGGCATGGGCATTTCCGGTCGCAAGGTCTACTATCCGCCGGTATGCCGCTGGTGCGGTCCTTGGTACCAGCGAACAATAGGAGATGACATTGCCCACCTCAACGCCGCTGAACAGTGAACTGATTGGCCAGCCGGGCTCTCGCTGGGAAATACTGACGCCGGCGTTGATCCTGGATCTCGATGTGCTGGATGCCAATATCGCGACCATGGCGGCCTGGGCCCGGGATGGTGGCTTCACCCTGCGTCCCCATGGCAAGTCCCACAAATCCCCCGATATTGCCAAGCGGCAGGTCGCAGCGGGTGCGGTCGGACTTTGTTGCGCTTCGTTGCGGGAGGCCCAGGTTATGGTGGCAGGTGGCATTCCGGGTCTGTTGATCACCACGCCGTTGGCACCGGGCAAGGCACCTTTGGTGGCCGAATTGGTCAAGGGCGGCGGCGATATTTCCGTCGTCGCGGATCATGAGGTTCTGGTCACCGCCTATGGCGCGGCGGCAGCAGCAGCGGGGATTGAACTAAACGTGTTTGTTGATCTGGATGTGGGCCTGGGCCGCACCGGCACACCATCTGGCACCGTGGCTATAGAATTGGCCGGGCAGATCACCGCCCACCCGGCCCTGAATTATGCCGGCGTACAAGGTTATATGGGGCATTTGCAGCACGTGGATGATCATAGGGAACGCCGGGGCCTTTTGGCTGGCGACACCAATGATCTGCAAGGCAAAGTGGATGCCTTGATCAAGGCCAATCTGCCGCCGGCGATTATTTCGGGCGGCGGCACAGGTACCCATCGAATGGATGGGGAAAACGGCACCATAGGTGAATTCCAAGTCGGCTCTTACCTATTTATGGACGTGCAGTACCTGACCGTACAGCAGACCCCATCCGGTGCGGCGGGGGAACAACCCTATGGCACGGGACTGTTTGTGCAGACTAGCGTGGTCAACATCAACCATCCCACCTATGCGGTTACGGATGCGGGGCTGAAATCATTCGCGACCGACGGCCCCTTCCCCCTGATTGCCCGCGGCGGCCCGGACGGTACCACCTATCGCTATATGGGTGATGAACATGGGGCCATCGATTTTGCCAATGCCGCAGATAGCATGGACGCCATGGACGCCATGGCCTTGGGTGATCGCGTCGAGTGCGTGGTGCCCCATTGCGACCCAAACGTTAATTTGTACAACGCCTATCACGTGGTCCAGGGCGACACGTTGGTGGATATCTGGCCCGTCGCAGCCCGCGGTAACAGCTAGCAATAATTAGCCGCAGCTAACCCGATACCAAAGCCATGTTTGTCCTGCTCCTCACCGTATTTGTCGACTTGGTTGGTTTTGGCATTATCCTGCCCATATTGCCATTCTATGCCCAGGCCTTCGACGCCTCACCGGTGCAGATTACCCTGTTGGTTTCGGTACATTCGGCAATGCAAATCATCATGTCCCCGGTCTGGGGCCGGTTGAGCGACCGATATGGCCGCAAGGTCATATTGCTGGTGACATTGACGGGCGGGGGCGTCGCCTTTGTCTGGTTCGGCCTGGCCGGCAGCCTGACCGCCTTGTTCCTGGCGCGCGGACTAAATGGTGCCATGGCCGGTAATATTGCCGTGGCCCAGGCATACCTTGCTGATATTACAGAACCCAAAGACCGCCCAGGTGCCATGGGCCGCCTTGGTGCTGCTTTTGGTCTTGGCTTTGTCGTGGGGCCCAAGCTGGGTGGTCTGTTGATCGGCACACAGCCCACCGTGGACAGTTTCGCACTGCCATGTTTCATCGCCGCCGCTTTCTCATTCGTGGCCGTCCTTCTGGGACTGATGATTTTGCAGGAACCCGTACGCCATGAAATAAAGGAAAAGGGACGCACGACATTTACTGTTCTGCGGCGGGCAGTCATGGGCAACGGGGTGCCAGCTGTTATCGGTCTGAATTTCCTGGTCACCTTGGCCTTCACCGCCCTGATGGCATTATTGCCCCTGTGGTGTCAGGCCCGCCTGGGTTGGGGCCCGCAAGAGGTCAGCTTTACCTATGTCTACATCGGCTTTTGGGTCGCCTTTCTGCAAGGTGTCCTGGTGGGTCCCCTGACCAAACGCATGGGCGCGCCACGGGTTCTGCTGTTAGGTGCGACGGCTTTAAGCGGCGGTCTGTTATCTGTGGTCCTGGTCACTGACATAGTCGGTTTTGCGTTTGTAACCCTGGCATT
>JAPKBD010000218.1 GCA_028824965.1 Alphaproteobacteria bacterium | reverse complement strand
GCTAGGTTTTACAGTTTCTTATTTTTGAAGATTGCCGGGACTAAAAAGATGCCAACTGGAACAGTTAAATGGTTCAACCCAACGAAAGGGTATGGATTTATCGAGCCGAGCGATGGTTCTAAAGATGCGTTTGTACATATTTCTGCCGTTGAGCAAGCTGGACTCTCCACCTTGAACGAAGGTCAGAAAGTTGAATACGAACTTACAGAGGGACGCGATGGTAAAACCGCTGCGGATAATCTCGTCGCTGTCGATTGATTTTCGGGCAACCGAAACGTTATTGAATTCTTTTCTACTTGGGCTCTTATCGCGGGCCTACGGAGAAGTGTGTGAACGACACTCCTATTTTTAGTTTTTGCCGTAGAGCTGGCCTATTGTGGCCGACGACTGCAGCCGAATGCGTTCGAACATCTCATATCACCCTTCCGGTTGACGCCCCGGATATTGTTATATATTCAGTTTAAATAAATAATGTAACTAACTATATTTGCTGATCTTTATGATTAAATATATTCTGAAAACTAAAAACCGGATGGCGACCCTGTAACACTGACACGCCATAATAGACGCCGATCATTTTCCCCTTGCGCCGGCTTTTGCACCTGCGCTTTATGAAGCGTTGAATAGGTATCCCACGCTGCCAGGTCACCCACGCCATAATCCCAACTGTTGCGGTATTTTTCCTGGATGCAATGGCGGGCCAATTCGTCCAATAACGCGACCGCTTCATTCTCTGGCCAGCCGACAATTCCGAATGACGATCCCGCCGTGCCGTAAAGGGCTGACCGGCCCGTCACATGATGGTGGCGCACAAGCGGCATGGAGACACTTTTAACCCGGGATTTCTGCGCCGGTGTTAGACGCTCGGCCGAGGTCGCTGAATTTTCGTCCATATCCCACCTATTGCCGTAATGGTGGATGACCACCAGATCATCGATCCGCGCCTTCATGGCCTGTGGCAGATCTTCGTACGCCGTCACACAATCGGCAAACTCCGTCGGGCAGCCACCCCGCGGACATTCCAGGGCATAGACAATCGTGGCGCTGTTGGGTGGATCTTCATAGGCCACATCTGTGTGCCAAAACGCCGCCCCCTCAAAGACGCCAAGTGGGCGATCACCATCAAACAGGTTGGAAAGCATCAAGATCGCAGGATGGCCGTTCAGGCGAAGATGATCCAAGAAATGTGGCCTCTGATGACCAAACAATTTGGTCAGACGGTCAAACGCGGGGAAATCCAGGTCCTGATCCCGCGCGACGATAACCTTATGGCGGTGAAATAACGCCATCAATTGCCGGCAATCATCCGGGGCCAATGGTCGCGATAGGTCTATTCCTGAAACTTCGACCCCAAATGGGCCCTGCAACGGCTTCGTTTCCATGTGTCACCAAATTTATTCGCAGTACGAAAAAGTCTATCCGATGATCTGCAATGATAAAAGGGGCTCTGGATTTCGCGCGAATGTTCCCCGTGCTACTTCTTTTTTGGTTTGCGATAGGCCTTGTGACAACCGACACATTTCTTGCCAACCCCACCCATGGCCGCACGAATGGCACCCGCGTTGCCCGTCTTGGCAGCAGCCACCAATGCAGGCGTGGAGTCTGCGAAGGCATCTAACCTGGCAGACAGACCGGCGCGATCAGTCCAAATATCCGCCTTCAACCGGGTTTCTTCACCCCCCGAGCCAGCTGGGAACATCAGACCCATATATGTGCCAAGTTCATGAATAGCCTGGGCATGAACCGGGATCGCGGCAGAATATGCGACCTTTCCCTTTGCCACTGCACCAAGGGCTTTCATATGACCACCCATAGCCTTCATAGCTGCTTGCCGTTGCTTGGCCGGAGACATCTCCGCAGAAGCAGTGGCGGTCGCAAGGCCTATGACAGCTGCGATTGCTACGATCCCAAGAGCGTACAAACCCCGTCTCAATTTTACTCTCCCATTTAATGATATTTTCCATTTGATACATGTGACTGCATAGACGTCCAAGCGACAATCTGCAGACATCACAAAATTGCCCAAAATATGCACGGCATACGTTGACAGAAACGCCTTGGCGGCGCACTTTGCGGGCGTGACTAATGGGGAGCCATAGGCATGGAACGATCATTCTCGAAAGAAGTACAACAACTGCGCCTGGGCCAGGGCGAAACCTTTCACGGAGAGGGCATCCTGGCGGTAACGAAGGCGTTGTTGCAATCCGGCGTCAGTTACGTCGGCGGTTATCAAGGTGCACCTATCAGCCATCTGATGGATGTTCTGGTCGACGCCGAAGATTTATTGAGCGAGCTGGGCGTACATCTGGAAACCTCGACGTCCGAGGCCGCCGCCGCTGCCATGTTAGGCGCCTCTATCAACTACCCCATTCGTGGTGCCGTCACTTGGAAATCCACCGTCGGCACCAACGTCGCCTCTGACGCCCTGTCGAACCTGGCGTCCGCCGGTGTGACGGGCGGGGCTTTGATGATTTTGGGTGAGGATTACGGCGAGGGATCTTCGATCCTGCAGGAACGCACCCATGCATTCGCGACCAAATCACAGATGTGGCTTTTGGATCCCCGTCCGGATCTGGAAACCATCGTACGTATGGTGGAAAAAGGGTTCGAGCTTTCTGAACATTCCAACACGCCGGTGATGTTGGAATTACGTATTCGTGCCTGCCATGTGCATGGTGCCTTCGCCACATCGGACAACAAAGCCGGCGAATATAATCGCAACCGCCGCCTCGAAGAACCGGTCCACGATTTTGGCCGCATTACCCTGCCCCCCTCGACCTACGCCCAGGAAAAGCACAAGATCGAAGTGCGCATGCCCGAGGCGATTAAATTTGTCCGTGAACATCAACTGAACGATCATTTCGACGGCGATATCAAAGATGTCGGCATCATCTGCCAGGGCGGTCTGTACAACGCCACCCTGCGTGCCCTGGTACAGGCCGGTTTAGCGGAAACCAGTGGCGACAGCCGCATTCCCATTTTGGCGCTGAACGTCACCTATCCTTTGGTCCCGGACGAGATTTCGAATTTCTGCGCGGGCAAATCAGCCATTCTGATGGTGGAAGAAGGCCAGCCGGATTATCTGGAAGAAGCGGTCAATGTCATTCTGCGCAAGGCGGATTTACAGACCAAGGTTATCGGCAAAGGCCCCCTGCCCATGGCCGGCGAATACACGGCAGAGGTTGTCCTGCGCGGCCTGTCAGAATTCCTGGTCCAAACGTCACCGAAAGGCCTCGACTTGGCCGCAGCAACGGCTCCGATCCAAGAACTCGACCAACATAAGGCCAAGGCAGCGGAATTGCTGGGTGATGTTCTGCCCGCACGGCCACCAACCTTTTGCACGGGCTGCCCCGAACGGCCACTTTTTAGCGCCATTCGCATACTGGAAAAAGAGCTGGGGCCGACCCACGTTTCCTGTGATATCGGCTGTCATACATTTTCGACCCTGCCGCCCTTTAATCTGGGCAATACGGTCCTGGGCTATGGCCTGGGCCTGTCATCTGCCGCAGCCGTCGCGCCGAACTTCAACAAACGGGTGATCTCCATAATGGGAGACGGTGGATTTTGGCATAACGGTGTCACTAACGGTATTGGCAGCGCCTTGTTCAACAAGGCCGATGGTGTGCTGATGGTAATCAAGAACGGCTACACCTCTGCCACCGGTTGGCAATATCTGCCATCGACCCTACGAGAGCGCGAGGGGCGCACGACCGGGGCATCTATCGAAGGCGTTATCAAAAGCATGGGGGCAAACTGGCTTCGCAACGTGCCCAATTACAAAGTCGGCAGCGTGATGAAGACCCTACGCGAGGCAATGACCGGAAAAGGCAAAGGCCTGCGTGTTATTGTCGCCGACAGCGAATGCCAATTGGCAAAAGATAGACGCATCAAGCCGGAGATTGCAGCCCGCCTGAAAAACGGCCAGCGCGACGTCCGCACCCGTTTTGGCATTGACGAGGATACGTGCACCGGTGATCGGGCCTGTATTCGCCTTTCGGGTTGTCCGTCCCTGACCATCAAAGCAAACCCGGATCCTTTGCGCAGCGATCCGGTTACAACAATCCTGGACAGCTGCGTCGGTTGCGGGCTGTGTGGCGAGGTCGCGCACGCAGCCGTGTTATGCCCCTCGTTCTATAAAGTTGATATCGTGCGAAATCCGAATTTGTGGGACCGTTTTAAGGATGGCCTGCACCGCCGCTTCCTCGGCGATATGACCAGAGTGCGGGTATAGGCACGGGCGATGGTCGAGGTCACGGAAGACACGGATACCAAGCCAATAGGCCTGCTGATCGCTGCCATGGGCGGCGAAGGCGGTGGCGTTCTGCGTCAATGGCTGGTGGATGCAGCGACCGCCCATGGTCTGGCAGTCCAAAGCACATCCATTCCCGGCGTTGCCCAGCGTACGGGTGCCACCACCTATTATCTTGAGATGCAATCGGACAAGGGCACGGCTGTTGCGGGCAGCAATACAAAGCCCCGGCCTGTGATGTCCCTGTACCCCCTGGCGGGCAATGTCGATATTATGGTGGCGTCCGAACTGATTGAGGCCGGGCGTGCTATGCAAAACGGTTTTGTGACCCCGAATTGCACCACGTTGATTGCGTCCACCCATCGGGTTTTTGCCGTGTCAGAGCGCACCGCCATGGCCGATGGTCGCTTTGACGGCACACGGGTTGTGACGGCTGCAGACAGCCTGGCGGAACGTGCCGTGTTGTTTGATATGGAAGCCATGGCCCACGAACATGGCAGCGTCATCAATTCGGTGCTTCTCGGAGCAATTGCGGGCACCCATCGTTTGCCCATCCCCATAGAGGGCTTTGAAGCCGCGATCCGGGATACCGGCCGGTCTGTCGAGGCGAATTTAGCCGCCTTCCGTGCTGGTTTTGCCGCAGTTGAGCGTGGAGACCTAAAGGCACTGGTGCCCGATAGCGAGCTGAAACGTCCCTGGCGCGGTGACCCGCCCATGGTGGAGCAATTGCAACACCGGGTCCGCGATGAATTCCCCGGCCCCGCGCGGACTGTTTTGCGAGAAGGCGTCAACCGGCTGTTCGAATATCAGAACCTGGCCTATGCGGAACGCTACCTGCAACGTCTGATGCGAATAGAGCGCGCGGAGCTCGAAGCCGAGGGCCATGGTGAACTGGTGCGTGATGTGGGTCAATATCTGGCCCTGTGGATGTCTTATGAAGATGTCATGCGTGTCGCCCAGGCGAAACTGGACCCCAAACGCCAGGCCCGTATCCGCGCGGAAGTAGGCGCGAAGCCTGGCGAACCTGTGCGTATACGGGAATATTTAAAGCCGGGCCTTGATGAGGCAACAGCCCTTATGCCCGGGTGGATCGCCCGGCCCGTTCTGGCCGCAGCGGATAAGGCCGGTTGGCGGGAACGCCTGAACTTTGGCATGACCATTACCTCTACCGCCTTTTGGGGCCATAGCCTGTTGCGGATATTGTCGCTGTTGCGGTTCGCCCGCCCCATGGGCCATCGCTATCAAACAGAACAGAAATATATCGATGAATGGATCGGCCATATTGCAAAGGCCGCAACTTTGGATCTGCAATTAGCGACAGAGATTGCAGGCTGCCAGCGTCTGTTAAAGGGCTATGGTCAGACCTATCAACATGGCTGGCAAAGTTTTTCCCAAATCATGGACGTATTGGTAATCCCTGCCTTAAATGGCGATACGGCCCCCGGTGACGCAGCCGTTTCCATCGCCGGTGCGCGAGAGGCCGCATTGGCGGATCCAGAGGGTAAAGCGTTAGAGGCAGCGATTGCGCCGGTCACACCGGTCACACCAGTCGCTGGGAAAGATCTGGCAGCTGAATAGCGTCTCACGCCCTATCAAAGCTGCGTGACAAGGCCGCTTTGGGACTTCCCCTCACCTGCGGTCCTGCCACATGATACCAAGATGCAGGCAGTATGGGAGAGGATCATGGTCCGTTGGCACCTTCTGATTTTAACATCCGTATTTGTTTTGGGCGCGTTCACTAACACCGCTATGGCGGCAGAGGAGGAACACCTGCGCTTGAAGTCCGTCCCCGAACTGCCGCCTGCCAAGGCCCAGGCCATCTATCAAGCCGTACAAAAAGATATGGCGGAAGGGTACGCGCCATCAAAGGATGCCATTGCCATAAGCTATCCAAAATGGCGTCGCTTTAACATCGCGCCCTATCTGTCTGCAACCCACGGCAACCGTTATGCCAATAATTTCGCCAATGCCTTAGCTGTCAAAGGCGGCTACGGCCGCCTGAAACCGGGTGAGACCATGCCGCCTGGCGCTGCCGTGGTGAAAGATAGCTTCACCTTTACCAAAGAAGGCGAAGTCTATCCCGGTGCCGTGTTCTACATGGAAAAATTGACCCCTGGCCGCAGCCCCGCAACGGGCGATTGGCGGTTCGTACAAATCCTGCCCGACGGCAGCTTTATTGGCGATACAACAGGGGATAGTCCCGAAGACGTCGCCTTTTGTTTTGCCTGCCATCAGGCAATGGCGGAGGTCGACTATCTGTTTTTCGTGCCGGAAGACTACCGCATAAAATAGGGCCGCAGACAAAGGCGGCCCTAATATCTGGGGCTGCCAGGTTTTATCCGTGGCCCCATATAATTACGTGAACCTGGGTCTCTATCGTCCCTTGAAGACGGGCGTTTTTTTATCCACAAATGCCTGGGCGGCTTCCCTGTGATCGTCCGTCATGCCCGTGCGGGTGTGATGCATGGCTTCGAGATCAAAGCAATCAGACAAGCTGCCTGTTTCCGCCGCATTCATATTGCGCTTCATATAGCCCAGGGCAATACGTGGTCCATTGGCCATTTTGTTCGCCAGGGCCATTGTTTCGGCCTCCAGCTGATCATCGGCAACGACTTTATTCACCATGCCGAGACCTAACGCTTCGGCGGCCTCCACCTTGTCGGCGGTGTAATACAGTTCCCGCGCCTTGGCGGTCCCGACCAGACGAGTGAGAAAATAGCTGCCGCCGAAATCACCCGAATAGCCCACATTGGCAAAGGCGGTGGTCATCTTGGTGGTGTCGGAGGCAACCCGAATATCGCAGGCCAGGGCCAGGGATAGGCCGGCACCTGCAGCAGGGCCGCGCACCATGGCAATGGTTGGTTTTGGCATTTCGTGGAGCATGCGGGAGGATTCCATCTTTGCCCGCAATTGCTGTGCCTTGTCTTCCATGGTCGCATCGGGAAATTCACTGCCCGCTGCCATGGACTT
>JAPKBD010000217.1 GCA_028824965.1 Alphaproteobacteria bacterium | reverse complement strand
CGGGAATGGGGTCGGGGCCAGAAACGGAGCATGATTTTCTAGTTCATGACTTGATCCCGGTCTTGAATACGACGGAACAGCTTGAACGATGGTCGGCGAAGGGGCGAAATTTAGGGCGGCAATTGGCTGCGGCGTTACAGCTCGATACGGGGATGAATCGCCTTGGTTTGACAGCTGCCGAGACATCCGCATTATCCGCTGCGCCTGAGCGCCTAGATGGTATGGATCTTCGTTTTGTAGTCAGCCATCTTGCCTGTGCCGATGAAGCCGACCATTCCATGAACCGGGAACAGCGGCAGGAATTCGACCGATTGCGTCGGTTATTGCCCCAAACACCGGCGTCTTTGGCCAATTCCTCCGGTATTTTCCTAGGCTCGGACTATCATTATGACCTGGTCCGCCCAGGTGTCGCCCTGTACGGCGGTAACCCGACGCCGGGGCTGGCGAACCCCATGAAGGAGGTTGTTCGCCTACGGGGTAAGATCCTTCAGGTGCGGGAAATTGACACCCCCCAGACCGTTGGCTACGGTGCCACCCATCGGGCCTCGGGGCCACGGCGTATCGCGACGGTTCCGGTGGGCTATGCTGATGGCTACCTTCGTTCATTGTCCGGTTCAGTATCTGGGCAGGGGATGGGCGGACTGGCAGGTGTTTCCGTACCAATTGTGGGGCGCGTTTCCATGGACTTGATTACGTTGGATGTGACCGATGTGCCCCGTGATGCGCAGGGCGATGCGGCCCGTCCGGGCGCGTTGGTCGATTTGATTGGCGGCCTTGGCCCGGCGCTGGATGATGTCGCGGCCCAAGCCGGTACAATCGGCTATGAAATCCTGACCTCGTTAGGGCGGCGCTATCATCGGCAATATCATGGCGGTATTGGGACCAAAAACAGCAACGGGGAAGCCGCGAATGGGTAACCCCTTGGCTGTGATTGGCCGCGTTTTTCTCAGCTTTCTGGCCACCGTCGGGCGGCTCTCCATATTTACCGGTCGTTCTCTTTCTGCCGTGGTCACCTTTCCCTTTTATTGGCGGCTGTGTTTGCAGCAGATGATGACCATTGGCTATTATTCCCTGCCTGTTGTGGGCATGACAGCGCTGTTTACGGGCGCGGTCCTGGCCTTGCAGATTTATTTAGGTTCCGCCCGCTTTGGCGCGGAAAGCGCCGTGCCGAACATTGTGGTGGTTGGCCTAACGCGGGAATTAGGCCCGGTGCTGGCGGGTTTGATGCTGGGGGGCCGGGTCGGTGCGGCCATTGCTGCCGAATTGGGCACGATGAAGGTGACGGAGCAGTTAGATGCCCTGATCACCCTGCAAACCAATCCATTCCGGTATCTGGTGGTCCCACGCTTGGTGGCCGCGACCATAACCACACCTATCCTGGTGATGATCGCTGATATCATCGGCGTCATGGGCGGCTATTTGGTCGGCATCCATCAGTTGGGCTTTAATTCTGCTGTCTATTTGAAGAACACGTTCGATTTTCTGGAAGTCATGGATGTGACGTCCGGCCTGGTGAAGGCAGCTATATTCGGTTTTCTGATCGCCTTGATGGGGTGCTACCACGGCTTTCATTCCAAGGGCGGGGCCCAGGGCGTTGGCAAGGCGACCACGGATGCCGTGGTCTCGTCCCTGATCTTGATCCTGATTTCCAATTACCTCGTCACTGCTGCTTTCTTCTCGCAATGACCGAGACGTCCCAATCAGTGTCCCAGTCTGTGCCTCAACCAGAACCCCGTCTTGAACTTGTCGATGTGCGCAAGGCGTTCGGCCCAAAGGTGGTGCTGGATGGTTTGAACCTGTCTGTGGCCCTGGGCGAATCCGTTGTTATCATCGGCGGTTCCGGCACCGGGAAATCCGTGACCCTGAAATGTATTCTGGGGCTGTTGCAGCCCGACAGCGGTCAGGTCCGCATTGATGGCGAAGACACAGTCGGTTTGCGTGGTGCGGCGCGGGAGCGGGTTTTGACCAAGTTCGGCATGTTGTTCCAATCCGCTGCGTTGTTCGACTCCCTGAGCGTCTGGGAGAACGTTGCCTTTGGCCTGACCGAAGGTGCCGGCATGGAGCGGGAGGCCGCCCGCGCCATCGCCATTGATAAATTGGCCAAGGTGGGCCTGGATGAAGATATTGCCATGGGTGATCCGTCCGGTTTGTCGGGCGGTATGCGCAAGCGCGTGGGCCTGGCCCGTGCCATTGCAACGGAACCGGACATTATCTTTTTTGACGAACCGACCACGGGCCTGGACCCCATCATGGGTGATGTGATCAACAATTTGATCAATGAATGTGTTCAGGACCTTGGTGCCACGACCCTGACCATTACCCATGATATGTCGTCCGCGCGCATCATTGCCGACCGGGTTGCCATGTTATATGGCGGCAAGATCATTTGGGCCGGCGGGGTCGATCAAATTGACGATTGCGACAACGCTTATGTGGATCAATTTATCCACGGGCGCGAGACTGGTCCTTTCGCTCTCGAAGTAACCTGAGGCGAGGTCGCGTGGCAAAAACAGCTGAACAATTCGTTTGCCAAAATTGTGGCGCGGTGCACGGCAAATGGTCCGGGCGCTGCACAGGCTGTGGTGAGTGGAATTCCATCGCTGAGGAAGCGACGCGGGAAGCACCCCCCAAAGGCCTGGGCAAAGGTAAAGGCCGGGTGCTTGATTTTCGTAAGCTGAACCAGCATGGCGAAGTGGAGGGGCCGCGCACTATTTCGGGTCTTGGCGAATTCGACAGGGTTTGCGGCGGCGGGCTGGTCCCTGGTTCCGCCATCCTGATCGGCGGTGATCCGGGTATTGGCAAATCAACGATATTGCTTCAGGTCGTCGCCCGCCTGGCGCAACAAGGCGTCAGTTGCGCCTATATCTCGGGTGAGGAAGCCCCCGCCCAGGTGCGTATGCGGGCCCGGCGTCTGGGCCTGGAAGGCGCGCCGTTGGATCTGGCTGCGGCCACTTCAGTGCGCGATATTGTCGCCACAATGGACGAGGATGATCCCCCACACGTGGTTGTCATCGATTCTATCCAGACCATGTATGTGGACAGCGTTGAAGCCGCGCCAGGCACGGTCAGTCAGGTTCGTACATCGGCACAAGAGTTGATCCGGGCTGCGAAGCGCCGCAATATTTGCCTGTTGCTGGTGGGTCACGTGACCAAGGACGGCCAGATCGCCGGGCCGCGTATATTGGAGCACATGGTCGATAGTGTGCTGTATTTTGAAGGCGAACGGGGCCACCAATTCCGCATCCTCCGCGCCGTAAAAAACCGTTTTGGCCCGACCGACGAAATCGGTGTGTTCGAGATGAGCGACGCCGGCTTGATGGAGGTGACCAATCCATCCGCCCTGTTTCTGGCCAACCGTGGCAGTGATGGTGATATTACAGGCAGCGCGGTGTTCGCGGGTCTGGAAGGCAGCCGGCCCGTGTTGGTGGAGATCCAGGCCCTGGTCGCACCATCACCGCCCGGTAATCCACGGCGCACGGTGGTGGGCTGGGACGGCAACCGCCTGGCTATGGTCCTGGCGGTGCTGGATGCCCGCTGTGGTCTGGGCATGGCAGGCCATGATATCTACCTCAACGTCGCGGGTGGCTTGCGTATTGGCGAACCGGCGGCTGACCTGGCCGTGGCGGCTGCTTTGGTATCCTCGTTGATGGAAGTGCCGGTGCCGCAAGAGGCGGTGACTTTTGGTGAGATCAGCCTGTCCGGCGAAGTCCGCGCCGTATCGCAGGCGGAATTACGCTTGAAAGAGGCGGCCAAATTGGGCTTTGCCCGTGCCCTGGCACCACCTACGCCGAAGCGGCGAAAAAGCCCGCTGGAGGTCACGGAGATCGGTCGTTTGCAGCAGTTGGTGGAACTGTTTGCGTCCGATGGGGTGAAGGCCGTATAGAACCGCCATGTTAACTGATTTTCCCATAAATGTGACCGACGTGGTGATCCTGATCATCCTGCTGATTTCGGGCCTGCTGGCGTTAAGTCGCGGCTTCGTCAAGGAAGTGTTGTCCATTGCAGGCTGGGTCGTTGCAGCCGTCGCGACCCTGGAACTGTTCCCCTTTGTCCAGCCCGTTATCAGACGCTATATCGATCAGGAGCTGATTGCCGACAGTGTCTCAGGCGTGGTGATTTTTGTTGTCGTCCTGACCTTGGCGTCCTTCCTCTCATCCGCCGTGTCGCGACGGGTGCAGCGGAGCGAGATCGGCATACTTGACAGATCCCTGGGATTCTTGTTCGGATTATTGCGCGGCGTCGTTGTGATTGCCTTGAGTTATCTGGTCCTGGTGCAATTCCTGGCGACAGAGGATCAACCTGATTGGTTACGCGAAGCCCGCGCCATGCCGGCGATTGAATATAGTGCGGGTATACTGGCGGCATTGGCGCCAGACGATGTGCGTGAAGGTTTGGCGGGGATCGGTAATATGGGGCGCGACGGCGGGCAAAGCCTTGATTCCACACTTGCCCCCACGCTTGATGGTGCCATCAATGCAGGCCGTGCGGCACAGCAATTAAAGGGTGCCTTCGGTGGTGCTGACAAACGCCGTGAAAACGGCTATACCTCAGGCTCGCGCGACGACATGAACCGCCTTATCCAGAACCGGACGGACAAGTGATGCAGCGCTCCACAGATATTCCAAATTGCCGAACCACTTTTGTAGCGTCAGAGAAGGCCCCGTCATGGACCTAACGACAAATCCATTTGCCTTGCCGGATGCTAATGGGGACAAATTCCATGAAGAATGCGGTGTCTTCGGCATTATCGGTAGCACTGATGCGGCTGCTCATACGGTGTTGGGTCTGCATGCCCTGCAACATCGCGGTCAGGAAGCCGCCGGGATCGTCACCTATGACGGCACTCAATACTATTCTCACCGCAGTCTTGGCCATGTGGGTGATAACTTCAATTCAGAGGACGTAATCTCCCGCCTGCCCGGCGATGCGGCCCTGGGGCACAACCGTTATGCCACTACGGGCGATACGGTTCTGCGCAATGTGCAGCCCCTGTTTGCGGAACTGCAATCAGGTGGTTTTGCCATCGGCCATAACGGAAATTTGACCAATGCAGGCACGCTGCGCAGCCAGCTGGTTCAACGGGGCTGCATTTTTCAATCAACCATGGATACGGAAGTGATCATCCATCTGATCGCCACATCCAGCTATCATGATCTGGTGGACCGTATCATCGATGCCCTGAAATCCGTGGTCGGTGCCTATAGCCTGGTTGCCATGACCTCCGACAAATTGTTCGGCGTGCGTGACCCCATGGGCGTGCGGCCTTTGTTGCTGGGTGACCTTGATGGTGCGCCCATTTTGACATCAGAAAGCTGCGCCTTGGATATCATCGGTGCAAAACTGGTCCGGGAGGTGGAGCCGGGTGAAATTGTCATCTGCAGCCGTGACGGCATTGAAAGCCTGAAGCCGTTTCCCCCCTCCAAATCCCGTCCCTGCATATTCGAATATGTCTATTTCTCACGGCCCGACAGTATCTCCCAGGGTCGGTCCATCTATACGGTGCGCAAAGCAATCGGTGCATTGTTGGCGCGGGAAAGCGCGGTGGATGCGGATGTGGTTATCCCGGTGCCGGATTCAGGAACGCCGCCTGCCATCGGCTATGCGGAAGAGGCCGGCATCCCGTTTGAACTGGGTATTATCCGCAACCATTATGTGGGCCGTACCTTTATTGAACCATCCCAGAATATTCGCAACTTTGGGGTCAAGTTGAAACACAACGCCAATCGGGCCGAAATTGAGGGCCGGCGCGTCGTGTTGGTGGACGATTCCATCGTACGCGGCACCACGTCGAAGAAAATTGTGCAGATGGTGCGCGATGCCGGTGCCACGGAAGTCCACATGCGCATTGCCTCACCACCGACAGCAAACCCCTGTTATTACGGCGTTGATACGCCCAACCGTGACGAATTGATGGCCGCGAACATGGATGTTGAGGCTATGGCCCGACAGATCGGCGTCGACAGTCTGGCCTTTATATCCATTGATGGCTTGTATCAGGCTGTCGGCGGCTTTGACCGGGATATGGACCAGCCGCAATATTGTGATGCTTGTTTCACCAACGATTATCCTGTGTCCCTGGTTGATCTGCTGGATGGGCGGCCGTCCGCGCAATTGTCCTTGTTGGCCGAACATAGTTGAGGGCCGGGGCCATGTCGCAGCATTCAGGCAAACGCTCTGGTAAACGACTTGCGGACCGTCTGGCGCTAATAACAGGTGCCTCCCGCGGCATTGGTGCGGCGATTGCCAAAGCCTACGCAGCGGAGGGTGCCCACGTTATCCTTGTTGCCCGCACATCAGGCGGCTTGGAGGAAGTGGATGATGAAATCAAGAAAATGGGCGGCAGCGCAACCCTCGTCCCCATGGACCTGAGTGATTTTGACGCCATTGATGACCTGGGCGGGCAGATATTTAAGCGCTGGGGCAAGCTGGATATTCTTGTGGGAAATGCGGGTATGTTGGGCGATCTATCCCCGGTCAGCCACATCAAGCCAGAGGTTTGGCAGCGCGCCTATGACCTTAACGTCACAGCGAATTACCGCTTGATCCGTTCCATGGATGCTTTGTTGCGGCAGTCCGATGCAGGACGGGCGATATTTCTGACCTCCGGCGCGGCACGAAATCTACCCGCTTATTGGGCACTGTATGCCTCCACCAAAGCGGCCCTGGATGCCATTGTCCAGGTCTATGCCAAAGAGACGCAAAAGACCGCGATCAATGTCAATCTGGTCAATCCAGGCCCGACCCGTACCGCAATGCGCGCAGCAGCTTTCCCGGGCGAGGATGCGACGCAATTGCCGTCACCGGGGCACCTGGCAGAAACCCTCATTTGCCTCGCCGAACCTGACTTCAATCAGACCGGACTATGGGTCGCGGCGGATGTCCAAGAAACGGCGGCGGCACCTGGCCAGGACGATTCCGTCCACTAGCGATTTGCTAGTTCCGTCGTTCGACGCCGGCCTCTTGCAATAGTTGCTCCAAAGCTTCATAGGGTTGTGCCCCGACCACACCCTGGCGACCGGCAATAAAGGTGGGCACACCGGTCACGCCGTACTGCCGTGACTTGTTCCAATCTTCATCGACGGATGCTTTAAAGCTGCGACTTTCCAAAACCTCGCGCGCGGCATCCACGTCCAGGCCCACGGCAGCGGCAACTTTTAACAGCGCCTCTACATCGCCGACATTTACGCAATCTACGAAATAGGCCCGGTACAGCGCATCATGGATC
>JAPKBD010000216.1 GCA_028824965.1 Alphaproteobacteria bacterium | reverse complement strand
GGAAGCGGACGATGGGTGTACTCGACGGTAAAGTCATTCTGGTGACCGGTGCAGGACGCGGTATCGGGCGGGAACATGCCATTCTAGCCGCCCGTGAAGGTGCCAAGGTTGTCGTCAATGATCTGGGCGGCTCCATCTCCGGCGATGATGAGGGCGCGGTGGGTCCGGCCCAGGAGGTCGTCAACGAGATTACGGCAGCGGGTGGTGAGGCCGTCGCAAATTCCAACAGCGTCGCCCTGATGTCCGGTGCCAAAGGCATGTTCGAACAAGCCATGGACATATTTGGTGGTCTGCACGGCGTGATCTCCCCTGCCGGTATTCTGCGCGACACCATGTTTCATAAGATGGAGGAGGAAGACTGGGATGCGGTGATCGATGTGCATCTAAAAGGCTCCTTCAACATCTGCCGCGCGACCATCAATCATTTTCGGGACCAGGAAGACGGTGCCTATGTCCTGTTCACCTCCACCTCCGGCCTGATCGGCAATATTGGCCAGGCCAACTATGCCGCCGCCAAGATGGGCATTGTGGGTTTAAGCCGGGTTATCGCCATGGAGAATGAGCGTAAGAACGTGCGTTCCAACATCCTCTCTCCCTCAGCCTGGACACGGATGATCGGCACCATTCCCATTAAGGACGAGGCAACGGCCAAACGTATGGAGATTACCAAGGCCCGCATGCGACCCGATCAAATTGCCCCCCTGGGCGTCGCCCTGGTGGCCGATGATGCCAAGGATCTGACCGGGCAGATTTTCTCCATTCGTGGTAATGAGGTCTATATCTGGAACCAGCCCCGACCAACCCGTGGCATTGCCAATACGGAGGGCTGGACGCCGTCGACCATGTTAAACAACGCCTTTCACGCATTCCGCGCCGAGGCCACCGATCTGGGCAATGCGCGCACCGTTTTCACCACAGATCCCCTGTAGTTTGAAATTTAGTTTGTAATCGGAGTAACCATCATGGCCATGAATTACGACAACCTGATGTCCCTGAAAGAAGAAGGGGTGGAGTTTTCCTATAGCGACCGGGAGACCATGCTGTACGCCTTGGGCGTCGGTTTTGGCCGGGATGCCATGGACGAAAATGAACTGGCCTATGTCTTTGAAGGCGGCACATTAAAGACCGTGCCCTCCATGGCCGTCGTTCTGGCCCGCCACACACTGCACGCCAAAATCGGCTGGGACTACACCAAGGTTCTACACGGGGAACAGCGGTTGGAGCTGTTTCGCCCCCTGCCGCCCGAAGCTGAATTGATCGCGGATGCCCAGATTACAGATGCCTATGACAAGGGTGAGGGCAAGGGTGCTTTGATTCTATCAGAGATTAATGTGCGTCTGAAATCCGACGGCCAACCATTGTTCAAAGTGGGCGCGACCATTTTTGCCCGCGGCGACGGCGGCTTTGGCGGGCCCAGCGGCAACGGCCCTGCCCCACACCCGACGCCGGACCGGGCACCGGATGTGACTTGCGAGCTGGAAACCCGTGTGGATCAGGCCTTGTTGTATCGTCTTAACGGTGATCGCAATCCCCTGCATGCAGACCCGGCCCTGGCCAAAAGCGTCGGATTTCCGGTACCTATATTGCATGGACTGTGCACCTATGGCACTGCATGCCGGGCCGTTGTGACTGCGGTCTGCGACTACGATCACACGATGATACGCGGCTTTGATCTACGGTTCTCAGCCCCTGTATATCCGGGCGAAACCATCATCACCGATATGTGGCGGGACGGTAACATCGTCTCGTTCCAATGCCGGGTGAAAGAACGCGACTTGGTCGTGGTCAAGAACGGCAAATGCACCCTAGCGTCTTAATCAACTTCTAAATAACGCACTCCAAAGGATAATCTGACATGACGAAAATTGGCGAATTTGACGATATTGAGGTAACCCTCGACGCCCATGTGGCATTGATTGAAATTCAACGCCCACCCCATAACTTTTTTGACCACGCCTTGATCCGCCAGTTGGCCTCAGCCTGCGAACTGCTGGACGACAATGTTGAATGCCGCTCCATCGTGCTGGCAGCCCAAGGCAAGTCCTTCTGCGCCGGGGCCAACTTCGGTGATGGTTCGGGTCAAAAAATCCTCACGGTGGAAGAAGACAAAAAACCGGAAAATCACCTCTATCAGGAAGCTGTGCGCCTTTTCTCTAACAAAAAGCCAATCGTTGGTGCGATCCAGGGTGCGGCCATCGGCGGCGGACTGGGTCTGGCCCTGGTGCCTGATTTCCGCGTCACCTGTGCCGAGGGGCGCTTCAGTGCTAACTTCACCCGTCTGGGCTTTCACCCCGGTTTTGGTCTGACACACACCCTACCCGCCCTGATCGGCCAGCAAAACGCGAACCTGTTGATGTATACGGGCCGTCGCATCAAAGGCGAAGAAGCCGTCAAAATGGGTCTGGCTGATATGCTGGTGCCGCTTGATCAAGTACGCAGCGCCGCCATGGACTTGGCCAAGGAAATCGCCATTTCATCCCCCTTAGGTGTCATGGAAACACGGGCCACTATGCGGGCCGGTCTGGCGGATCGGGTACGTGCTGCCACAGATCATGAACTGACGATCCAGAACCAGCTGCGCCTCACGGAGGATTTTCAGGAAGGCATCGCGGCCACCTCGGAACGCCGCGATCCGAACTTTAAAGGCAGATAGGACAACAAAGATGGATGAGGCCCAAAGCCTAGTCGCGGATGCGGCAACAAGAATATTTCGCGATCTGGGAGATCCGCAAACCATCAACGGTATCGACGATGGCAGTTGGCGGGCACCTTTGTGGCAGGCGTTGGAGGAATCCGGCCTGACCACAGCTTGGGTCTCAGACGAACTTGGTGGGGCGGGGGCCGGCATGGGTGCCGGCTTCGCCGTCCTGCGGGTGGCGGGTGAATTCGCAGCCGCCGTGCCTTTGGCCGAAACTTTGCTGGGTGGGTGGTTGTTGGAACAGGGCAGCATCGTTCTGCCCGGTGGCTCCCTATCCGTTGCCCCGACCAAACGCGGCGATGTCATAACCTTAAACACTGATGGCACATTATCGGGCAGCGCCAGATCCGTGTCTTTTGCCACAGAGGTTGACCACCTTGTCGTCCTGGCGGGTGATACGGTGGCCCTGGTAAAGCGCACCGATTGCGCCATTCAAGACGGCACTAACATGGCAGGGGAACCCTTGAACCATGTGAATTTCACTGGCGTGACACCAAAGCAGACTGCAAAGCTGCAAAATGGTGTGAATGGTAACGCACTAACCATGATGGGGGCTGCAACGCGCTCTATGCAAATGGCCGGTGCCTTGCAGACGGTTCTGGAAATTTCCGTGCAGTATGCTGAAGAACGTGTGGCTTTTGGTAAACCTATCGCTAAATTTCAGGCTGTCCAACATAACCTGGCCCGCCTGGGTGAGGAGGCCGCCGCCGCCATCGCTATCGCATCTTCCATGGCCTACAGCGTGGAAAACATGGACACCTGGACGGACCCCGGCCTGTATCTGGATATCGCGTCCGCCAAAATTCGTGTAGGCGAAGCCGCAGGCGAAGGTGGTGCTATCGGCCACCAGGCCTTTGGTGCCATTGGCTTTACCCAGGAACATATCCTGCACCGCTTCGTCCAGCGCCTGTGGTCGTGGCGGGATGATTTTGACAGCGAAGCAGTTTGGGCCGTGGAATTAGGCCGCAGGGTCGCCGCCAGGGGTGGCGAAAGCCTTTGGCATGGCCTAACGGCAGCATAGGAATAAAGAACAGATGTCCGTCGCAATTCAATTTGATCCCATCCGTCTGCCACCAGAGGCTGAGGCGCTGCGTGTCGAGGTCCGCGCCTTTCTGAAAGAAGAACTGGCGCTGGGCACGTTTGAGCCCCATGCATCCCGCCGCCCGAACCCGGAATTCAGCCGCAAGGTCGGCGAAAGAGGCTGGATCGGTATCACCTGGCCCAAGGAATACGGCGGCCAGGAACGCAGCTTTCTGGAACGCTATGTGATCAACGAAGAATTCCTATTTGCCGGCGCGCCGATTCGCAAACATTTCACCGCTGATCGGCAAAGCGGACCGGTTCTGATCAAGTATGCTTCTGATCGTATTAAGCAAGACATCCTGCCCCGTATCATCAAGGGTGAGGTATCCTTCTGCATTGGGATGAGCGAACCGAACTCAGGCTCCGATCTGTTCGCCGCCTCCACCAAGGCGGAGCGGACGGACGATGGCTGGTTGATCAATGGTGCCAAATTGTGGACGTCACTGGCGCACGAAGCCGACTACATGATCGGGCTGTTTCGCACCTCCCCATCTACCAAAGATAACCGCCGCCATGGCCTGTCACAATTTGTCGTCGATATGAAGACGCCGGGCATTTCTACGCGACCCGTCCTGCATCCCAACGGCAATCACGAATTCAATGAAGTGATTTTCGAAAACGCATTGCTGCCCCTGGATAATCTGCTGGGTGAAGCGGACATGGCCTGGAAGCAGGCGACGTCGGAACTAGCCTATGAACGCAGCGGCTCTGAACGATTTCTGGAAACCGGCCAGGTCCTCTTTGAGCTGATCGATTTCATTGGGGAGAACCCTGATAACCGCGAGGCGGAGGGCCTGGGCCGCTTGGTTGCCCAACTCCATACCCTGCGCCGGATGTCTATTTCCGTCGCGGGTATGTTGCACGCGGGCAAGGAACCTGTACTGGAAGCCTCCGTCGTCAAGGATCTGGGCACGGTGTGGGAGCAGGCCCTGCCCTCCATCGCCCGTGACCTGTCTGCATTTGTGGACAAAGACCCCGGCAATCGTATGCGGTTCGAGGAAATTCTGGCTCGTAATATTACCATCGCGCCGAAACTGACCATTCAGGGCGGCACAACGGAGGTTCTACGTGGCATCGTCGCCCGAGGCCTTGGCCTCCGTTAGAGCCCGTTTACTTTAAACATGCTCAAATTCTTAAAAGGAGAGCAATTGAACCAATCATTTAGATCGCAAGGAAGATCCAAATGATCGAAAATTGCTCTGAAACACCATAGGATCCTATTTGTATGCCTGATCTATCAGCCTTGTTGTGGCCGAACGCCGTTGCCGTCATTGGCGCTTCTCCGGACCCGCATATTCTGCGTGGCCGTATTATGGAAGTGATGAACAGCCACGCCTTCGCCGGCACGATCTATCCCATTTCACGTAGTCATGAGGAAATTAACGGACAGCGCTGTTATCCATCCATCGACAAAGTACCGACACAGGTAGATCTTGCGGTCTTGATAATTCCCGCGCAATTCGTGCCCGATACTTTGGCCGCCTGTGGTGAAGCCGGCGTGCGGGCAGCACAAATCCTCACCTCCGGCTTTGCGGAAGAAACCGGCAATGACGGCGCTGCCTTACAAGACGAAATCCGCGCCATTGCCCTGAAATATGACATGGCGGTCTTTGGCCCTAATTCAGAGGGCTTCGCAAACACCCTCAACGCCCTGTGCCCGACCTTCAGCCCGGTCGTGGACAAGACCGAGGTGCCCTTGTTACCACCAGGGCGCAAGGACGGTCATATCACCGTCGTGGCACAAAGCGGCGGCATGGGTTTTGCCTTCTACGATCATGGCCGGCCAAAGGAACTCCCCTTCAACTATATCGTCACCACGGGTAACGAGGCCTGTTTAGAGACACTGGATGTGGTTGATCATCTTTTGGATGAGGGCAAAACCGACGCGTTCATCCTCTTTATGGAAGACGTCAAAAACGGCGCACGTTTGGCACAGGTTGGCGAGAAGGCCCTAAAGGCCGGCAAACCGATCATCGTCACAAAAATCGGTACATCTGATGCTGGTGCCCGCGCGGCAGCGTCCCACACCGCGTCATTGGCCGGTTCCTATCAGGCCTACCAGGGCATCTTCCAACGTTATGGCATTATTGAAGGCGGCAATACGGAAGAAATCGTCGATATCGCCGCTGGCTTTTCCTACCACGGCAAGAAACTGCCCAGGGGCCGCAGGGTCGGCATCTGCACGGCGTCGGGTGGCGGCGGCGGCTGGATGGCTGATCTTTGCGTACAAGCGGGCCTGGAAGTGCCAGAGCTGGATGCCAAGACGCGTGCGACCATTGATGCCTATTTACCCGCATATGGCACCTCACAAAATCCCATTGATGCCACGGCACAGGCGGTCCGCGTCACGGGCTATGGTGGTTTGGCCCGCATGGCGGCAGCCTCTGACGTGCTGGACGGCATCATCACCGTCGCCTCCTGCCGCAGCCCGGCCGTGCTGCAAAGGGAGGTCGAGGATCTGCATAAATTGGCCGAGGAAGCAGACAAGCCTATCCTGTTCTGCTCCTATACCAGGCCCCATGCCGATGCCACCTCAATCTTGAGCAAGGCCGGTTTTCCACTCTATTCCAACATGGCAAATTGCGCCCGCGCAATGGCCGAAATGGCAAATTACCGGGAACACCGGGAACGCTTTCTGGCCGCGCCAAAAATCAAAAGCACAGAGGCTATAGTTCGCGACAATGTTGCGGCACAATTGTCCGCTGCACCCAATGTCCTCTGCGAGTACGAGGTGAAGCCAATGCTGGCGGCATACGGCATCGGATCGGCAGAGGAAAATCTGGCAAAGACCGCTGATGCCGCCGTCGCCTTGGCGGAAAAAATCTCTGGACCCACGGTCCTGAAAATTCAGTCCCCCGATATCCTGCATAAGACAGAGGTCGGCGGCCTGGCCCTGAACCTTGAAACTGCGGAAGATGTACGCACGGCCTATGACACGGTGATGAAGGCAGCCACGGAACAAACCCACGGCGTGCTGGTTCAGGCCATGGCACCGAAGGGTCATGAAATGATCATCGGGATCAATCACGACGCAACCTTTGGTCCAATGCTGATGCTGGGTTTCGGCGGCATTCATGTGGAAGTAAATCCGGACGTTGCCATGGCGCCGGTGCCACTGGATCGTCCATCGGCAACAGACCTGCTGAACAGACTGCGTGGACGGGCAATTTTGGATGGTGTACGCGGCGAAGGCCCGGCGGATGTAGATGCTTTGTTGGATCTTGTTGTGAAGCTGTCCTGCTTCGCCGCAGATCATGGGTCGGTTATTGCTGAGCTGGACCTGAACCCGGTGCTGGTTCACTCAAAAGGTGCCAAGGCGCAGGGGGGTGTCACCGTTGTTGATGCATTATTGGTGAAACGCACATGAGTGATAATGACCTAAAGTCTGAGACCGAAATCCACCTCCACTACGAAGTGTTGGAGGGTAACGGCCCGCCCATCATGCTGCTACACGG
>JAPKBD010000505.1 GCA_028824965.1 Alphaproteobacteria bacterium | reverse complement strand
ATCATCATGCAGAATAACATCCGCCGACTGTAAGGCGCGGACGGCTTTCAGGGTAAGCAGTTCTGCATCGCCCGGACCGGCTCCGACAAGGGTGATCTTTCCCATGTTCTGAGTTGTATCCGCAATAATGTCATCTATGGCGCATTCACCGGCCGCCGCATCATTGGAAAGCGCGAACGCACGGGCGACAAAGTGGTCCCAAAAGCTGCGACGCTGGGCGCCTGGTTTGAAGCGTCGCATCACCTCGTCCCGCATATCCTTTGCCCGTTGCCCCCATAGGGCAAGATGGCTGGGCAGCACCGCCTCTATCCGCAACCGGATTGCCTGGGCCAAAATGGGTGCGCCGCCATCAGTAGATATGGCGATAACCACGGGTGATCGGTTGACGATGGAGCCAAAATTGAATTGGCAGAAGCTGGGTTTATCAATAACGTTGACCAGCGCCCCGGCGGCCCTGGCAGCGGAATAAAATGCGTCCGCCTCCACTTCATCTGCGGCATCGGCAATAGCTAATTCAGGATCGGCAAAGACATCCGCCGACCAGGATTGCGGACAATGACGAATGCTGCCGCCCGCAGCACCACGTGCAATCAGCGCCGACATCTCGGACGACAAGTTTTCGGCATAGACCGTCACATGGGCACCTGCCGCCGCCAGCAGTTCCGCCTTCCACGCGGCAGCAGCTGTACCGCCCGCGACCAGGACAGGTTTGTCTGCCAGATCCAGGAATATGGGCAGCTTACTCAACTGCTCCAATCGATTACGTGGGGCCTTAGCTTGCCTTTTTGACGCGAGTTTCATCCAAGACCCTCCCAATCTCTATGCGGCAGGATCCGCAGTTCGTACCGGCGTTCGTGGCCGCGCCGATGGCATCAATGTTGGCACAGCCTCCGTTGATTGCGGCATCCAGAATATCGTTCAGGCCGACTTCGAAGCAGGCACAGACGATAGGCCCGGGGTCCCGCTCCAGCCCGGCTGCGCGACCAGCCAAAAGCCGCAACCGCGCTGTGGGGTCGGAAAAATCAGCGGCCAATTGGGTTGCGGCCCAGGCGCGCGGGACAGTGATGGGATCGCCAGCCACGAAAAAGGCACCCACGAGTTCACCATTCCGAAAGCAGGCAAACCGATGCTGACCAGCGCTGGCATCATGGTAGGCCAGCATTTCAGATCCAGGTACATTGTCCGCTTTCAACATGGCTCGGGCCAAAGTCGTCCAATTGTCCGGCGCAATCTGACCCGCCAGCTCAATCCGCCAGCCGTCCCCTGCGGGGGCCAGCGACCAATAATCGCCCACCAACACATCCGGCTTGTCTCTGATTAACAAAAGGCCATGCCAGGTGGTGTTGAAGGGGGCCAGGGAGACAGGGGTGTGTTTAAATTCCGGCTGACCCGAAACATCGTCGATCTTGGCCGCGACAAGGGTGTTGATCCGTGCGGCAGAGGCGAACTGATCCGACCAGTGCATGGGCGCAAAGGCGCAAACATTCATGGGTTTGTCTGGCATGGGTGA
>JAPKBD010000215.1 GCA_028824965.1 Alphaproteobacteria bacterium | reverse complement strand
CTCAAAGGGATGGAATACACCTTAACCTACCGTCCAATTTTCCGGGACCACCTCATCGGGCCATCTCATCACGGGCGCTGACATAGCTTTTCACCGCTTCTTCGGCAGAAACGGATTTGTCGGCAATCTTCGTTTGAAGTTGTTTGTAATGATTTATCAGCGACGCACTTGTTATTTCCATTCCGCACCCTTTGCCACTCACTCGCGTTTTGTACGAATAGTTTTGTGCAAATAACGTGCCAACATAAGAAATTTGAGATGCACGCCGCCGACCCCTTGGAGGCAATGGAATTCATCGTTTCAGTGATCGTGGAAAGGTTGCTAGATCAACCGCAGCCCTGCAGATATCACCCGGCAACTATTGCCTGCAGGACCCAAATTTGCCGAGGTGATAGCAGAATTACGGCGACAGAATTACGGCTACAGAATTAGGGTGGCAATATACCTAAATATTGCGCCACAACGCCACGATGCGCCTGTCCGTTCAGCCGTGTTAATCGTTGCCTTTGAAAACCCGGGCGAAGATCGTGTCAACGTGTTTGGTGTGATAGGTCAGGTCGAACATTGCCTCCAGATCCGCTTCACTGAGGGCGGCCATGACATCCTTGTCTGCTTTCAACAATTCCAAAAACTGACCTTCGCCGCGCCAAACGGGCATAGCGTTGCGCTGGACGCAGCTGTAGGCGTCTTCGCGGCTGACGCCAGCTTGGGTCAGGGCGAGGAGGACCCGTTGGGAGAAGATTAAGCCGCCCAGGCGATCCATGTTGGCGACCATGTTCTCTGGGTACACCGTCAATTTGTCCATCACGTTCGTTAAGCGGTTCAGGGCGAAATCCAGGGTCACGGTGGCATCAGGCGCGATGCCCCGTTCGACGGATGAATGGGAGATATCCCGTTCATGCCACAGGGCCACGTTTTCCATGGCCGGCATCGCGGTCATGCGCACCAGGCGGGCCAGACCGGTGAGGTTTTCCGTCAAAATCGGGTTCCGTTTGTGTGGCATGGCGGATGAGCCTTTTTGCCCTTCGGCGAAATATTCCTCTGCCTCCAGAACCTCTGATCGCTGCAAGTGTCGAATTTCCACCGCCAACCGCTCGATGGAGGAGGCGATCACGGCCAGGACCGAGAAATACATGGCATGGCGGTCACGGGGGATCACCTGGGTGGAGATCGGTTCCACCTCCAACCCCATAGCCTGCGCCACGTGTTCTTCAACGGCCGGGTCGATATTGGCGAAAGTGCCGACAGCACCGGATATGGCGCAGGTGGCAATTTCCTTGCGCGCCATGACCAACCGTTCCCGGCAGCGGCCAAATTCCGCATAGGCCTGGGCCATTTTCAAACCGAACGTGGTCGGTTCGGCGTGGATGCCGTGGCTGCGCCCGATGCAGATATCGTCCTTATGTTCATAGGCCCGTCGTTTGAGCACGACCAACAGACGGTCCATATCGGCCAGCAACAAATCCGTGGCCTTGACCAGCTGCACACTAAAGCAGGTGTCCAGCACATCGGAAGATGTCATGCCCTGATGTACGAAACGGGCCGACGACCCAACATATTCCGCCAGATTGGTTAGAAAGGCGATCACGTCATGGTGGGTCTCCCGCTCAATCTCATCGATGCGGGCAACCTCAAACGCACCTTTTTCCCAGACCTCTTTCGCCGCCTCCACCGGGATCACGCCCAGCTTTGCCTGGGCATCGCAAGCGTGCGCTTCAATTTCGAACCAGATTTGAAATTTGCTGTCGGAAGACCAGATATCGGCCATCTCAGGCCGCGAATAGCGCGGGATCATGGGCAGGAACCTATACTTTTTTGGGGTGTTATCGAGGTGACGTCTTCATACACCTTTACCCCGCCCCGGGGAAGCGGTCCCATGTCCAAAATCGGCAATTGCTATTCGCTTGGATGCTTGGTCGCTAATCTTATTGCGCGTTAAATTTATTGAGGGCCCGGCGCATGGCCCGCCCGGCGGCCTTCGCGGGGTCTTTATCCGTCGCAATCTGTTTTGCTTCTTTGGCCAAACCATGGGCGGCCCGCGTCGCCTGTTCACGGGCAACTGGGTCGGATGCTATTTTTTTCGCCGCCAGACGGGCGATATGCCGAATTAGAAATACCATCGCCTCAACATAGTCAAAATTGTGCTCCGCAGCTAGTTTCTGTTTATCTTGTTATTATATAAGATATATGGTGTGGCCGAGACGGCATACAGTCATTATCTCCAATCGTGAGATTCGGTTGCATAATCGGTACAAGGCGTAGAGTTGTGGAAAAATCCAACTTGGTCGTGGAGAACTTGGAGGTGTTCAGCCTTCAAAGCATTATTCTCCAGGATTTTTTGGCGATCTGGCGTGCTAAGTTGGATGGACGCCAAATGCCGTGCCGGAAAGATTTCGATCCCCTGGAACTTGCTCCCGTCATGTGGCCCCATGTGCTTCTTATCGATGTCTTGCCAGGTGATATGGATCGTTTCCGGTATCGTCTAATCGGCAGTCATATTGTTGATGCGTTAGCGCGAAATGTTACAGGCCAGATCATCGATGAAATCCAATCCAGTACAGATTACGACATGTTCGTCGAAGGGTTCCGTTGGTCTGTGAAACACCAAAAGCCGATGCAAAGTAATGGCAGTGCGATATTCGTAAATAAGGATTGGATTGCCTATGAATCCCTGATCCTGCCCCTCTCGGAAGATGGATCAACCGTGAATATGCTGCTGGTCCCGGCAGTATTCACAGTGGATCCGGCTTATGCCAGGTCATGAAATCGACGATGTTCTATGCGCATGCCTATTCCTGTGCCCATGCCTATGATTGACGGATGAAGACCCGCTGGCGATAGTGGCGGCAACGTCCGTCCCTGGTAAAGGTTTACAACGTATGCCCAAGATTATTTCCGATATCGACCCGAACAGCGCAGGGTTCAAGGAAAACCGCGCTGAAATGCTGGCGCATATCGATGCGCTGCGAGAGTTGGAGGGGATGATCCGGGCCCGCTCTGAAAAAAGCCGGGCACGTTTTGAAAGCCGCAATCAATTATTACCCCGTGATCGTTTGGATCTTCTGTTGGATCGCGGTGCGCCGTGGCTGGAACTCTCCACCATGGCGGGGTTTGAAACTTATGACGATGACGGTGGCGATAATATATCGGGTGCCCGTCTGATCACCGGCATCGGCATGGTGTCGAAGGTGCGCTGTGTGGTGATCGTCGATGACAGTGGTATTCTGGCCGGTGCCTTGCACACCCATGGTGTCGACAAGATGGTCCGCGCCTTTGATATCGCGTTGGAGAACAAGCTACCCGTTGTCCATTTGGTGCAATCTGCGGGCGCTGATTTGCTGGACTATGTACCTGCCACATGGATACGGGCGGGGAGCATGTTCTATAAGCAAGCCAAGTTATCGGCGGCGGGCTGTCCCGTTATTTCCGTCGTGCATGGTGCCTCAACCGCAGGCGGAGCCTATATGCCGGGGATGAGTGATTATGTGGTAATGGTGCGCAAACAGGCCATGGCCTTTCTGGCGGGACCGCCGTTGTTGCTGGCCGCAACAGGTGAGGTTGCGGATGCCGAAGAACTCGGTGGCACGGATATGCATGCCACCATCTCGGGCTTAACTGAATACGTGGCTGAGGACGACCCGGAAGCCATCGTCATTTGCCGTGATATTGTCTCCCGCCTGAATTGGGCCGATCGTCTGGCACCGGCCCGAACGCGTACTTGGGAGGAGCCCGCTTACGATATTGATGAGCTGTGCGGCATCGTGCCTGTGGAATACCAAAAGGCCTATGATGTCCGTGATGTTATTGCCCGGTTGGTGGATGGCTCCGATTTTCTGGAGTTTAAGGCGGAATACGATCAACAGACCATTTGCGGCCAGGCCTCTATCATGGGGATGCCCTGCGGGCTGATCGGCTCCAACGGTCCCATTACGCCGCAAGGTGCGACCAAGGCATCGCAATTTATGCAGCTGTGCGACCAATCGAACACGCCCCTGATCTATCTCCACAACACTACTGGCTTCATCGTCGGCAAGGAAGCTGAGGAGATGGGCATGATCAAACATGGTGCAAAGATGATCCAGGCCGTCTCCAACGTCTCCGTACCGCGCCTGACTTTGATGATCGGGGCATCGTTCGGGGCCGGGGCCTATGCCATGTCCGGGTGGTCGTACGAACCGCGGTTCCTGCTGGGCTGGCCGAATGTCCAGGCTGGCGTCATGGGCGGCAAACAAGCGGCCCAGGTCATGCGCATCGTCCATGAGGCGAAGTTGAAACGCCAGGGCAATACTCCGGATGAGGCGGAGTTGGAGGCATTAGAAGCCAAGGTCGTCGAACTATATGATTCCAAGGCATCTGCCTATTATTACGCCGCCCGAATGTGGTCGGACGGCTTGATCGACCCTAGGGATAGTCGCAATGCCTTGGGCCTGTTGCTGAAAATTTGTGACGAGGAAAAGCGCCGCAGCGTCAATACTAACAGCTTTGGCGTCGCGCGTTTCTAGGGAGTAACATTTGGTGGATCAGACATTTAAAACGATTGAAACCAATGGCATAAGACTTCGTGTTGCCATATCAGGTGAGGGACCGTTGGTATTATTGATCCATGGCTGGCCGGAATCCTGGTATTCCTGGCGGCATCAGATCAAGGCGTTGTCGGAGGCTGGATATCGCGTCGCCGTACCGGATGTTCGCGGCTATGGCAGTTCCGATAAGCCGGATGCGGTCGAGGCCTATAGCATGGCTGCGATGACCGACGATATGGCCGGTCTGATCACTGCGTTGGGTGAGAAGAAAGCCGTGGTTATCGGCCATGACTGGGGCGCACCCATTGCCTGGAACACGGCCCTGTTGCACCCCCATCGGGTCAGTGCCGTTGCAGGTCTAAGCGTCCCCTACTCAGGCCCGGGACCAGCGCCTTTCATCGATATCGCCAAAAAGATCTATAAGGACAAATTCTTCTATCAACTCTATTTCCAGGAACCTGGGCTGGCGGAGGCGGAGTTGGAGGCTGATATCCCTCTGACCTTGCGCAAAATCTATTATTGGATCAGCGGCGAAGGGCTGGCGGCAAACCCTCTACGCAGCAAACCGGCAGACGCCACACTATTGGATGATATGGCAGACCCCGGCGAAATGCCCGCCTGGATGAATGCCGAGGATTTGGATTATTACGTTTCCCAATTCGAAGCGTCCGGCTTTCGCGGCCCCTTGAACCGCTATCGCAATTCCCATCGGGATTTCAAATTTCTGTCGCCTTTGGTGGCCCAGAAGATCCATCAACCCGCAGCTTTCATAGCGGGTACGCTGGAACCTGTTTTGAATTTCGTCCCCGGTGTGGATCTGATCGAAACCATGCGCCGGAATTTAGCTGATTTGCGCTTTGTCGAGATGATCGAAGGTGCCGGCCACTGGGTGCAGCAGGAACGCCCCGATCAAGTTAACAAGGCACTGTTGCGGTTTTTGGCGGAGGTTGGTTAAGCCGCGAAAGTCCAATGGCGGCTTTGGCATCCTCGGCCAATGGTCGGCGAATATCTTTAGGCTTTCCTGATATACGCTATGAGGGAATATAGGCGGACAATTTGGCATGCACGAGGCCAAGAAAATCCGTTAGCCGCTTATCTGCTGCGACAAGACCATCCGCGCCATGCACCGCTGTTGCCAGACGCACCAGACTGCCGTCGCTTCGACCGCTGGTGAGACCATCCATCAGGATGTACCATTTTACCAAATATTCGTTGGTCAGTTGCCGGCCGCGCCCCTCAAACCAAAAATAGACCAGCTGACGCGATGTGCCCTTTTGGATAACCGCACGGCTCAACGTGACAGCAGCACCGGCTGTTCCGCCAACCGGTAAGGCAACCTGATCCAAACTGGAAATTTCCCAACCACCGCCCGGTATACAGACCTCAGGCGAATGAACCGCCCGACCGTCGGTCTGATTGGCATAGTAGGCCATATATAGATTGACGTTTTCCTTGCCGCCGTCAGAGACATAGTTCGCCATTAAGTAATCGTCGGGTTCCAGCACGGCCAAGATTTCCGGTGACAGGGTTACTTGGTTTCCACGCCATTGATCGACCGTGCCGGGGACGGTTACAAAAGGCCTTCTGTCGACAATGACGGTGGCTTTTTGGGGCACAGTATGGAGCCCAATAAGAATAACCAGGAACAAGGCGCAAACCGCGATGTGGGGGCCGATCGCAGTGGACCCCATGAGCCGTTTGGCACCAATAGAAAGATTGTCCGTGCCAAAGTCCAAAATCTCGCCTAACGGCTTTCCCAATCTCCCCAGGCGGGATAAAAGGTAGGCTGTGCCGAAAAGCAGCGCCACGCAGGCCACGAAAATGATCCAGCCTTCGAAATAATGCAGGAAGCCTTCCGCCTGCTCTATGCCATAGCCATCGACAAGAACACCAATCATGCCGATGCGGAAACTGTTTATTATAATAGTAATTGGAATTGTCGCTAGAAACAGGGTCGTACGATGCCACCAGGGACCGCTGTAAAGTACAGCAAATAGAAATCCGAAACTCATAAGTGGAAACAGATAACGCAGCCCATTGCATGCTTCTGCGACTTGCAGCTGATAAACCCCGAGGTCAATGACATTGCCTTCGAGAAATCCCGGGATACCAATCCAGCGAATGAAAGCGACCCCCAGTTCCGATGAAATTAATTGCATGAATGCTGACAGTTTCAGGTAAATGAACTGTGGCAGGGGGATCATGAAGCCAAGATACATAAAGGGCGCCCATAGTTTGAGCAAGCTGCGCCAACCTACCTGGACCCCGAACAATCCCACCAAGGCGATGATCAAGCCATACTGAACGAGATCGGGAATTTTACCCAAAATTCCAAGGAGTCCAAGTGCTACGGCAAATAGGCAAACGATCACCCCGGACCAGCTACTATGGTCACGTTCGGGGCTGGTGTTGGCGAGACCCCGCAGTAACAGGAACACGGCGATCGGGGGCACGAGATAGCCGTGGCTATACTCTTCCCGATCCCAGGTTGAGATAAGATCTACAATGCCATCCCAAAACAGGCCGACGATCACAATGAGCGTTAAAGCGCCCAAAATGACAGACCGATTTCGCACATCCATTATACCGGTTGATTTATCAACGACGTTTGCTTGCACTGAATTAGACCTCACCGAATTAAACTGCCCTCGGTTTACCATTGGCATGGTTAGAAAGAGGTGGCTCGGGAAAACTGCACAGTTGAGATAAGTGGATTTTCGGCCTGTAAC
>JAPKBD010000214.1 GCA_028824965.1 Alphaproteobacteria bacterium | reverse complement strand
TGATTGAATCATAGAATGAGAGATGATGGGGGAGTTTTTCAGCAACCTGCTAGCTTATTCAAAGTCGTAAAGTCGCGTTGGGTTATCGACCATGATTTTTTGCCGCACGGATATATCTGGCGTCCAGGCGAGCAGGCGGTTGAACAAATCGCCGTCATTGGGCATGGGGCTGGATTGCAGGTGCGGGTGGGGCCAATCGCTGCCCCAGACCAGTTGATCGGGTGCCTCCGCCACCAAGGTTTCAGCGAACTTGTCAGCCAGGGGCCATGGATTGCCCGTATCATCGACCCTGTAGGCACCGGATATCTTCACCCAGGCCCTACCCGTGGCCAATAAATCCAATAGTGCGCGAAAGCCCGGCTGATCGACGCCTTGTTGCGGGTCCGGCTGGCCAAGGTGATCAAACACCAAATCAACGGGCATGGCTTTTAGGCGGGGCAGTAACTCAACCAGTGTCAGATGATCAATGAAACATTGGATATGCCAGCCTAGATCCGCGATCCGTGCGGCCACCGCCTCTAACTCATCCAGATCCACACCGCCACCCGACAGCATATTGAAACGGGTGCCGCGGAAGCCGGCCTTGTGCAGGCGTTGTAATTCGCCTTCATCGATCGTCTGATCCAGAACCGCGACGCCCCGGCCATTGTCCCCCATGGCTTCAACTGCGACCCGGCTGCAATCATTGACTGTGCCATAGACGCTGGGTTGGACGATCACGCCGCGCTGAATGCCCAATGTGGCCAGCATGGCCTGATAGGCGGCCAATGTGGCCTCGGGCGGTGTGTAACCCCGCGCGGGGTCCAGGTGATGGTCGCCTGGTGCCGCAAAGACATGGGCATGACAATCAATAGCGCCCGGTGGCGCTTGTTGTGCGGGCGGCGTCGTGACGGCATGAGGGGAGGGGATATCTGGTTCAATGGACATGGTCAAAGCCTATGCGGGGTAGGGTGCGGTTACAAGGTCGCTCTATTCAGGGCGCGCGACAAGCAGGCCATCTTCATAGGTGGCACGGATGGCGAAATCCATCACATCGGCTGTCAGGGCCAGTTCCCGATCCATGGGATGATAATCACCGCTGGCAACCAGGGTAGGATTTGGCGGCGGCACCAGGGACGTCATGAGGGATTTGAGGGCCGCCTTGTCGGGCGACAAATCCTGCAGAAGCGCACGGTGATAAAGGGCACAAACTTCATCCTCTGTCGCGCGCCTCTCCATCGCACCCATGGGGACGATGGTTATCACTTCAGGGTTTTGCGCCTTGATACGCCGCACGGTGGCCTCGGCAGTTGCAAAGGCCCCGGTGTAGATAACTTCAGCCCCCGACGCTGCAAGCAAGCCGCGCGTCCCATTGGAAGTGCGGAGGGCGAGGGTTTTGCCGGTCAGGTTCGTCTGTGACATGGCATAGGGGGAGTTGCCGAAATCAAAGCCCTCAATCATTTTGCCGCCGTCCTCCCCGACACAAAGATCAGCCCGGCCCGATGCGCGCAACTGCAGTGCTGAGGCCCCATCACCAATCATAAAAATGGCATCCGCGCCTTGGTCAAAGGCATAAGCGGCGGTGGTGAAGGCGCGGAAGACATCGATGATCACCGTAATGCCCCGGGCCCGACGTGCGCCGCCCTCCAGACTGTCGATCTCAATATGCATTGGAAAAACTGTGCGTCTTAGTCTTTGCGGAATTGATCCAGGGTGACAACGTTGTCGCCATTTTCAGATGCTGCCGGCAAGGGCGCGAGTTCCGTCGTTGAGACGGCTTCAGGTTCATTGTCAGGCGATGTGGTTGCAGCGGTTGAAGCCCTGCCATCTTGCTGGCCATCCTGTTGGCCGAACTGCAGGCCGAATTGTACACTGGGATCCAGGAACGAGGTCAAGGCCTGAAAAGGTATGTACAGATGTTGCCCTTGGCCGTTAAAGCTCAAGGTAATCTCGAACGCCTCATCGGTCACTTCCAGGCCCCAGTATTTATGCTGGATAACGATGGTCATTTCTTCCGGGTACTGGACCCCTAAGTGATTGGGGATCTCTACGCCCGGGAATTGAGTGTTGAAGCCGATATAGAAATGATGCTCCCCCAACAAACCATCCGTGGCGGCACGTTTGAGGGCCATGCGGACAACGCCACGCAGGCTTTCTTCGACCATCTGGCCGTATTGCATCAGATCGTGTGCCATTCCGGCTTACCCTATCGCTCGATATAGTCAATTATACGACCCGGACGTAACCCAATTATTAACGGTCGGTCCAGGTAATAGAGCAATTTTTAAATTATCTGCGTCGCTTTCACGACTAAGATTATTGCTTCAATTGCTCTAATCTTTAGAGTTTAAGTATTTCATTTCGAAATACTTAAAGTGGGGGGCTTCTGTTGCCCGGTGCCCCCCGAACCGCGCTTGCTTTCAATTAAGCAGCGAGTACCATTTCATTATCATTGGCACTTGTAGAAAAAGCCCGATAACGGCGGAGCCATGCCGAACGCAAACTTTACCTTTATCACGCGCGTCGATCCTATTTCGCCCCCATCAAAAATGCACCTGTTCTCGCGTCCGGGCTCTGATTCGAACCCTGATGCACTTGTGGTGGAGGCGCCGGGTACCGCCCCCGGGTCCGCTACGTCTATTCCGTAAAGCGTTTAGCGTCATAGCCGAACAAGCCGGCACGGTGAATATAAGCATTTTTGAGGCATTTGGAAAGGTATTGTCTAAATTGACTTGAATAGAAGCATCAAGACTACATAATGATTGGTCGATGACGGTGGGTACTATATGTTGTTTTTTGCCGTGCTGTTGCGGCGCTTTATGAGTTTTGGAGAGATTGATGCCGGTAAGTGAAGCCCAAAAACAGGAAATGGAACAGCTTCGCGGCACCGAAGTCCCGACCTTGCGCGCAACTGTGCCCGCGTTAGAGGAAATGCTGTATCGCCCCATGCCAGTGCTGGATCAGGGCTTTGTCCGGGTTATCGACTATATGGGTGATGATGCCGCCGTGGTTCAAGCCGCCCGGGTTTCATACGGCAAAGGAACCCGCATGGTCAGCGAAGACCGTGGCCTGCTGCGCTATCTTATGCGCCATCGTCACACCACACCGTTTGAGATGTGTGAGATTAAGTTCCACGTCAAACTGCCGGTCTTTGTGGCGCGGCAATGGATCAGACACCGGACAGCCTCCGTCAATGAATATTCAGCCCGTTATTCCATTCTGAACCGGGAGTTTTATGTTCCGGAACCGGATCAACTATCGGCCCAATCTCAGGACAATCGCCAGGGCCGGGGTAACGTGCTGCAAGGTGAAGAAGCCGTGCGTGTGCTGTCGATCCTGCGTGAGGATGCCGCCCGCAATTACGCTGATTATCAGGAAATGCTGAACGAGGACGATGAGGGCAATGTCATAGATCCTAATCGCCAGGGCCTGGCACGGGAATTGGCGCGGATGAACCTACCGCTGAATATCTATACCGAATGGTATTGGAAGTGCGATCTGCATAATCTATTACATTTCCTATCGTTACGGGCCGACCCTCATGCACAATATGAGATACGGGTGTATGCGGATGCCATGATGGAGGCGTTGCGCGCCTGGGTCCCGATCACGGCAGAGGCGTTCGAGGATTACCGTATGGGCAGCACGCACCTCTCCAGGGCCGGATTGGATGTGGTACGGCGACTGTTGGCGGGCGAAGACGTCTCCGTCAAAGAAAGCGGTCTGTCGCCACGGGAATGGCGGGAATTGATGGTAGATTTGGGGCGCGAGGCTTAAAGCGCATATTGCCCCTTAATCTGAAGAAATGGACAATGAATTGTTTCAGATTACGCTTCTCGGCACCGGCTCTCCCAGCCCCAATCTGACGCGACATCACCCAGCCGCTTTGGTGGAATGGGGCGCGAACGGCCATATGCTGGTGGATGCGGGCGATGGTGTCGTAAATCAAATCCTGGCGGCTGAGAAAAACCTCGGCGCTGTGGAAAATATCGCCCTTACCCATATGCATTGGGATCATATCCTGGGCTATCCCGCCCTGGTCTGGGGTGGTTGGAGCGCCGGGCGAAATCGAATGTCAGTCACCGGGCCTGTGGGCACAAGGGATATGCATCATCAGCTGGTGGAAAATTACTATCGTGAGCAGGCGGAATGGGCCATCGATTTGGGCTTTGCCCGAGATGGGTTTGATGCCGTTAGGGTGCGCGATGTCGCCGTCGGATGGTCTGAGATGCTAGACGGCTGTTTGGTTGAGGCCGGACCCGTTTATCATCCGCCCATGGACGCGTTGGCCTATAAATTTACCTATCAAGGTCGCTGTCTGGTGGTTACCGGTGATACGGCGCGGTGTGATGAATTGGTGCAATTCGTTCAGGATGTGGATGTTCTTGTCATCGATGCCTGTGCTGTGACGCCGGGCGATGACCTGCCGCCGGCCCGTCGCAAAATTATCGAACGGCTACATGAATTCCATGCCAGCCCGCAAGACTGTGTTGACATTGCCGCTGCAGCGAACGTCGGGAAGGTGGTGTTAACCCACCACCTTCCCGGTGTGATGCCCGAAGTAGATGCTTCCGCCTATGCCGGAGAGGTCATCATCGGCAATGATCTTGACGTAATCGACGTGACCTAGCCCTGCCAGCCGATTGCTTTTTCTTCCATCAAGGTGGCGATTTCGCCCTCGCTCATACCCCAGGAGGCCAAACCAGCTGCGGTATTGGCACCCATTTCAGGTGGTGGTGAGGATATCGATGACGGCGTGCGCGAGAAGCGCGGCGCGGGTACGGGTTGTTTGACGCCGTCCACCTCAACAAAGCTACCCCGTGATTTGGCGTGGGGATGATCAAACGCTTCATCAAAGGTCAGTACGGGGGCGAAACAAATGTCCGTGCCTTCCATGATTTCACACCATTCGTCCCGTGACTTTTGGGCGAACAGGCCTTCAAATTTCACGGCCATTTCGGGCCATGTGGGGCGGTCCATTTGTTTCGGCAGGTCGGCAGGGTCCAGGCCCAGCTTGTCCAGTAGAATGGTGTAGAACTTTGCCTCGATGGAGGCGATGGAGACGAATTTGCCGTCAGAGGTTTTGTAGCAACGATAGAAATGCGCCCCACCGTCCAGAATATTGGCATTTCGTTCGTGTATCCAATCGCCCGCTGCCAAAGAACCGAAGGCCCCGGTGCCAAGATAGGCCGAACCTTCAGTCATTGCGGTATCCACCACTTGGCCTTTACCTGATTGCCGCGCTTCGATCACACCGGCCAGGATGCCAACCGCCAGGAACATGGCCCCACCGCCCATGTCCGCCACCACATTCAGGGGCGGAGTGGGTAAATCTTTGGAACCGATGGCGTGCAACACACCCGTAAGGGCCAGATAATTCAGATCATGGCCAGCGGCTTGATTGAGGGTGCCATCTTGGCCCCAACCTGTCATGCGGCCATAAACCAGCTTCGGATTACGGGCCAGACAGATATCGGGCCCGATGCCAAGGCGTTCCGTCACGCCGGGGCGGAACGGATCGATGATCGCATCCGCTTGGTCCACCAGGCGCAACAACGTCGCGATGCCGTTGGGGTTTTTCATATCGATCGCCACGGACGGGCGGCCCCGGCGCAACAGATCCGTCTTTGTGGTTCGTGGGCTACCTAGTCCCGAGGGGGCATTGCGATCAATCCGCAGAATATCCGCGCCCATATCTGACAGTAGCGAGCAGCACAGAGGGCCAGGCCCAATGCCCGCCAGCTCGATAATTTTTACGCCCACCAAGGGGCCGGTTTTTTGACCGTTCGTACTCATGATAATGCCTCACTTATTCCAGTATCTATATTAATCGGATCGCTATCGGACGAATAACAGACGCCATTCTGGCTCTTTAATGCCCTATGAATTTTTTCCCGCAGGGCCAACCTGTTGTCCCATCGCCGCTTCGTAAACTTTCAGGATTGCGGTGACGTTTTCCCCGCCCTGGTCCTTGCTGCGCGCCATGCGCATGACACTATGGACCTGTGGTCCCAAAAACAGGGGCATGTCCAACTCATCCGCCAGCTCCAATGCCAATCGCATATCTTTATAAGCCAGATCAACGGTGAAGGCAGGCGCGAAATCCCGCTCCAGCGCGCTTTTTGCAACACCCCGATAGCTCATGGAGTTACCGGAGCTGTTGCGCACGATTTCATTGAGGACCTCCGGTTTCATGCCTGCCGCAACGCCCAGCATCAGGCCCTCAGCCGCTGCTGTCATATTGACAAAGGCGATCATGTTATTGACCAACTTGGCCACACAACCGCTACCCAGATCACCGGTATGGACAATGGTTTTACCGAACGCTTCAAAGACCGGCATGCAGGTATCAAAGGCGGATTTATCACCGCCCACCATAATGGCGATGGTGGCCTTTTCAGCCCCCACAACACCGCCAGAGACGGGACCGTCCAGGGTAACGATGTCTTTCGCAGCCATTTCGCCGGCAATTTTCTTCATCATGGAAGGCGAATTGGTCGATAGATCAATATAGATGGTGCCGGGTTTGGCGTTCCCTAAAATGCCGTCCGGACCCAGGGCGACCGCCTCTACATCTTTGGGCATCGGCAGCGACGTCATGACGACATCTGCGCCTGCGGCTGTATTGGCAACGGAGCCCCCGGCGATGCCACCGACCTCAACACAGGCCTGAACAGCAGCCTCTGATAGATCGTGTACCACGACCTCGTGCCCACCCTTGATTATATTGCGGCACATAGGCCCGCCCATATGGCCCAGCCCGATAAACCCGACTTTCATGATTAATTCCTCCTGTTTGGTTAGGGCTATTATCTAAGGCTACAGCGCTGATGGCCAGGATGAATTGAGCGAACAGATAGATTTACCGGGGCGCCTTTTTTAGTATATTTGTTATGATTTTTGATACAGGCAGACTAATAGTACATGATCAATATACCCCAGGTAATATTAGAAAAATTTTTCGACACCTCAAACTCAGTTTTATTTTTACCTACTTGTTGATTATCTGGCTTCCTGCGCACGCGGACGTCGTGCCAATAGTCTCGAATATTTCAAAGCCGTGGAGTTTCAAACAAAATGGCGAATTCACGGGTATAAATGCTGACATTGTTATTCAGACTATTCGTAGAATGGGGCATAAGCCCGATATAGTGTTTGTTCCTTGGAAGCGCGCGCTGTTAGAAATCAGGCAGGCAAACTCATTAGGAATTGTGCTCGTTACGAAGACGATGGATCGGGAAAAGTACATGCTCAGAGGTGGCTCGGTTTGTTTGAACAGTTTGGGTTCGATTTATAAGTGGCTCTC
>JAPKBD010000504.1 GCA_028824965.1 Alphaproteobacteria bacterium | reverse complement strand
ATCCGGCCCGGGACATCGCGGCTCAAGCCAGTGCAGATGGCATTGAAACAATTACCGGGTTCTTTTCTTCGAGAATGTCTGGAGATATCAGGTCCGGCCATGGCGCGGCCAGCGTCATTACCGCCAACAACGTGTTCGCCCATATTGATGATCTGGGCGGCGTACTGGACGGGGTTTGGGACTTGCTCGACGATGACGGCGTTTTCATTTTTGAAGTGTCCTATCTTGTCGATGTGTTTGAGCATACCTTGTTCGATACCATTTACCACGAGCACTTGGCCTATCACGGTGTTGGTCCTTTGGTGTCCTTCATGCAGGCCCATAATATGGAATTGATTGGGGCCGCGCGGGTTAGCTCCCACGGCGGCTCTTTGCGGGCAGTCGCGCAAAGAGCAGGTGGTGCCAAGGCGGTTTCTTCGTCGGTCAATGATCTGGTCGAGCTGGAAAAGAAAATGGGATTGGATAGGGCCGAAACTTACCGGGACTTTGGTAGTCGCATTGATGTTCTGAAGGCTGAGCTGTCGAGCCTGCTTCGAAGAAAAAAGGCTGAAGGGCGCACCATTGCCGCTTTTGGCGCGCCAGCCAAGGCAACGACCCTGATGTATCACTTCGGCATTGGCGAGGACATTATTGATTTTATTGTTGATGACAGCCCGTTAAAGCAGGGACTTTATTCACCGGGCATGCATATTCCGGTGGTGCCTTCGCAGGCGATATACGATAAAAAGCCTGATGATATAGTTATTCTGGCATGGAACTTCGCTGTTCCGATTATGGAGAAGCATAAGGCTTTCCAGGAATCTGGCGGCACGTTCATCGTTCCATTGCCAATCGTGAAAATCCATTAATTGAAGGTTTAATGTATAGAAAATGGCAAAATTTTTATTAAAGTCCGATATTGATGAGGTTTGCCAACGCCTGGCCGTCCCGGCTCAGAGTTTTTCAGGCAAGACCATACTTTTAACAGGCGGTCGGGGCTTCCTTGGGCGCTACTTTATGGAAATTTTTGCTCGCCTAAATGAAAGTGTTCTCGATCAACCAGCCACCTTGGTGGCCCTCGATAACCTGATCACTGCGGGCAAGGAAGGCGCGACAATTCCCGAAATGAAGAATATGCGTTTCGTTAATCATGATGTTACACAGCCCTTTGAATGGGACGGGCCTTTGGATTACGTCATTCACGCCGCTGGCATTGCATCGCCTTATTATTATAGGGCCTATCCATTGGAAACTCTGGAGGTTGCCATTACCGGAACCAGGCGCATGTTGGAGCTGGCGGAAGCCAATTCGGCTCGGTTCGTCTTCTTTTCTTCTAGCGAAATTTATGGTGACCCCGACCCCAAACATGTTCCTATGGCGGAAAGCTATCGCGGCAATGTCTCGTGTCAGGGACCCAGGGCTTGCTATGACGAATCAAAGCGTGTGGGTGAGACCCTTTGCTACATTTATCACACCACCCATGGGACAAAGACCAATACTATCCGCCCGTTCAACGTGTTTGGGCCGGGTATGCAGGAAACCGA
>JAPKBD010000213.1 GCA_028824965.1 Alphaproteobacteria bacterium | reverse complement strand
GACGCGCTATTGGGATCTATACGAACTGGCCGAAAAATTAGTAGACTTGGAAGACCGCTTTCAACAATGGCGCTTTCGCCATCTGACCACGGTGGCACGGGTGATTGGGGCCAGGCGCGGTACGGGCGGCACCGCCGGTGTCGGCTATTTGCAGAAGGTTTTGGAAATCCGCCTATTTCCTGAACTATGGCAGGTGCGAACCACGCTATAGTGACAGTAGCAAAAGATTCTAGTGTATTTAGGAGGAGACACGAAATGACGGAACTGGTCCTGCGAAGTGATGCTGACGGGGTTGCGACCCTAACCCTGAACCGGCCCGACGCGCTGAATTCTTTGAGCCCGAATTTATTCATCGAACTACGCGGTCATGTGGAAAGTATCGCAGGCGATATTGAGAATGTAGGCTGTGTCGTACTACGTGGCGCGGGGCGTTCTTTTTGTGCGGGCAACGATCTAAAATCTATTCAGGAGGGTCAAGTTGCGCCTTCGCCGACCTATCAAGCCGATACGGTGAATATGATTGAGAACTTGCCCCAGCCAGTGATCTGCGAAGTGCGCGGTCATTGTTATACCGGCGGCTTGGAGCTGGCCCTGTCCGGCGATCTGCTGATCGCATCAGAGACGGCGAAATTTTCTGACACCCACGGCAAATGGGGCATGACCCCCCGTTGGGGCATGAGCCAACGTCTGCCCCGCCGGGTCGGCACCTTAAAGGCCAAGGAGATGAGTTATACGGCGCGCACCTATAGTGGTGCCGAAGCTGCAGCCATGGGCCTGGCCAATCAGTGCGTCGCGGATGGTGAGTTGGAAGCTATCGTCAAGGCAATGGCTGCAGATATTGTTGGGACATCGTGGCATTCCCTTCGCGGCAACAAGATGCTGTACAACCAGGGCCAGGATTACACCTTCCACGACGGCCTGGAATTCGAGTCGGTAAAAAGTCCCGGTCGCGGCCCCGACAGTGAAGAACGCATCGCCGCGTTCTCCAAGAGCTAGCTCATGGCACAACCAATCTGGCAATGGAGTGCCGTCGATACTGCAAAAGCGATCCGTACGGGCAAGATTACGGTACAGGAGGCGGTTGACGCCGCCCTTGGCCGTATGATGGAGACCAATGCCGCCGTCAACGCTGTCACGGTAGACCTATCTGATGACGCGCAACGGGCAGCGCGGCGGGCCGACGGCATTATCAAAAGCGGCCTCGCCCTGGGCCCGCTGCACGGGGTACCTATCACAATAAAGGAAAACGTGGATCAGAGGGGACAATCCACCACCAACGGCGTACCCGCGTTTGCCAACATGGTGGCGGTAACAGATAGTCCCGTCGTCGCAAATTTACGCAAGGCTGGCGCCATCATTATCGGGCGCACCAACACGCCGGAGTTTAGCTTGCGTTGGTTCACGGACAATCCGTTGCGAGGCCTGACGAAGAATCCATGGCGGGACGATATCACGCCGGGTGGTTCCTCAGGCGGTGCGGCATCCGCCGTCGCCCTTGGCATTGGCGCTATTGCCCATGGTAACGACCTGGGCGGCTCCCTCCGTTATCCCGCCTATGCCTGTGGATTGGCGACGATCCGGCCGTCATTTGGCAGGGTGCCCGCGTTTAATCCCACCGGGGCGGAGGAACGTCCCCCCTCTCAGCAATTGATGTCCGTACAAGGGCCCATTGCGCGGGAAGTGCGCGATGTGCGCCTCGCGCTCGGCGTCATGGCGCAACCGGATGTGCGTGATCCCTGGTGGGTTCCGGCCCCGCTGGAAGGCCCGGCGCTACCATCGCCGATCAAAGTTGCCGTGTGTAAAACGCCGGCCGGCATTGCCTGCCACAGCGCGGTGGCGCAGGCAATTGACAGTGCAGCGGGGTATCTCTCAAACGCCGGATACGCGGTTGAGATGGTCGATCCGCCTTTGGTTGCGGAAATCGCCGAATGTTGGCGCACTTTGTTGATGACCGATACGAAAATTATGTCGGAGGCGGCCATGCGCGAATATGGCGACGAAGACATCAATCAGGTTCTTGGTGATTATCTGGCAGCATCCAACGTTCGCGACCTGGAGGGTTATATGCGCGCCCTGGCAGATCGCACCCGGTTGCTGCGGTCCTGGAATTTATTCATGGAAGACTACCCCCTGGTTCTTGCCCCGGTCAGTCAAGTGCCTCCATTCCCGCAGTTGGAAGATTTGAAAGGCACGGCACGGGTTCGGGAAATGTTGGATGAACAAAGCATGTTGTATGCGGTCAATGTTCTGGGCCTTCCGGCTGCAGCCGTACCCACGGGCCTGCATGATGGTATTCCCATGGGTGTGCAGATCATTGGGCCGCGTTTTCGCGAGGATTTGTGCCTCGATGCCGCAGAGGCTGTGGAGCGTGGCACCGGCATTTTATGCCAACAATTATGGAGCAAGACATGAGCAGCGAATGGCCCGAAGAAATCTATGGTCTGTTGCGTGACGCGAATATCGATCAATTCGCCTACGTCCCCGATGCGGGGCATGACCATCTAATTAAGCGTTCGCTGGCTGACCCTGATGTTCATTCCATCGCCCTTACGACGGAAGAAGAAGGCGTTGGAATGTTGGCAGGCGCACATTTGGGCGGCGGCCGCGGCGTTCTATTGATGCAAAGCAGTGGTGTCGGCAATTGCATCAATCTGTTGTCTTTGATACGGGCGGGTAGGTTTCCGTTTTTGACCATTGTCTCCATGCGCGGTGATTTCGGCGAAGGCAATCCCTGGCAGATCCCCATGGGGCAATCGACCCAGCCGGTTTTGGAAGCCTGCGACGTCACCTGTTTGAAAATTGAAGACGCCGACGATGTGGCCACCACCATGAGTGCCGCCATCACCATGGCCTTCAACAATGAAATGCCGGTTGCTGTTCTATTGGGACAGAAACTTCTCGGCGCTAAGAAATTCTAGGGGGCAGTCATGTCAGAAATAAAACCGGGCGGACGGGCGGCAGGTAAAACCGCAACAGGCCATATAGACCGGCGCGCGTCCGTAAAGGCGCTGTTGGATAGCCAGGGCGATGACGTGTTGATCGTCGCGGGCCTGGCAGGTGCCAAGGGCGATGTTATTGCCGCTGTGGGCGATGATCCGCGGGTCTTCGCCTTTGGCGGGGCCATGGGGGCGGCGGCATCCATGGGCCTTGGTTTGGCGTTGGCGCGACCGGACAAGCGTGTCCTGGTGGTTACGGGCGACGGCGAACTATTGATGAACGTTGGCACCCTGGCCACGATCGCCATTGCCAATCCAGCCAACCTGGGCGTCGTTTGCGTTGATAACGAACATTACGGGGAAACCGGCTTTCAACGCAGCCATACGGGCATGGGCACGGACCTGGCCACAATGGCGCAAGGGGCAGGCATTGCCGCCGTGCGCACAGTGCGTGAGACGGCGGAGTTAGCGGAAGCAGGCGACATGCTGCGTCAATCCAATGGTGCTGCCTTTGTCCTGCTGAAGGTCGCCGTGGATGATCCACCAAAGGTGAAAATTCACTGGGACGCCGCCTATCACAAGAACCGTTTTCGCCAGGCCCTGTTGGGACAGCCATGAGCCGCTATGCTTTAGGTATCGACATCGGCGGCACCTTCACGGACGTTGTCTTATACGACCGGGAACAGGGCCGACGCCTGACGCGAAAAGCCCTGACCACGCCAGGAGATCCGGCAGCCGCCGTTCTGGATGCCGTCGATCAGGTGCTAGGCGATGAAGCGATCCCGCCCCATGAGGTAGAGCGCGTGGTACACGCGACCACTTTGTTCACCAACGCCCTGATCGAGCATAAGGGCGCACGCACGGCCCTGCTGACCACGGAAGGATTTCGTGACAGTTTGGAGATTGGCCGCGAACGGAAGTACGACCTTTATAATCTGGCCGCAAAAAAGCCCCGGCCCTTAGTGGCCCGTGATCTACGCTTTGAGGTGGCGGAGCGCATGCTTGCCGATGGCAGCGTTCGCACAACCCTTGACCTTGATGCTTTGACAAAGGTTGCTGAGGACCTGAAAGCCGCAGACGTCACATCGCTCGCCATTGTATTCCTGCACAGCTATCGCAATGACACTCATGAACGTGCTGCAGGCGAAAGACTGGAAGAATTACTGCCTGATCTCGCGATTAGTCTGTCCAGCGATGTCGCACCAGAAATTCGGGAGTTCGAGCGCGCCTCAACCACCGTTGCCAACGCCTACGTTAAGCCCTTGGCGCGGGATTATCTGGATGCTTTGAGTTCACGCCTTAATGATCGGGAGATTGCAGCGCCTTTATTATTGATGCTCTCCAGCGGAGGTTTGACCCACGTCGGCGAAGTGCATCGCTCCCCCGTGCAGATGTTGGAATCCGGACCCGCGGCGGGCGCCCTTGCCGCAGCTGATATCGGCCGGGCGGAGGGCTTGGAGCATGTGTTGGCGTTCGATATGGGCGGCACCACCGCAAAACTATGCCTGATCGATGGGGAAGAACCCGCCATCGCCTATCGTTTTGAGGCGGCGCGGGAGCGTCGGTTTGCCGAAGGCAGTGGCCTGCCCATTCGTATCTCCACCGTAGAACTAATCGAAATCGGCGCGGGCGGTGGTTCCATCGCCCGGCTGGATGCCCTTGGCTTGTTAAAAGCCGGGCCGGACAGCGCCGGTGCGGTGCCCGGCCCCGTCGCCTATGGCCGGGGCGGTACAGCACCGACGATCACGGATGCGGATTTCGCCCTGGGCTATCTCTCCCCGATCGGGTTTGCGGGCGGTGCCATTGAGGTTGATATCCCGGCCAGTCAGGCGGCCCTGGATGATCTGGCCCAACAGGCCGGCTTATCGGGGGAAAAACTCGCCTGGGGCGTCCATGATCTGGTGAATGAAAACATGGCCTCTGCCGCCCGCGTCCATATTGCCGAAAAAGGCCGCGATCCGCGTAATTATACCCTGGTCCCGACGGGCGGCGCAGGTCCCGTCCATGCCTATTACCTGGCACGAAAATTGGGCATCAAGCGGATCGTCTGCCCGCGCAACGCCGGTGTGGCATCCGCCCTGGGTCTGTTGTTGGCGCCTGCGCGGGTAGATCGCACGGCCGCATTTGCCGCGAATGTCGACGAAATGAACTGGGATGACTTGGAGGCGACCTATCAGGAGCTGGAAGCCGCTGCTAGCCAGGTCATCGTCGATACGGGTATGGACAGTGCCACGGCGCGTATTCAACGGCTGGCCGATCTGCGTAATGTGGGCCAGGGCTTCGAACTTGTGGTTAATCTGCCCACCGGGCCCTATACGAAAAGCAGCCGCAGCGGCCTGTTGGAAGCCTATGCCGGGGCCTATCAGACACACTTTACCAGGCCCCCACCCAATGTGCCTGTCGCCATTGCTGCGATCCGCGTGCGGCTAACAGCGCCCGTGGATACATCCGAGGATGTTTTTGCGCAAATCGAGGCATCACATCTAAAGGGACATCGTGCGGTCTATTATCCTGAAACAGATGGCCCGGTTGATGCCGCGATCTATGATCGAGCAGCCATGAAAATCGGTGACGTATTCACGGGCCCAGCGGTGGTCGAGGAAGCGGAGTCCACAATGGTCATCGGTCCCGGCGGAACATTTCATATCTCCCCCAACGGCAACCTGATTATCGATATGCCGGAGGATGCAGCATGACCGCTCTTGATGCCGTCACCCTGGAAGTGATCTGGAACCGTATGATCGCCTCTGTCGATGAGGCGGCGAAGGCCATTGTCAGAACCTCGTTCTCAACCCTGTCGAATGAGGCCAATGATTTTGCCTGTGTCCTGACGGATGCAGACGGCCAGTTGCTGGCACAAAACAGCGGCTCCATCCCCTCGTTCATCGGTACGCTGCCCGCCACCGTGCGACATACTCTCGATAAGTTTGGTCGCGATGGATTGATCCCCGGCGACGTGATCTGCACCAATGACCCTTGGCTGGGCACAGGGCATCTGAACGATGTCAGCGTTGTCCGACCGATCTTTAAGGGCGATAATCTGATCGCCTTTGCCGCGACCGCCTCACACATGCCCGATATCGGCGGTCGTATCCGTTCGGTTGAGGCGCGGGAGATTTTTGAAGAAGGTTTTCATATCCCGCTGTTAAAGATCTTTCGCGCAGGGGAACCCGATCAAACGTTTTTTGAATTATTACGTGCCCAGGTCCGCACCCCTGATCAGACCGAAGGTGATATCCACGCCCAGATCACAGCAAATTACCTGATCGAAGATCGTGTTTTGACCATGGTCGGGGAATATGGTCTTGATGATCTGGTGGCGTTGTCTGTGGAATTGAACGGTCGCACGGAGGCCGCCATGCGTGCGGCAATCGAGGCGGTCCCTGACGGTGTCTATGACTATGAAATGCTGACGGACGGTTTGCGCGCCGATGCGCCTTTCACCTTTGCCTTACGCCTCACCGTGAAAGGCGACGAGGTTCATTTCGATTTTGACGGCACATCACCTGTGCAGCCACGGGCCATCAACTGCCCGTTCTGTTACACATATGCCATGTCCGCCTATGCCATCAAATGTGCATTGTTGCCGGACGTTCCCAACAATTCCGGCATGTTGCGGCCCATCACCGTAACGGCGCCGGAGAATACCTTGCTTAACCCCCTGCCGCCGGCATCTGTTGGTGCCCGCGCCAGTACGGGACATTATGTGCCAGTCCTGGCCTTTGGCGCATTGGCCAAGGTGCTGCCGGATCGGGTTATGGCGGCGGCGGGTTCGCCGTTGTGGAACTGTACCCAATCCGGTGTGCGACCCAATGGGCAATCCTATGCCTCCAATTTGTTCTTCAACGGTGGAATGGGCGCGACCTATAATTCTGATGGCGAACATGCCATTTCCTGGCCGTCAAATTTGTCCTGCACCCCGGTGGAAGTTGCCGAACAGGCCGCACCTTTATTGTTCCACTACAAACGCCTTCGGCCCAACTCTGGCGGTGCAGGCCAGTATCGTGGCGGCATGGGTGAGGATATACTGATCGAAAGTCTATCTGAAAGTGATATTGCTGTTAGCTTCATGGCGGAACGTACTCGACATCCAGCACCTGGCCTGGCGGGCGGCAGCGACGGTGAGGTTGGCGCGGTCGAGATCAACGGGGTTGAAGCCGACAATCGGGCCCAGCATCATTTACAAAAGGGTGACCGCATATTGATCGCCACACCCGGTGGTGGCGGTTATGGTTCATCGGTTGAGCGCGACAAAGATTTGATCGCGGCGGATCTGCAGCATGGCTATGTTGTGGGATATGTAAGAGAGGACGGGGAATGAGCAGCGGGACCTTGGACGATAATGCCTTGAAGCAATTGGCCACATTAGTGGGCCTTGAAAAACTTTACAACCAAGACCCCGCCCTGGTGC
>JAPKBD010000212.1 GCA_028824965.1 Alphaproteobacteria bacterium | reverse complement strand
ACCCGATAGATAAAGGTTCTGCGGCACCGGGCAAGGTCACCATACCCGCATCCATTCCCGCCATTGCCGTGACCATGGCACGAGGTTCCGGTTTAGCCAGGCCGGCGATCATACAGCCGAGTGTATCGAGGCAGAGTTGACGGGCGCGTTGTTCCACGACCTTTTCTGCCAGAGGGTCAGCCTCAAACAGCCATGAAACACATGTCGCCAGTGACGTATCTACATTCATTACAATGCTCCCTACCGCATAGGGTAGCGAACGGTCGACAGTCGAGCAATCGGGATGGAGTTAGACGTGGCCGGGTCAGGCGACCTTTTCAGGCAGCGGGTGCTATGGAGGGGACGGTCAGCAGGGCAAACAATGCCTCTGGGTCATCGGCGCCGCGTAATTTGGCGCAGACACCGTCGTCGCGCAACAGACGAGAAATTCGGGCCAGGGCCTTTAGATGGTCGGCGCCGGCCGATTCGGGGGCCAACAGCAGAAAGATTAAATCAACCGGCTGTTCATCAATCGCATCAAATTCGATAGGTTTCGGCAGACGCGCGAATATGCCATGCAGGCGTTCCAGTTCCGGCATCTTTCCATGCGGAATGGCAATGCCCCGCCCGATACCGGTGGTGCCCAGCTTTTCGCGTTGGAGCAGGACATCGAATATCGTGCGTTCATGCAGGCCGGTCAACGCAGCGGCCTGCTGGGAGAGTTCCTGCAGCGCTTGCTTTTTACTACTGGCTTTAAGGTTGGCGACAACCCCATTTTGCGCCAGCAATTCAACCATTTCCATAGGTCGCGGTCCCTATTTACCCTAGGCGTCGGATTCGGTAACGGTATCAGCCACCAGATCGATCCAGCCGATATGGCCATCCGGGCGACGGTAAACAACGTTCAGGTTATCGTTGTCACTGTTGCGAAACATCAAGACGGGCTGTTCTGACAGATCCAACTGCATAACCGCCTCTCCCACCGACCGACGATGAATGTCGGTGGTCTGTTCGGCGACGATGACGGGCTGGAATTCCTCCGGCGCCTCATCAACCTCCGGCTCAGGCTCAATGACATAGCTTTGTGCCAGAAATTTATCACGGGCCGGGCGATCACCGCCATGGTGGTCCCGCAGGCGGCGTTTATAACGACGTAGGCGTTTTTCCAAACGTTCCGCCGCCTGATCAAAAGCCACATAAATATCTGCCGCTTCAGCCCTTGCCTGGGCCTGAATGCCCTGGCCGACATGGACAGAGCAATCGGCGCGATAGCCTTGGCCTTCCCGGCTGAACACCACATGGGCATCCAGGGCGTTGGCGAAATATTTGGCGACACCATCTTGCAGTCGGTCTTCAACATGGCCGCGCAAAGCGTCACCCACGTCGAGCTGCTTGCCTGAAACAAGTGTTTGCATAATATCTTACTTTAGCTGGTTTTGGGTCAAATATGTCAACCCAAAATGCTGGTTGACATCACGTCTTCGTACTGTCCGTTTAAGCGTCGAAATCGAATCACAAACACTAACTGGTCAGCAAAGAGCCGGGAACATAGTGCCGGTATGTAAGACTGTCAACCGACGGCGCGGGCTTCCATTCGCTTGCTCCGACGGCGCTGTACAGATGACGGAATACCCATAGCATCACGGTACTTTGCGACCGTGCGTCGGGCGATCTCAACGCCGGACAAACGCAGAATTTCAACCAGCTTATCATCAGAGAGAACAGCCGCCGCCGTCTCTTTATCAATTAAACCACGAAGCTGGCTGCGCACCGCCTCGGATGAATGATCATCACCGCCATTGGCTGACGATATGGCGGAGGTGAAGAAATATTTCAGCTCGAACACACCGCGCGGCGTCGCCATGTATTTATTCGAGGTCACCCGCGACACCGTGCTTTCGTGAATGCCGACCACTTCGGCAATCGCACGCAGATTAAGCGGGCGCAGATCCTGCACGCCGTTGACCAGGAAGGCATCCTGTTGGCGCACCAGTTCGGATGAGACAGACAATATGGTCCGGGCCCGTTGATCCAGGGACTTAATCAACCAATTGGCCGACTGCATGCATTCGGAAATATAGGCCTTGTCTTCCTTGCGGCGGGCGACCTCGTTGATCTCGGCATAATATTGCCGGTTCACCAGAATGCGGGGCAGGTTGTCGCTGTTCAGCTCAACATTCCAGCCACCATCGGCTTTCTCAGTCACAAAGACATCCGGCACCACGGGGGCTGCAACATCGTAGTCAAAGGCCAGGCCCGGCTTTGGGTTCAGGGCCTTCAACTCTGCGATCATATCGTCAGCGTCTTCACGATCGACGCCGCAAACCTCGCAGATTTGCGGAATGTCCATTGCCGCCAAAAGATGTAGGTTCTCCACCAAGGCCCGCATGGCCGGGTCATAGCGATCCTTGTCCTGCAACTGCAAAGCCAGGCATTCACTAAGGTTTCGGGCCAGGATACCGGGTGGGTCAAGGCGCTGCATCTGCGCCAACACCTGTTCAGCCAGGGCCGCCTCACAGCCTAGTCGGTCAGCAATGGCATCCGCTGCCTCAGTCAGATAACCGGCTTCATCCAGATGGTCGATCAAAGCATGGCCGATGATAAGCTGGGCCGGATCAACCAACAGAACGTTCATTTGTTCCAGCAAATGGTCTTTCAGGCTGGTTTCGCTGCTTAACACCTGCTCCAGGGTCACAGTACTGGATTCGCCCCCGCTCAACCCCGTGCTGGCGCCAGACCAGTCCCCCACTTCGAAACCTTCACTGGGGGCGGATTGGGCCTCCCCCTCCGGTCGGTCAGAGGCACCATCGTTGTTAAAAGCCTCGGAATAATCGGTGTCCAGGGGGCCGTCAGCGCCATTAAGATCATTTTCAGCCGGCAATGCAGTGGCATCAATTTCCACGGCGGCAGCATCGCCAACCATGCCGTCATCGGCAATACCATCGGATGCAGCGATCGCCTCGCCAAGATTGTCCACCAGGGGGTCGGCATTCAAATTGCCTTCTTCAAAGTCCGATACGTCGCTGTCGCCGTCCTGCTCCGCGCGTTCGAGGATGGGATTACGTTCCAGTTCCTGCTCCACATACTGACCAAGCTCCAGGTTCGTCAGTTGCAACAGGCGAATGGCCTGCTGCAATTGCGGTGTCATGACCAGGCCTTGGGTCTGACGGATATCCAATCTTGGACCCATGGCCATGGCGCGTAATCCTACCCCGAACCTACAGGGAGAAACGCTCGCCGAGATACACTCGACGCACGTCATCATGATCGACCACTTCCTCAGGTGGGCCGGAAGTTAAGACCCGGCCCTCATGCAGAATGTAGGCACGGTCGATTATATCCAGGGTCTCGCGCACGTTGTGATCGGTAATTAACACACCGACCCCACGGTCTTTGAGGTGGGAGACCAGATCGCGAATTTCCCCCAGGGCGATAGGATCAATGCCCGCCAGGGGTTCGTCCAACAAAATGAAGCCGGGATGACAGGCCAGGGCACGGGCGATTTCCACTCGCCGCCGCTCACCCCCGCTTAACGCTAACGCAGGCGTGCGGCGCAGATGGCTGATGGAAAATTCCGCCAAAAGGTCTTCCAGCATCGCCTCACGACGCTCGCGGTCGGCTTCGACAACTTCCAAGGCCGCGCGAATATTATTCTCCACCGACAGGCCGCGAAAGGTCGAGGCTTCCTGGGGTAGATAGCCAACACCCAAACGGGCCCGGCGATACATGGGCAATTCCGTGACATCCTGACCATCAAGAAAGATCGAACCCGTGTCAGGCGCCAACAAACCGGTAATCATATAAAAGCATGTGGTCTTACCGGCACCGTTCGGGCCTAAAAGGCCAACCGCCTCACCGCGCTGGACCACCAGGGAGACATCACGCACGACAGGTCGTTTGCGAAAGCGTTTGCCGATTTTTTCCGCGCGCAGGCCCTGACGTTCGGCCACCAGTTGCGGTGTGCTGCCGTTGTCTGCGTCCAAGCCGGGTCCCCGCTCGGAACCGCGTTCAGAACCTTGCCTTTTATGGCCCTCGCCTTGCATTCTGTTGCTCTTATCTTCCGTTGTCATCCGTTCGTCCCCTCAGGCGTAACAGAACAGGGTTACCGATCACTTACTTTTTTCCAACAAAAACATAATTTGGCACATTAATTGCCGACCGATATTTTTGGCGGGCCGTCATTTTTTACGCTTTGGCGGGACAAACCGACCATGCACCCGGCCGCCGCTGATACGACTTTGCCCCGTCGCCATGTTCATCACCAACTTATTGCCGCGCAACACATTCTCACCACGGGTCAAAATCACGCTGCCCGTTAAGGTCAATCGCTGCTCTGGTACGTCATAAATACCAAGGTCGCCCTGGGCCGTTTCGGATGCGGAAGAAACAAAAACCTGATCTATGGCATCTATCCGAATGATCGTGCCATCGTCCCCGCCCGTTCCACCCGCCGTACTGGGCCCCGCAGGCCGGTACCAAACCCTTAATTGCACGGCACGCAATTCGATCTGGCCCTGAACCGCGATGACGTTGCCGGAGAAAACGGCCAAATTTTTATCTTGTTGAACTTCCAGATTATCCGCGCTGATATCAATGGGCTGTTCTACATCAGGCGTGCCGATTTTCCCTTTATTCTGGGACTGACCATAGGCAGCACCAAAAGGCAGCATGACCGCCAAAACCCATGGCAATATGATCTTTGCAGCCTTCATCTATCCCTGTCTTCCATCTGTGCCTGAGCGAGCGGGTGCCATTACGCGCATTTTTACATTTCCCATAAACAATAGCCTTTGGCCAAAATCCTCAACCTCCATGCGGTCCGCCTGCAGGGTACCAAATGGCCCCTGGCCGCGCACGGGCTGATCAGAGACCGCCCTGCCGCTTTTAAGATCGATATCGGCAACTTCGGCGTTGAATTCATAACCCTGGTCAGAGAACAAATTGATCGGACCTTGCAGGCGCAATTGTTGGCGTTGTTGATGATAGACGCCCTTGTGCGCCAAAATTGTGAACCAGCGCCCGTCTGCCGTGGCCATATCCGCCTGCAATTGCTCCAGCGTCACGTTACGTTGATCGTTTGGATCCTGGGTCGCCCGATCAGCCGTGACCACAAAGGGCCGGTTGCGGGCATCCGTGCCCAGATAGCGGGGGTGCAGCATCGTCAATTCCGCCGCGCTGCCATCCTCGGGCGTGGTGTAGGAAAGATGAAAACCCGTAGCCTCACTAAATTCATTAGGCCAGATCACCACGGCTACCACCAGGCCCAACGCCAACAGCGGCAACAGCAACTTCATCATGCCGACAAAGCGGCTATAACGTGGGGAGGTTAAGTCTTGCCGGCGATCCGGGTCGAACTGGAACCTTCGGGGGGCTTTGCCAACCGCTTGGCTATCATTATCCCCCACAGATCTCTCGATTGGTCCCTCGATTGGTCCCTCAGTTGAATTTGGGGCCATCGCAGACATACCCTAGGCGATGCCGGCGCGCAGAATATCATGCACGTGCAGGATGCCGATAGGTGTACCAAACGCAGAATCTGATCCGTTGGCAATTTCAGTGACGAATAGACAGGTAATCTGATTGGCGTTCATAAAGCCCAAGGCCTCTGCCGCCAGGGCGCCGCCACGAATAGTCTTTGGCGTCGGCGTCATGACATCGCCGACACGCTTGCCCATCAGGCCATCGTCCATATGTCGGCTTAAATCACCATCCGTAACAATGCCGATCAAGGCACCGCTGTCTTCAATGACCCCGATGCAGCCAAAGCGCTTTTCCGTCATGGTCAGAATGGCTGCGGACATGACCGTATCAGCGCTACACAAAGGGACAGCATCATCACGGTGCATCAAATCATCGACTTTGACAAACGCCTGGCCAAGACGCCCACCGGGGTGAAGGACCTGAAACTGATCTGAGGAAAAGCCGCGCAGTTCCATCATCGCAACCGCCAGGGCATCGCCTAGGCCCAACATCATGGTGGTTGAGGTGGTTGGTGCCAGACCCATGGGGCAGGCCTCTGGCATAGGGGGCAGAACCAGGGCCACGTCAGCGGCTGAGCCAAGGGTGGAGGGTGCTTTGCCAACCATCGCCAAAAGCGGAATATTGCGAAATTTGGCGTAGGCGACCAGATCGTTCAATTCCGCCGTTTCGCCGGAATTCGACAGGGCCAGCACGCCATCTTCGGGGCTGATCATGCCCAGATCACCGTGGCTCGCTTCACCGGGGTGGACGTAATGGGCAGGTGTGCCGGTGGAGGCGAGGGTGGCGGCAATTTTCCGGCCGATATGGCCGCTTTTTCCCATGCCACTGACCACCAATTTACCCTTGATCCCTGCTAACAGAGCAACGGCGGCATCGAAATTTTCATCCAGGTGGGCGGCCAGGCCTTGCAGGCCATCAGCTTCAAGGCGCAAAACGCGCGCTGCCGCTGCACGCACATCGGCAGATTTCGTGTTCCTATTTTCGCTAGGTTCCGTCGCCAATAGATCGTCCTGAATGTTCGCAGTCACCGATCAAGCCTTTGAAATAGGTCGTACAATAGCACCGAAGGCTGACAACAAAGGAAATTAATGCGAATTTCATGCCAACTGCAACGATTCGTTGATTATGATCAATTAGATAGGTGGGGTCAAACCAACTTGCAACTACGATAGAGCTGCTTTTCCGGCTTGGAATGGCTCTAGTGAGAGAAGATATCCATCTGCGACCAACCGCCCAGATCCAGCTCCGCCCGGGTAGGCAGAAAATCAAAACAGGCCTGGGCAATATGTTCACGCCCTTCCCGGGCCAGCATATCCTGCAACACGCCGTGTAAACGGTGCAGATGCAGCACATCGTTGGCGGCATAATCCAGCTGCTGGGCGGACAGATCGGTCGCACCCCAGTCGGAGCTTTGCTGCTGTTTGGACAGATCAACGCCCAATAATTCCCGGCAAAGGTCCTTAAGGCCGTGACGATCCGTATAAGTCCGCACCAGTTTTGAGGCGATTTTGGTGCAATAGATCGGCGTGCAATCAACATTCAGATAGCGCTTTACCATAGCCACATCAAAGCGGGCATAGTGAAACAGCTTGGTCACCGCTGGATCTGCCAACAGGGCGGAGAGATTAGGCGCTTGATAAACCCCTTGGGCAAACTGCACCAAATGACAGTCACCATCACCGGCGGATAGCTGCACCAGGCAAAGGCGGTCACGATGGGGGTCAAGGCCCATGGTCTCTGAATCAATGGCAACCATAGGGCCAAATGACAGGCCGTCGGGTAGGTCGCCTTTATGGAGATAATTGGCCATGTTGCCATCCTGCCTTTTTATCGCACACTTTTACAAATGATAGTTTATTGGCATTCTGTGGACCCGGCAGTTGGTCCGTATTTGCTCCACCGCCAATCTCCCCGATACTTGGAGAGAAAGGAAATGGTGCCCAGGAGAAGACTCGAACTTCCACGGGGTTACCCC
>JAPKBD010000011.1 GCA_028824965.1 Alphaproteobacteria bacterium | reverse complement strand
CCAAGCAATTGGCTGGCCGTCATGGCGGAGAGGAAGGCGGTGGACATCCACTGCGCCTCACTTTGCCCAACGCCGAATGTTCCCATGATTGAAGGCACGGCAACATTCACCATTGTGGATGACAAAATCATCGTCATGGCGGCTATTGTGCCCGTTCCGGCAACAACCCATCGATAGGCAGGGCCATAACGCGCCAGAAGCGTCTCGACAGTCTCTGTCGCCAATCTGGACCTGACTTTCAATTTTACGGCAAAAAGGGATTTGCCTGGGTGGGTTTAGCCGTTGATCATCTGCAGGACCAGAATATCCCACACATCCCGGTGGATGTGCCAGCCCGGTGGCACCACTGTGGTGCAGTCATATTCCTCAACGATAAGCGGTCCGTCGCGGCCCGCGCTATCTATATCATTGCGGCCAACCACTGGCGATGGGCACCAACCATGTTCCGGGCCGAAATAGGCATCGCGTTCATTTGCAACAGCGTGTGAAGTATCACGGCTGGCGAGGGAAAGTTGTTCTGGTACCCGGGGGGTGTCCGATATTCCGGTTGCCACCACGCGCAGGTTGACGATTTCCACGCTTTCCTCAATGGAATGATAGCCGTATATTTTTTCGTGCGCCGCATCGAAGCCCAGGCGCAGGGCGGCGAATATGTCTGCACTATCGGGCCCGTGATCTGGGTAAGCGACGGATAGTTCGGAATTTTCACCGCGATAGCGCATGTCGACAAAACGTTGGTAGCGGACCTGCGTTGGGCCATAGCCTTCTGACTGCAGGGCCTTGGCACCTTCGGCTTCTTTTTCTGCAAACGTCGCATCCAATTCCCGCCGATCGCAAGTTTCAATCGCGCGGCGAAAAGTTTGGACATAATGATGTTCCGTCGCCGGGAACAATAGCCCCAGGGCGGAGAAGACGCCGGATACGGGCGGCACCAATATGCGGGTGATATCCAGGCTCTCGCACAAAGATGCCGCATGCACGGGGCCGTTGCCGCCAAAGGCGATCAGGGCGAAATCCCGTGGGTCACGGCCCCGGTCCGATGATACCGCGCGCAGGGCACGGGACATGGTAGCGTTGGCGACCATATGGGCACCATAGGCGGCCGCCTCCATGGAAAGCGCCAGGGGCTCGGCCATCTTTGCCTTTAATGCATTGGCCGCTTTGTTCTTGTCCAATTTCAGACCGCCGCCGACCAGATGCTCTGGATTTAAATAGCCCAACAAAATGTTGGCATCGGTCATGGTCGGGGTGTCATTGCCCAGGCCATAGCAGACCGGACCAGGGTCCGCGCCGGCACTGTCCGGACCGACCGAAATGCCCCCCGCGCTATCGAGGGCCAGCAGGCTGCCGCCGCCTGCGCCAATTTCGGCAATGTCGATGGCAGGCACCCGGACGTGATAACCGCCGCCCTTTAGAAGACGACCCGCCAGATTGATGCCCGCGCCCACGTCCAGTTCGCCAACCCTGTTATAAGTACCGTTTTCGATCATCGCGGCCTTGGCCGTGGTGCCGCCCATATCGAAGGTCAGGGCGTTGTCATAGCCTAGTTTTTTGATGATTTCCGCCGCCCCGACAACACCGGCTGCAGGGCCGGATTCAATAATGTGAATGGGCAGGGTACTGGCTGCTGCGACCCCCATGGCCCCGCCATTGGACTGCATGACCAGGATCGGTGCGGTAATGCCTAAATCTGAAAGGCGGGCCGTCAGGGCGTCAAGATAGCCTTTAACCACGGGCAGGATATAGGCGTTTACAACGGTCGTCGAAGTACGCTCATACTCCTTAATCTCAGGCAAAACCTGGGACGACAGGCAGACGGGAATGTCTTGGTCGCGGGCCCGGATCATCGCCAACAAACGGTCCTCGTGATTACCATTGACGTAGGCGTTGATGAGGCAGACCGCGATTGCCTCAATATCGCCCTGGCCCAACAGGCGATCAATGGCGGCACCTGCCTGGGCTTCATCCAAAGCGCGCTCCACGTTGCCTTGGTGGTCCATACGCTCATTAATCTCGAACCGATTGGCGCGGGCTACCAAAGCGTCGGGCTTCCGCCAAGCCAGATCATACAGTACGGGCATGCGCAGACGGCGAATTTCCAGCACATCGCCGAACCCTTCCGTGGTCAGCAATGCCGTTTTGACGCCGCGATGTTGCAGAATGGCATTGGTCGCAATCGTCGTACCGTGCATAACCTCAGATATATCGTCCCCTGCGATGCCATGATCCTGCATCAAAGCCCCGACTCCTGTCGCAATGGCCTGGCTGTAATCATCGGGGGTAGAAGATAGCTTGGCGGTCAGGGTGGTGCCGTCGTCGCCCAGAAATACGACGTCGGTGAATGTGCCGCCAATATCGACACCAATACGATACTTCATAAGTTTCCTTGCCCGATGGATTTACGCATCTGAATTTTCTGGTGCATTATAGCGTTAATATTAGCGAAAGGGTGCCGGCCGTGACAAAAGTTGAAATTGATCCATTTACCTTAGAGGTACTCAAAAACCGCCTGGCCTCCATCGCCGATGATATGGCCCTGACTGTGGCCCGCACCGCGCGATCCTTCATCGTTAAGGAGGCGTTGGACTATTCCACCGCATTGTTTGGTGCCAATAGTGAATTCATTGCCCAGGGTACCTGTCTGCCGCTGCATCTGGGCAGTATGCCGTCTGCGTTGGCGGCGGTGCTGGCCTATTTCGGCGATGATATGGCACCCGGTGATGTCTTTGCCCTGAACGATCCCTATGACGGCGGCACGCATCTGCCGGACATTATTGCTGTGATGCCGGTATTTAAGGACGACGCGCTGATTGGCTATTCCTCCTGCATCGCGCACCAGATTGATATGGGGGGGCGGGTGCCGGGCAGCATGTCGTGCGACTCGACCGAAATCTATCAGGAGGGGCTGCGCCTGCCTCCCCTGCGCCTGTACAAGGCAGGTGTGCCGGATGAGACCGTATTCCGGATCATCGAACGTAATGTGCGCGTGCCCGAAACCGTGCTGGGCGATATCCGCAGCCAGATCGCCGCCTGCCGCATTGGTGAACGCGGTTTGATCGAATTGGTAGACCGATATGGCAAATCGGGGTTTGAACAATATTGCCACGCGTTGCTGGATTATACGGAACGGCGCACCCGGGCCGAGATCGAGAAACTGCCCGACGGCGACTACAGCTTTGCCGACTACCTGGACAGTGACGGTATCGAACCAGGCTTGATAACCATTCAAGTCAAGATCACTGTGGCAGGTGATGATATGACCATCGATTTTGAAGGCACGTCAGGGCAAGTGCGGGGCGCGATAAATTCCGTCCATAGCTTCACATCATCTGCCGCCTGGGCCTGTATACGATCCGTCTTTGATCTGAATATCCCCAACAATGCGGGCTATTTCCGGCCGATCAAAATTCTGACGCCGGAACGTTCCATTGTTAATCCATCGCCCCCCGCAGCTGTTGCTGCCCGCGGTTTGACTGCTGACAGGGTCGCCGATGCTGTATTCGGTGCCTTGGCGCAACTGGCCCCCGATAAAGTGCCGGCCTGTGGACCCCATGCGCCCGACACCACCGTTAGCTTCGGCGGCTATCATGCGGACGGTAAACCCTTCGTCTATCTGGAAGGGTTGGTGGGATCATGGGGTGGTGGCCCGGATCGCGACGGCATGGATGCCTCCACCGGTACCATCGTCAATTATTCCAACACCCCGGCGGAAATGCTGGAGGTGGACCAACCCCTGATGATCGAGCGGTATGGTTTGGTGCCGGACACTGGTGGCCCCGGCAAATATCGCGGCGGCCTGGCCGTAGTGCGCCATATCCGATTCTTGGCGGACGAGGCTGTGTTGCAGGTGCGTACCGACCGGCATCGAAACGCACCCTATGGTTTGAACGGCGGCGCGAAAGGTTCCCATTCACGCCTGGTCCTGAAGCGCGCGGAGGGCGCGGACGAAGAATTCTTCCAACCCTTTTTGGCCACCGTTTACAAAGGCGATATGTTGGAGGTCAACCTCCCCTCAGGTGGCGGCTTCGGTGACCCCATGGATCGTGAACCGGGGGACGTCCTGCGCGATGTCATGGAAGGCAAAGTCAGCATCGCACATGCAGCTGAGGCCTATGGCGTCGTCATAAATGACGCGGGTGCCAGCGTCATGCAGGCCGAGACGGAGGCATTGCGGGCCAGCCGTTAGCCATCTGTTAGATAGGCGAGATTGGCCGCACTCTGGGTGGGCCCATATCCGGCCGCCGGGCGGGGCATGACGCAAATGTCTCGATCAAAATCTGCCGCGTATCACGTGGATCAATGACATCATCAATGCCGAACGCACTGGCAGCATCCAAGGCCCCGGTCTGATCCTTGATATTGTCGATCATGGCTGTGCGGGCAGCGTCCGGGTCATCTGCGGCCATGTAGTCTTTCTTGTAGGCGACATCCACAGCACCTTCAATGGACATGGCGCAAATCTCCGCCGTAGGCCAGGCGAAGGCGGCATCCGCATCAAAAGCACGGCCGCCGCCCATGGCGTAATAGCCCCCGCCATAGCCTTTTCGTAGAACCACGGAAACCCGCGGCACCGTCGCCACACCCATCTCAAAAAATAGCCGTCCGCTGCGCCGGCCCAGGCCGGTATCTTCCGCGTCGGGGCCAATGGCGATGCCGGGAATATCAATTAATGAGACAAGCGGCAGGCCAAAGGCATCACACATAGCAATGAAATGCGCCACTTTTTCGCACGCCGGCGTATCCAAAATGCCGCCCTTGCGCAAAGGCTGATTTGCAAATATGCCCACGGGTCGGCCATCCAGCCGGGCAAAGCAGGTAATGATATTGCGGGCATAGTCGGGCTTCAATTCGAAAATGCTGTCCACATCGGCAATAATCTTGATCACCTTGCGCATGTCGTAAACTTTGCGGCTGCTCGAAGTTACCAAATCCAACAATTTATCATCTCGCCGATCAATAGGATCGTCACATGGCGTTATGGGTAGCGGCTGGCTGGAATTTTGCGGCAGATAGGACAGGAACTTCCGCACAGCCTCCAGACATTCCTCCTCCGTATCCACGGCCAGATCTGCGATGCCTTGTTCTTCCACCTGGCGCTTGGTGCCGCCCAGATCTTCTTTGGAGATTTCAATACCTGTACCTGCCTTGACCAGCGCAGGCCCGGCAATCCCCATGGTGGACTTACCACGCAACATAACGACGAAATCAGCCAGAGAGGCATAGGCGGTGGGCCCGGCAAAGCCCTGGCCCATCATGGCGACCACGTTGGGCACCCAGCCGGACAGCTTGCACATGTTATTGAACACAGGTGAGGCGGCGGCAAAGTGCGCGGCGTTCATGCCATCCTGGATGCGATGGCCGCCACCCTCCAGCATCATCACCATGGGCAGGCCACGCACCACGCTACGCTGTATCAGGCGGCCCACCTTATTATCTGCGACCGATCCGATACTGCCGCCATGGACTGTGAAATCCTGGCCGAATATATTCACCTCCCGGCCATCGACCTTTGCCGTGCCGGTAATCGCGCCATCAGCGGGGGCGACCAGATTGCGGCTTAGCTCATTACTGCGCTCAGGTTCCACCAACGCACCCATTTCGCGGAAGCTGTTCGCGTCAACGAATTGTTCGATACGCTCCCGCGCGGTACCCATATCGCGGGCCCGGCGTTTGGCAACGGCCTCCGGCCGGCCCTCATCCATCACCTCTGCTCTGGCGGCCTGCAATTGTTCCAGTTTTTCCCGCGCTGTGGGTTCCGACATATCCTAAACGCTCCTACTACGATTTATTCTGACTACCTAGCCCACACAGGCTTTCGCTTCTCAATGAATGAGGCGACGCCCTCCCGGCCTTCATCCGACAACATGCACTCGGAAAAACCTTTGGCCGCCAGGTCGAGCATCTCATCTCTATTCAAATGGCGGGTGGCAAGGGCGATTTCCTTGGTCACCGCATTCGCACCTGGCGCGCAGCGCAATACCTGCTTGCGGATATCTGCCTCTATCGCATCCAAACCGGCGGCATCATCAACAACATAGTCGGCCAGGCCCAGTCTCCCAGCCTCCTCCCCATCAAAGCGGGATGCGGTCAGCATGAGACGCCGGGCCGTGCGCAGGCCTAGGCGCTGCACCACAAAGGGGGCGATCTGTGCGGGTGGAATGCCAATGGCGGTTTCAGTCATGGCAAAGCGCGCGTCTTTGGTGACCGCGACTATATCGGCTGTACAGACCATACCCAGGCCGCCTGCCATGGCAGCGCCTTCGACCAGGATAACCACGACCTGGGGCATTTCGTTGATGGTATCGAACATGCCGCCGGCTGCCCGGCTGGAGACGGCAATATCATCCGTTGTTTGCACGCCGCCCTGAAAGTTTGATTTGAAGCCCTTTAGATCACCACCCGCGCAGAACCACCCGCCCTTGCCCCGGATGGTAATGCCGCGCACGGACCGGTCATCGCGCACAGCGGCCAGCACGGCGCGCAGCTCCGCCGTCATCTCATGGGCCAGGGCATTGCGGGATTCAGGCCGGTTAAACCAAATTGTCAGCCAATCCGTATCCTGATCCAAGATCAGGTGTTCGACGGCGGGTAATGTACTCATGTCAGGTCCTCAACAATATGTTTTAAAATTGGGATCGGGTGATCCAGCAATATTTGCGCATAACCTTTCGCCAGGGCGTCGTTGCGCAGGCTGGCCACGCCGCCGCCGCCCAGGACGTTATGCAGGAAAAAATTGATGGCGTTGGGGCCGGGTAGATAAAACCGCTCTACCTCGCCCTCAAGGAAATGGCTGAAGCGATCCGCAACCGCGGCTTCGTCCAACGCCACCCAGATATAGGGCATGTATTCGGGCTTGCGGGCGATGATGCCGACGTTGGCATTGTTGCCCTTGTCACCACTGCGACCCCAGGCCAGGTCGATCAATGGTACGGTGACCATGTCATCGCTTTCGACTGGCGCAGCGGGTACCTCGGGGCGTTCGGCATCTATTGTGGGCAGGTCATCGGGCCAGGCTTCAAATGCAATTTTCCTGTCGCCGAAATCAATTTCAATGGCTAAGTCATTCTTTGGGATCAGAAAAGAAAACAGACGGACAACGGGGGACGGCTTCGCCCTCGTGCCAAAAAAACCGGACAGGCCGGGCGGAGACGATAGCCCCATCCCGGCAGCTTCCTTCAAAAATGTGCCTATGCCTGCCTTGTCCGGATGCCAGGCCGCATATTTCACCACGACTTCCCTGGTGTCATCAGCTCGTCCATGGCTGCCAAATTGGCTGTCTGCCCCCAATATCTCAACGCTGGTTTCGATGAAGTCACCCAGGTTTGAGGCACGCAATGCCGTGCGCGCCCGTTTGAACGTGGCATCAGCAAAGCCCTGGCCCTTTCGCTTTGCATCAATGCCATAGAAGGTCATGTAAGCACCGGCTCGCCAGCCATCGCCGAATGTGGCGCTGACCTTATAGCTGTCCGTGGCCGGATAGCCCCTGGCCCCGCTGACACTGACCTGATCATCTGATGTTTGGGAGATAGAAACGCCGGAGAAATCACAAACCACGTCGGGCACGATATAGGCTTGCGGGTCGCCGATTTCATAGATCATCTGTTCCGAGATGGTACCAACGTTCACAATGCCGCCTGATCCGGGCGGTTTCGTGACATCGAAGCTGCCGTCGGGGCGCAGGTCGCAAATGGGATAGCCAATGGTGTCCATGGTTTCCACAGCCAGGTGCCAGTCGGTGAAATTCCCGCCCGTGGCCTGGGGACCGCATTCCAAAAGATGCCCCGCCAAGGTGCCGCCCGCCAACTGGTCCAGGTCTTTTTGGCTCCAGCCAAATTCGTGGATGCAGGCACCCAAAGTTACAGCACTATCGACAGAGCGTCCGGTGATGACAATATCAGCGCCCTCCGCCAAGGCCTGGGCAATGGGAAACGCACCCAGATAGACGTTGATGCTGACCAGGTTTTCAGGGTCGGGGAATGTCTCGCCCGAAAACATCTCGGTCGCGGTGATGTTATCCTTTTGATCGATCAGATCATCACCCAGGATGACGGCGACTTTCAGGTCCAGGCCTTGTTCGGCGATCAACGCACGGGCGGCCTCGCCACAAGACTGAGGGTTCACGCCCCCTGCGTTGGATATGACTTTTACCCCTTGGCGGTCAATCTCACCCAGATTTTGCTTTAGAACGGAAGTGATGAAATCCCGGGCATAGCCCATATTCTGATCCTGGGCCCGGGCCCTGGCCATGATCGACATGGTGACTTCTGCCAGATAATCATAAACCAGATAGTCCAAGTTGCCGGATTTCAACAATTGCGGCGTGGCCATGGCACTGTCGCCCCAATAACCGCTGGCACCGCCTATTCTGATGTTTGTTTCGCTCACTTTACGGCTCTTTCGCATTCATAAAATTGATGACAACATGCAGCATATTTGCCGTTTCTGAAACAGCTGGATTTTGCTAATGTTGAAGACAGCGTTCACCACATGATTAGGAAAACACAATGGCTGATTATATTCCCCCCACTCTGGACTGGGTACGAAAACAAGTTGAACTGTATGAGGGTTCAGGCGGTACGGAAGGCACCACATTGCGGGAAAGCGGCTTGCCCTGCATCATTGTCACCCATACGGGCAATAAAACAGGCGGCGTGCGCAAAATCCCTTTGATGCGGGTTGAGGTGGATGGCAATTACGTCCTCGTTGGCTCCTACGGCGGGCGTCCCGCCAACCCTGTTTGGATTTATAACCTGCGGGCAAATCCGGACGTGGAAATCCGCGACAAGACTGAGGTCTTCAAAATGCGCATTCGTGAGGTTGAGGATGATCCCGAACGCGCTCGCCTGTGGGCTGCCAGTGCAGAGGCTTTTCCGCCCTATCTGGAGTATCAGGAAAAGACCGACCGCAAGATCCCGGTGTTTATTGCCGAACCCGTCTAACCATCCATAATGTCTCTGGCTTATTTCCAGGGCGGTGATTGGCCCCAGCGGTCCCACGAAGTGGTTGTACTTGTTGGCAACCGGGACGTGGGGCCGAAATTGCCCCGGGGATAGCCAAGTGGGATGCAGCAGTGAAAAGCCATCTCGTCGGGTACGCCAAACATGGCGTTCACCCGCTCCATCACCTGTGGATGCAGGGTTGTCAGTACCGTGCCCAGGCCTAAGGCCCGCGCTGATAACAACAGGTTCTGCACGCCGGGAAAAGTGGATGAAGCAGCGACGCCCGATGCTGCTGAATAAACTAGGATTACCGTTGGCGCGTTGACCATTTCATCTGCCAACAATGCTGGCAGGCGATAGACGGAACCCTCTGGAATGTCGGCCTTGGAAGTCCAACCATAGGCGTCCCGGCGTTTGGCCCACCACGCCTCAAAATACAGCTTGCCGAATTCGGCGATGGCCGCGCGGTCACGAATAACCAGATACCGCGCCGGCTGCACGTTGCCGCCGTTCGGTGCTTTTGAGGCCGCGTTCAGGATGATCTCTACCTGCTCATCGGTAACCGGGCGATCCGGGTCAAGACGGCGCGTGGCCCTTTGGCTGAACATCGCTTCACCAATCGGCATCGTCAATTCGCGAGGCGGGTCGAGGCGGACCATATCCATAGTAATTTTCCTTAACGTTCGGGCGGGGTTTCGACACTTCTAATGTTATCTCATTGGCGCAACAGACCAATAGTTAATGATCAGGGGCGCCGTTGCCAATATCTACGTACGCAAATTCCTTAGCCAAAGGAAAATGAGGTTTAGCCGGATTATGATCCCAACTAACCGCGGTCAGAATGGCGTGGGAGGCATAAGCAAAGGCAGGCAATTCATCTGCGGATTGCGTGACAGGTAAAAATAGTATCGCAATATCGAAGGTCCGGCTATCCGCCAACACTAGCTCTTGCTTCGTAAACATACCGCAAGGGATTTGGCGTAAGTTTCTATATCGCGTTATCCTTGCTTGCCGTTCAACTGGATCTAGCATGTCAATGATATTAACCTCTTTCGGCTCGAACCCTGTCAGGTTGGTGATGTTCGTCGCGTGAAGGCGAAAAAGAATGCGATCCTCAGCTTCAATTTCAAGAATCGCCATGCTACCCATGGTGCTGCCTAGTGCTTCCGGGCGAACATCCCGCCGCAGCGGCAGTAATTTTTCGCCGCGCCAATCCAACCAAATATCGAGAAATTGCCGGAGGTCCGGCGTATCTGCAAGCTGCTCTGACAAGGTATTCAATGTGACCATGTTTGCAGTTTATTGCGGCTTGTAAACCACATCAAGGACGCGAGTGGAAAAGCCGATACCATCTACAGTTGCTCCTCCTGTTCGGCCATTTCTGATGCGCCTTGCTTGGTGCCCTCGCGGCTGGATTATCCCAGGCGTCGCGGCTACACTCTCGCCCATGAACGCATGTCTAACCTTGGCGACCATGGCGATCCGCAAAATGGACCCATTGGAGCGATGCTACCGTTCGCTGATGAAGGCGAGCCGGCCCATATGACGGCTGTTCTGACGCATCTTTTCGCGCCCCTGACAATTCGCGGACATCAGTTCAAGAACCGGATTTTTTCCACCGGGCATATGACCGTGATGTTGGAGGATGGTTTTCCCTCTGACCGCATGGTGGCCTATCATGAGGCCCGCGCGGCTGGCGGCGCGGGACTGATCATTGTTGAGGCGGCGCGGGCGCATCCATCGGGTATCAGCAGCCGGCCTGCCATTTTGGCCTTTGATGATGATTGTATTCCTGGTTACCGACGTATAGCGGATGCCTGCCATGGCCATGGCTGCAAGGTCTTTGGCCAGTTGACCCATCCTGGGCGGGAGATGAGCGAGGCGGCGGACGGCACATTTGCGGTTGCCCATGGCCCGTCCGCGGTGCCGAATGAACGCTTTCACGTCATGCCTCGGGAAATGCCTTTGGCGATGATTGAGGAGATTATTGCCGGTTTTGGCGCGGCCGCTGGTCGTATGCGTACTGCTGGCCTGGACGGCGTTGAGATCATCGCGGCCCATGGCTATTTGCTGTCGCAGTTTCTTAACCCACGCCTTAACCATCGCGCCGATATTTACGGCGGGACAAAGGGCGGGCAACGCTTTGTGCGGGAGATATTGGCATCGGTCCGCGACGCCATAGGCGAAGACATGGTCCTCGGCATGCGCCTGTCCGGTGATGAGATGGAGCATGATGCTTTGGAACCTGATGAGGTCCGCGCCATTGCTGTCGGCCTCGCCAACGATGGATTGCTCGACTACCTCAATCTGACGGCGGGGTCTTCTGCCGGGCTGGCGGGCTCTGTCCATATTGTGCCGCCTATGGCTGTGGAACATGCCTATGTGGCGCCCTTTGCAGCTGCGATCAAGGCGCAGGTCACGGTGCCGATCTTTGTTGCCGGGCGGATCAACCAACCGCAGATCGCCGAACAGGTTCTGGCAGACGGCCAAGCGGATATGTGCGGTATGACCCGGGCCATGATTTCCGACCCTCAGATGCCGGAAAAGGCCCTGACGGGTCGGTTAGATGATATCCGCGCCTGCATTGCCTGCAATCAGGCCTGCATCGGCCACATGCTGCGGGGCTTTCCTATATCCTGCATTCAGCACCCGGAGACGGGACGTGAGTTGGAGTTTGGCAAACTGATACCTGCCGATCATCCGCGCAAGATCGTCATCGCAGGCGGTGGGCCAGGTGGCATGAAGGCCGCTGCCGTTGCCGCGGCGCGGGGTCACGCTGTGACCTTGTACGAGGCCAGCCGGCAGTTGGGTGGTCAAGCCAATTTGGCGCTGCTGTTACCCGGTAGGGCCGAATTTGGCGGCCTGATAGCGAACTTAACGCGGGAGATGGAGCTGGCGGGGGTCGAGATCATCACAAACACCGCCATCGACCGTGCCTTGATAGACCGGATCCAGCCTGATGCTGTCGTCGTCGCTACAGGTGCCCAGCCGTATACACCACCGCTTGAAGGTTCCGAAGAAGCGCACATCGTCACGGCCTGGCAGGTTCTGCAGGGTGAGGCGAATGTGGGCAGCGATGTTGTGGTTGCCGATTGGCGCAGCGATTGGATCGGTCTGGGGTTGGCGGAAAAGCTGATCCGCGATGGCTGTCGGGTGCGCCTTGCGGTCAACGGTGTCACGCCTGGGCAGATGATCCCGCAATATGTGCGTGACAAATGGCTGGGCGATATCCATCGCTTGGGCGTTGAGGTCATTCCCTATGCCCGCCTGTTTGGTGCAGATGACGATACGGTCTATCTACAACACACCTTGAGTGGCGAGCCAATATTATGCGAAGGGGCCAATACTTTGGTCCTGGCCTGTGGTCATCAATCCAATACCAGGTTGGAAAGCGCGCTGGCCAGCTGGGAAGGTGAGGTGCATGTCATCGGCGACTGCTTGGCACCACGCACGGCAGAAGAAGCCATCCTGGAGGGCCTGCGCGCGGGCGTCGCTGTTTAGGTCCCCGACCCGCCGTCCGATGTGGTAAAGCCTTCTGCCAGATCAGTGTCAATTGCCGCCCTGGCGCGGTTTCTGGGATCGCCGAAACCGCCGCCGCCCGCTTCTATCATGGTGATACGATCGCCGGGCGCTAATTCATAGTGGCCTTTGGGGTCTACGGTAACGTCGTTGACCCGATGCTCCCGTGCCCGGCCCGGCCCGCCGCCCATGAGACCAAGGGGCGGGAATTCCGTCCGATTGGCCATGCAAAAGACCGTCATCAGGTGGCCGCTATCGTTGCGGATGACCACCTCCTGTCCCAGGCCACCGCGAAATTCGCCTAGCCCCCCTGAATTGGGTAGCAGCGCTTTATGTTCAATTGTGGTGGACGTCAGTGTCTCCCACACCTCCACGGGCACGACAGCCATATTGGAGGGGCCGGGTGTCGTCTCCGCACCGTCCATGCCCGCTAAGGCACCGAAACCACCAGAGGCGAAATAGATCGTTGAAACATCGTGGCCGTCGCGATGGGTGCCCTGAAAGGTCATCAGATCCAACATGCCGCAATCCGCCTGAATGCTATCGGGGACCGCTTCCGCCAAGGCGCCGAAAACCAGCGGCGAGACGAAATGACCGATCATGTGCCGCGCGCCGGTGGGGAAGGGGGGCTGTGCATCCAGCAGACACCCGGTTGGTGCCGTAACGGTGATAGGCACGACGGAACCACCATTATTGGGCAACTCGGGGACGGTCAGGCACTTCATGGAATACAGCACCATGGCGCGGGTATAACAGAAGGGCACGTTGATACCCCGGCGCACGCAGGCATCCGTACCGGCGAAATCAACGCTGATAGCATCGCCCGCAATTTCGATGGAACAGGCAAGGGTCAAAGGCCCGTCCACGCCCTCTATCTGAATTTGGTTTTTGTAGATGCCGTCGGCCATTTCGGCAATACGTGCCCGAGTCGCGGTCTCTGACCGGTCTCGGATTTCACCGGACAGGGCGGTAAAGTCCTCTAGGCCGTATTCTGTGAGGAAATCCGTCAACATGGCTTCACCAGCCTTGGTGGCGGTGACATTGGCCATCAAATCACCGATCACCTGATCGGGCGCGCGTACATTGGTGCGTACCAATTCGATGATGAAATCGTTCTGCTGATCAGCCTCAAACAATTTGCAGATCGGCAGGCGCAGGCCTTCGTGATAAATCTCCCGCGCTGCTGCGCCAAAACCCAGGCCGCCGATGTCGGGCAGGTGGGTGATGGAGATAACGTAGGCAACGATACGACCACCATAAAATATCGGCCGCATGACATTGATATCAAAGGTGTGCCCCGTCCCTAACCAGGGATCATTGGTAATCACCACATCGCCAGGATGTAAGCTGCTACTGGGAAAGACGTCCAGCATATGTTGCAGGGTTGCGGGCGCTGTGCCCATGAAAACCGGTACGCTGTAGGTGCCCTGGGCCATCAACTGGCCGTCTGCGTCAAGCAAGGCGACGGTTAAATCATAGCTCTCGCTGACGATGGTGGAGAAGGAAGTGCGAACCAAAGTAGACACGATCTCATCAGAGACGGCAACCAGACGGTCCCACATGATGCCGACGCTGATTGCATCCAGACGATCCTGGGTCATGGCGCACCCTCCAATTCCGCGACGAGATTGCCGAATTCGTCCACGTCCACCTTTTCGCCCGGGCCAATGATGACCGTGGACTCCCGCTCTTCGATCAAAGCCGGCCCTTCGATCACCGTTCCAACCGCCAGGTTATAGCGGTCATAGACAGGCGTCGTTACATAGCCTTCGTCAAAATAGGCCTGGCGGCTGCCCTTGGGAGTTGCCGCACCCTGCGCTTCCGGTCCTGCCGTTGTTAGTTCCGGCGCGTTCGCCGTGGCCTCGACCTTCCAAGTGGTGATAACCAAGGGCGTATCAAGCAACGCCGCGCCGTGTATCGCTGCGTAATGCTCGCGGAAAATATCCGGCAAGGCCGCTATCCCGGTCTCTGGCCCTGGTGGCAGGGTGACCTCAATCTCGTGGCCTTGGCCGTTATAGCGCATGTCCAATCGTCGGACGATGGACAGGTCCGTATCGGCATCTTGCAACGGTGCCCGTGCCTCCGCTTCAAGTTCCGCCAAGATGCTGGAGAAATTTTCCATGCTCAGGTCGGCGACAAAGGCTTGTTTGGTGCGTGCCACTTCAAATGTCAGGGGACTGGCTAATAGGCCCAAAGCGGACATGACACCAGCGGCAACGGGAAAAATTACCCGTGGTATGCCGAGCTTGCGGGCCACGCCCATGGCATGCACCGGGCCGGAACCTCCAAATGCCACCATGGAGCTGCCGCGATAGTCAAATCCGCGTTCGGAGGCGTGAATGCGAAAGGCGCGCGCCACATCCTCATCAACGATTTCATGAATGCCCCACGCCGCCCGCGCCAGGGGTAGTTTCAAAGGTGTGGCAATTTGTGTTTCAATCACCCGTTCGGCGGCCTCGACATCCAATGCCATGGCACCGCCTAGAAAGAAGTTCGGATCCAGATAACCCAGCACCACATTGGCATCGGTTAAAGTGGCGGCCTTTCCCCCTTGGCCGTAACAGGCCGGGCCGGGGTCGGCACCCGCGCTTTGAGGGCCGACAGAAATTGTGCCGCGCACATCCAGGGTGGCGATTGATCCACCGCCCGCGCCGATCTCAATCATATCAATGACCGGACTTTTCACAGGCAGCCCGCTGCCGGCCTTGAAATCATGCACCCGCGCGACTTCCTGGAAATAGACCTTGATCGCCTCACCACCACGTATCAAAGCACCCTTGGCGGTGGTACCACCCATATCGAACGACAGCAATTCCGGCCTATTCAGGGCCCGGCCATGAAAGGCCGACATCTGCGCACCAGCTGCTGGCCCGGATTCAATGACCCGCACGGGGAATTTTCGCGCTGTCTCAGGCGTCAACGTGCCGCCGCTGGATGACATCACGAATAGCTGCCCAGCAAAACCTTGCTCAGTCAGGCCGTGTTCCAACCGCCGGAGATATTGATCAAACATAGGCTGGGTAAAGGCGTTGATGCAGGTCGTTGTAAAACGTTCATATTCTCGCCATTCCGGACAGACCTCTGATGACAACGATATGGTCAGGTCCGGAAAGGCGTCCGCCGCCATCTCGCCCAGGGCGCGTTCATGGGCCGGATTGGCATAACCATGCAGCAGACAGATCGCCAAAGAGGTGATGTTTTCACGCGCCACAAGGTCCGCCAGGACTGCCCGTGCGCCTACCATATCCAAGGCATGTTCGATGGTGCCGTCATAATGGACACGCTCGTTAACTTCGGCCCGGCGACGGCGCGGCACCAAAGGGTCGGGAAAGACCAGACGCAAATCAAACACGTCGTAGCGTTTTTCCTGCCGCATATCCAGGATGTCGCGAAAGCCTCGTGTGGTCAGCATGCCCGTGACGGCACCTTTGCGTTCGATCACCGCATTGGTCACCAGGGTAGTGCCGTGGACGATCTCAACTACAGACGACAGATCCAGGCCCTGTTGATCCAGCAACGCCGTCGTGCCTTCCAATACCGCACGCGCGGGATCATCGGGGGTGGTCAGCTGTTTGTGAATGGCAAAGCTTTCGCCCAACTCATCATACAGGGCGAAGTCGGTGAACGTGCCGCCAATGTCTATGCCTAATCTATAACCGGTGGGGTAGGGCATTACCTGTTATCCGGCAACACATCAATGGCATCACCAACGCCCCGCTCACGCAGTTCATGCCGGGCGATTTCATTCTTGGTCATGGTACGGGGGAATTCGGTAACGAACTCCATGTACCGGGGGACCTTGAAAAAGGCGATGCGGTCCTGGCACCATTCCACCAATTCCATCGGCTCCGGCGTCGCTTCATCTTCCGACAGCTGGATATAGGCCTTGATGTCTTCTTCGCCAATATCGGATGGCACGCCAACTACGGCGCAATCGATTACGGCAGGGTGGGCCGTCATGGCCTTCTCTACCTCAAAGGCTGAAACATTTTCGCCCCGACGGCGGATCCAGTGCGCCTCCCTTCCGACGAAAAAGACAAATCCGTCGTCATCCAAATAGCCAAGATCGCCGCTGTGGTACCAAAGGTTCTTCCAGGCCGCCAACGTCTCCGCCGGTTTGTTGATGTATTCAATCATATAGGTATTCGGCACCTTGGGGCGAAGGAGGATCTGTCCCGTGGTGTTGGCGGGCACCGGGTTATCGTCCGCATCGACAATCATCACCTCTGTCCAGCCATGGGGCCGCCCGCAGGATCCCAGACGGCGATCAAAGGTTCGTTCGCTACAGATCAATACGCCCATCTCTGTCATGGAATAGACTTCCATCATGGGTGTGCCAAACCGTTCTTCAAACTCATCGCGCAGATCACGGCGCACCTGGCCCGCTGCGATGCCAACGCCGATGCGTACCCTATGTTCTTTGTCCTGGTCAGATTTCGGTGCGCGCAGCAATACCGCCATCATGGTGCCCAGGGGATCGATCACCGTAACGCCGTATTTGCGGATGGTCTTCCAGTAGTTGGAGGCGGAGAACCATTTTTCCATGATCCCCGTCATGCCGTGGTACAGGGGCGAAGTGATGGCGAACTGTTGTCCGCCAATGTGGAAGAAATGCGAATTGGCGAAATGCACATCATCCTCCGTCGCCTCGGCAATATCACCGTAGCGGATGGCTGCGGCGATATAATACAGATGCGATACCAGAACGCCTTTGGGCATAGACGTGCTGCCGCCCGTATAGACGATGCACATAGGGTCGGCGGCGGCGACCTCTACCTCCGGCAGGCTTTCATCGCCGCCCATCAGGTCTTCGAAAGGCAGGGTGGCAGCGCCCGGCACGGCGCCCGTATCGCCCAATACGAATACCTTCGGGTCGCCGGTTAAATCCGGCTTCGCGGCGTTATAGGCAGGGGCCAATTCTTCATCCACCACCAGCAGCTGGGCACCTGTGTCATTCAGGCTGTAGCACATGTCATCCTTGACCAGACTGACATTCAGGGATGCGTAAATCGCGCCGAGTTTTGCACAGCCGAACCAGATCAGGGCCTGCTCAATGGAATTGTACATCAGTGTGGCGACCACATCGCCCTTGCCTATGCCATGGGCCAGCAATCGGTTCGCCACCTGGTTTGAGAGGCGGTCCGCGTCTGCGTAAGTCAGGGTGATGTCACGGCAGATCAAATAGGGTTTGTCGCCATAGCTGGCGCGCATGACGATCAGGTCGCGCAAAGTCGTCGCATGGGGTGTGCGGCCAAGGATATCGATCATGATTATGCCTCTACAATTTTTGTCTTTAGTCGAAATGTACGGAAATGCCGACAACGCCTGCCGCCTTTAGAGAGTCTATCTCATCATCGGGCAGGGAGAGAACCCGGCGCAGGACGAAATCATCACCTTCCCCCAACAAGGGTGCGGTCTTGCGCAGACCAGGGCGCTGCCCGTTCACCCGCCAGGGTGCCGCGACCAATGCTTCATCGCCTGTATAGGGGTGGGTCGAAGGGAGCCAGCCGGAACAATCGGCAAAGATCGCCGCCTCGTCGGTTTCATCCAGCTCCAATAAGTCTGCACAATGGCCGCCCAATGCTATGCAGCGTTCGATGATGTCGCTTCGGCTTAAACCCTCGAAGCCCTCACTGGCAGCATCAATTGGGATGGAGATCGCAATGTATGTTCCGTCGGCCGCTGTGATGATGGCATCGTGGCTCGTTGCGGGTGGTGTCGGGGTTGCCGCCAATGTTGCGGCTGCTTCAATCTGGGAAACGTCGAAGGCGCGGCCCGTGCCGTCTTCACCTGCCGCCAGGACGCCCGCCAAAATGCCCATGGCACCAAAAGCGGCTGCGTTCGGGTCGGACAGGGAGAATGTCGGGGAGCCTAAGAATTCGCCATCCTTGGTGATCAGGTCTTCGGCCCCGCCCAGGGCACTGAGCACCAGGCCGTAGGATCGAAGTTGTTCGACCGCAGAGCCTCTGCCAGGCCCGCTCATGGACATTTGCACCAAGGTTGGATTGGCCTGGCCAAGATCGTCCGACCCCAGCCCAAGGCGTTCCATGGTGCCGACTGTGAAGTTTTCGATCAACAGATCAGACACCGCCGCCAGCTCCAACGCCGTTTTGCGTCCGTCGGGGTGCTTCAAATCCAGGGCCAGGCCGACCTTGTTGCGGTTCAGACTGTGGAAATACAGAGAAGACTCGATGCGGGCCTTTTCCGACATCTTTTTACGCATCGCTTCCAGGCCACGGGTACGGTAGAGGTCAAAGCGGGCGGGCGCTTCCATCTTGATCACCTCTGCACCAAGGTCGGCCAGGATCTGCCCCACCATAGGCCCGGACCAGACCCAGCAAAGTTCAAGGCAGCGTAGGCCTGCCAAGGGGGAGCCTGCAATGTCATCATGGGCAGGCCGCTGTCGTTCGGTTATTACATCGCCCGTCAATGGTTGTATCTGGAACGGCATGCCCGGCGTGTCATTAACAATGAAATTATCGCGAAAGACGCCACGGCCGGCGGCCTCCGCCTGGCTATAGACCGGCGCGATCACAGCGCCCTCGGCCAAACCCCGCTGCAACAATTCATCCCGGCCCAGACCGGCCAGGGTGCCCTCCAACAACCTGTCGGCCTCCACGCTATCGCGCGCCAACGCGAAAGGATCTTGATAGGCTTCGCCCTTAGCCCAGTCCGGATCGCCGATAGCTTGGCGAATATTGTGCCAATCCCGCCGGGATCGTCCTAACAGGGCGACATAACCGTCCTTGCAGGCGTAGAAACCCATGGGGAAGATGCCGCCATGATCCACGCACAAGCGGCCATTACGCCGCCAGGAACGGACCATCTCCGCTGGCCCGCCGGAATTTTGCAGCGAGAAAGATCGCATGATGTCGGCGGCGGAAACGTCGTACTGGACCGACTTGCGCAGCTTGCTATCGCCATTGCCCGCGCCATTACGCTGTCGCCAAACTTCAGCCAAGGCAAGGATCACACCATATATGCCGCACCATTTTTCGGGCATATCGGCAGGCAGGGGGACGCCGGGGTGGCCTTTGTGGCCGATAACAGCGGCGGCACCTGATACAGCAGAGGCCAGGACACCGGAGCCCGGATGTCCCACCTGAAAATCCCAAAGACGAATGACACAGTTTGCATCGGACGCTGTGTCACCACCGACGATGGCGATGTCGGCATTCGACACGGCGGCATTGTCGCCGCTGCCCAAAATACTAAGCCAATGCTGGGCGTAACTGGCCGAACGGTTGCTGGCCGCGATGGAGATTTGGCCGGCTGCGGATAAGGGTACTTGCCGGGTTTTCCCGTCCTGGCTCATGCGGGTGCAAGAGGCAGTGGTAAAGGAACTGCGCCGTCCTGGCGCGAGGGTAGCGCAACCACCGCCGTGCCCGAGGCTGACAGCAGGTCAGATTGATTGCGTGCTTCTACCTTGAGGTCGAGGAATTTTGCGTTGCCTACCTGCCGCTTACCCACGACTTCACCCCGCCACCAGATCGTGTCGCCGACCATGTTGGGTTGCAGCACGTTGACCTTCAGCTGATGCAAAAAGCCGTGGTCGCCAATCCAGTTGGTCAGCATATGCTGGCCCCAGGCAATGCGCTGCGGCCCCACATCATAGGCCCCGCCCATGCCCACCTCCCGGCCTGTTGAAGCCTCCAGATGGCCGCGCCCGGCAGAATCCTTGGCGCCGGTTTCGGCATTAATATGATAGTCATCGTGGCGACGGCGATAGCGTAGGGCATCGCCATGGACCCCACCGTAATGCAGCGCGCCCTGGGCTGCAGAATACCAGGCCAGGATATCCGTAATCGTCAGCGGACCTTTAATCACGGGCGGCACATGCGCGCCCACATCCACGTCTTCCCAATAGAGCGGCTCCGGCCCCTGGCGCGGTTCGGCCAGAACCTGTTCTTCAATATCGGCCAGTTCCTCGGGCGTGTAACGGTGGGCGATGTGACCTTTGGGTTCTTCGCCGTCCTTACGCTTCCTGCCATCACCACGGGGTGTGCGGGCGCATTTGCCGATAGCCTCGGCGATCAGTTTTCCGTCCTGATTTCGATAGGACAGGGCACCGGTCTGCAAGGCCCACTGGCCAAACCGTTTGCCGGTCTTCACTTCTTGTTTGATCAAACTGACATCGACTTTGAAGGTATCGTTGATGTGAATGTGGTCATACCAGGTCCATTCCGTGCCGGCATAAATCCATTGCACGCCGGCCAATTTTGGTGCGACGATGGTCGAATCCACGGCATACAAAATGCAGGGCGGGGCCATAATAGTGCCGCCAGGTGATTTCGCCGCATATTCTGGATCGAACCACAGGGGGTTGTTGTCGCCAATGCCCCAGGCAAAGTGGCGGATGGCGTCCCGCGTCGTGGACTCAATCCACTGCATACGGTCCCGGCGCAACGGTACGCCGATCAATTCAGCGGCTGCCGCCAGTGTCTCGTCGTTGATTTGTCCCCAAGTCACAAGCGATCTATCTCCAACCCTCAAGTCTGAACATGAGGCATAACTTCCTTGGCGAACAGGCGCAGCATATTCAGGCACTGTTCAACCCCATAATAGGGCGGATAATGCAGCATCAACGAGGTGATGCCAATTTTCTCCAGCTCCTTAATGCGGCGGATCACAGTATCGGGGGAACCATGGATAATCGTTGTATCCACTAGGTTGTCATAGGCAAATGCCGACTCATTGTCCTTTTCCGTGACGTCGCCCAAATAGCCGGCCGTGTCGCCCGATAGGAACGTCTTCATATGATAGGTGATGGCGGCCTCGCTCTCCTCCTTCGCCTTGGCATCGGTGGCGGCCACATAGACCATGCGCACCACGTCGAACTGCCCAAAGGCAGGGTTCTGGTTCAGGGGTGCGGGCGCGGAATTCATATGGGTTTTATAAAATTCGATGTTCTTGCCCAGCACTTCGATTGAGGGCAGGGAGCCCTGCATCAAGCCAAAGCCTTTTTCCGCCGCCAACTGTTGTGAGGTTTCCGTACCGGCACCCATGAAAAAGGGTGGGTGGGGTTGTTGGATGGGCTGTGGAAAAATCTCGTACCCTTCATCCATTTTGAACTTGAAAAATTTGCCGTCCGCATTGACCCGCTTTTTGTGGAAGCCGTCCAGGATCAGATCCACCGCCTCGGCCTGGCGGTCGCGCCGGGTATCGAAATCAATACCAAGGCCCTCAAACTCATAAGGCCGATAGCCGGAGCCGAGGCCCAACTGAAAGCGCCCTTCGCTTAAAATATCGACAAAGGCGGCGTTCTCCACGATACGCATGGGATGGTGCAGCGGCACCACCATCACGGCTGCGCCCAACTTGATCCGCGTTGTTTTCGCGGCCAGATAGCTTAGATACGCAAATGGATCAGGCAGAATGCCATAGCGGTTGGAAAAATGATGCTCGGCAATCCAGACGCTATCAAAGCCCAGCTGTTCTGCTTCAACAATTTCCCGTGTCACCCGCTTATGGATGTCACGATGGGGATAGACCTCCGTCTTCGGATCGGGATGGGACGTGAATAGAATACCAAACTTCATTTTGGCGCTTCCTCTTTTTGCATCGGTTTGACAGCAGCAAAATCATTATGGAACTAGACATCGTTGTCAATGTGCAATACTATTGTCTATAGACAATGAATTGTATCAATGACAAATACTGATAGCACACGACCACCAGGACCTGCCCGCCCGGTCACAGCCGTTAGCCGTGCAGCTAGTATATTACGCTATCTAGGACGAAGTCAGGTACCTTTGGGTGTGAACCGCATTGCCAGGGATCTGGATATTATCCCCAGTACGGCGCTACATATTTTGCGTACCCTGGCGCACGAGGATCTGGTGGCTTTCGACCCTAACACAAAGCGCTATGGCCTTGGTGTAGGCGTTCTGGGTATTGCCCGCAATATGTTGGGTGGCAGCAGTTTCGTTCAGGCATCGCAAGCCCATCTGAACGCGATAGCCGCAGAATTCGATGTGGCAGCGATCGCCGTGGAACTGGACAGTCATGACCATATGGTGGTGGCGGCCTTGGCCCGATCACGCCTGAATTTGAGCATTCACGTTAATATCGGCAGCCATTTCCCGGCCTTAATCTCGGCAACGGGGCGTTGCATCGCGGCCCAGCGCAACTGGGACCGGGATGAATTGGCAAAGCGCTTCGAAGAATTGCGCTGGCAGAACCCGCCGTCGTTTCAGGTTTGGTTGGATGAGATTGAGGCGGCCCGGCGGGACGGCTTCGCCATTGACGACGGTAATTATATTCGCGGTATTATTATTCTGGCCGCGCCCATGGCACAAACTACCGGTGCGCCCAGCCGGGCCATTGTTGCGGTCGGATTGGCCGGGCAGTTGGACGTTGTGCAACGCCAAGCCCTGGCACAGAAATTGCGCGAAACAGCCGACAACCTGGCCGACTAGATCCGCCCCAATGCCTTTAACAGCCGTGGCGGTGTAATCGGTGTTACGGCAATTGAGGCTTCAAGCGGCGCAATGGCATCGTTGACCGCATTCAGGATCGAACCCACTGCACCTGCGGTGCCCGCCTCCCCGGCACCTTTCGCGCCCAGTTCCGAAGTCTTGGTGGGCGTCTCAATGTGGGCGACTTCGATATCCGGCATTTCACCCGCCATAGGAACCAGATAGTCGGCGAAACTGCCGGTCAACAGATGGCCGTCTTCGTCATAGCGCAACTCCTCATACAAAGCTGCACCAATCCCCTGGACAACGCCGCCGCGGACTTGTTCGCGCACCAACAGAGGGTTCAGGATACGCCCGCAATCATGCACCACCAAATGACGCAGGGGTGTGACGATGCCTGTATCGATATCCACTTCAACAGTGGCAATTTGCAAACCATTGCCGGCCAGGAACATGCGGTCCCGGCTGCCGTAACGCTCCACCACAGTTAGGTCGGCTGAAATACCGTCCGGGATATTATAGGGTTGGAAATGACCAATACGCCCAATCTCTGACACCGCCATGTGGGATGTGCCCGACGCCGCGTCGATGACCACGCCTTGGTCTATGGTCAGATCCCCTGGGTCTTTCTGTAACTGACTGGCCGCGATATTCAGAATGTTGCCCCGCAATGTGCGCGCCGCGCGCATCGCGGCCTCACCGCCCAGGGCCGCGCCCCGTGATCCCCAAGACCCACCGCCGACCGGGCAAAGTGCACTGTCCCCACTGATCACCTCTATGTCAGCCAAGGGAACGCCCATCACATCCGCGACCACTTGCTGTATGCCCGTGTCGATACCCTGGCCCTGGTCCGTAACGCCGGTATAGCAACGCACGGTGCCCGAACCCTCCAGGCGCAACAGGCAAGTTTCCTGGGCTGAGATATGCTGGCCGCCTTCGCCGTAATATTCCGGGCCAATGGCGGTGAGTTCAACGAACGTGGCGATGCCAATGCCACGATAAATGCCCTCGTTGCGAAGGTTTGCCTGCTCCGCCCGAAATGCCGGCACGTCGAACATCTCCACCGCTTTATCCAGGCAACCGTTGAAGGACAGGTTTTCGAAATCAACACCGCCTGAGGAGGTTCTGGGAAAATCATCATCCGCCAAATAGTTCATCCGCCGGATTTCGATAGGATCCAGTTTCAGTTCGGTCGCACCCATATCCACCAAGCGTTCCGTTACGGCACAGGCGATGGGGTGCCCGACGGACCGGATATGGCCCAGAATGCTTTTGTTCAAAAAGGCCATGCGCAGACCGGCCCGGTAATGCTCATGTCTATAAGGCGCGCCGGTCAGGCGGGTAATCTGATTGCCTTCCGCGATGGAGGTGCGGGGATATTGGCCATAGGCCCCGGCATTGAACAGATCATCGACCTCGATCCCAAGGATCTCACCTATCGCGGAAAAGGCCATGCGGGCATGCACCTCATGATCCCGGCAGTGAATGTCAGCGAGGAAGCTTTCCAGCCGATCAGCGATAAATTTAACCGGCCGCCCCGACAGCCGCGCAGCCACACAGGCGACCAGTTCATCAGCCATTAGGTGATGTTTCAGGCCAAAGGCCCCGCCCACATCAGGACAGATCACCCGTACTTTGTGTTCCGGCAGCCCCATCAGGCGGGCATACAGGTCCTGTTGTTGATGCGGGGTCTGATGAGATTGGTGCACGGTCAGGCGGCTTTCGCCGGGTTCAAACTCCGCGATGATACCACGGGGTTCCAGACTGACACCGGAATGGCGGTGAAAGCGGAAATGTTCTTCAACCACATGAGCGGCCTGCCCGAATGCCACCGCCACATCGCCCGCCACCACCTCTGTTGTGAAGGCGAGGTTGGACGTCATGTCGTCATGCAGGATCGGCGCATCCGGGGCCAAGGCTGCATTAGCATCCGTAACTGCTGGTAGTTCATGCCAGGTGACCGCCACCTGCTCCGCGCCATCTTCTGCCTGGGCGCGGCTTTCGGCAATGACGGCGGCGACAGCCTCGCCCTGCCAGCGCGCGGTGCCCTTGGCCAGGGCAAATTGCTCCGGTGCGGCCATGGTTGGAAACAGTTTGTGTTCCGGCCGCCAGGATGAAACCGCGGCCTCCAGATCATCCGCTGTGTAGACCGCTATGACGCCGGGTAGCGCCATTGCCTCCGCCGTCCCGATTGCTTCAATGCGGGCATGGGCGTAGGGGCTGCGGACAAAGGCCAGATGCACCATACGGGGCAGCTGAATATCATCGACAAACTGACCCCGGCCCAGCAATAACCGCTTGGCCCGATCCCTTGGGACGCTGGCGCCGATACTCATGACCGGCGTGCCTCCGCAACGGTGAAAACCGCATCGACAATCGCCTGATAACCGGTACAGCGACAGAAATTGCCCGATAGATATTCGCGGATGTCCTCCCGGCTGGGATTGGGATTGGCACGCAACAGCTCAGCCGAGCTCAACAACATTCCCGGCGTGCAGAAACCGCATTGCAGGGCGTTCAAAGTATAGAACATCTCGCGTAGATCATCGTCTACACCGCCCTCAATGGTTACAACGGCACAGCCATCTGCTTGTACGGCAAGAACCAGGCAGCCGCGCACGGTCTGGCCGTCCAACACAACAGTGCAGGCCCCACAGGCACCTTGTTCGCAGCCAACATGGCTGCCGGTGAAGCCAAGGTCGTGGCGCAGGAAATCAACCAGGTTCAGGCGTACGGGGACTTCGCGTGCAACCGCCTCTCCATTCACGGTCAAACTGATGCGCCGGTGCTTCGTGCTCATTGGGGCAACCTTGATAAGGCGCGGCGCAACAGCACCTGGACCAAGTGGCGACGATAGGCGGGAGGATAGGTAGGATCATCGAGTGGGTCGACCTCTGTCCCGATGAGAGCCACCGCTTCATCGACCGCCGTTGGGTTATTGGTCAAAAGCGTCATTGTCTGTTCTACCAAAACAGGACGATCAGCAACGCCTAAAAGAGCAATGCGTAGATTGTTTGGGGCGGCGACCAAGGCCAGCCCCGCCATGGCAAAGTCACCACGACGACGGGCGACCTCCTCAAAGATGCTGATGGTACCCGGTGCCGGTTTGGGCAGGCGGATGGCGGTCAAAATTTCGTCCGGTTGCAACGCGGTTTCATAAACGCCTTTGAAGAAATCCGCGGCAGCAACCCATCGTTGTCCCCGCACCGATACAATGGAAAACGCCCCGTCCAGGGCCAGACAACAGGCGCCCAACTCGGCGGCCGGATCTGCCATGGCCAGGCTGCCGCCAATGGTGCCCCGATGGCGGACGGCGGGGTGCGCGATATGGTCGATGGCTTGATGCAGCAGGGGCAATTCCCGGCCAACCAAGGGGCTATCCGCCAGATCGCAATGACTTACCAAAGCGCCGATCTCAACAAATTCGTCGTCTTCGGTGACTTGTTTCAATTCATCCAAACGGCCGATATCAATCAGCAACTCCGGTGCGGCAAGGCGAAAATTTAGGATCGGCAGTAGGCTTTGCCCGCCCGCAATAATAGCGGCGTCATCGGCGTGCAAGCTCAACAGTGCTAGGGCATCGGCCATACTTTCAGGCCGGCAATAGTCAAAATCCGGTGCCTTCACGTCGTCGGCACCTATTCTGCTGCGTCTTGGTCCGGCAGGGAAATAGGGCAATTATCCTCCCGGCTGACCAGATCAAAGACAAACAGGAATTTCGCCATGCCCACCAGCACGGCCAGGCAGACGCCCAGTTCAAAAATCTCCCCATCATCGAAATGATCCGACAACGCCTGATACAAAGGGCCGTTCATGTAACCGTCCATATTGGCCAGGGTCATTTCCTCACACAGACGCAGGACCGCCCGTTCGCGGGCATCAAACACGGCGTTGTCGGGATCAAACAAAGCATCCAGCTGCGCCTGGGTCACGCCGTCGGCCAACGCAGCCTTAGAATTGCCCCGGTTGCAAAAGGCGCAGCCGTGCATGGTCGACAGCTTCATCCGGGCCAGTTGCTTAATCTGCACATCGACCCGGCCACCGTGAAACATCTGGGCGTAAAAGCTGTTGTAATACCAATCCAACACTTCCGGTGCGTTGCCCGCGACCTCAATCAATGTGGCTTCGTCCCGGTCCCGCATGGCGTTGTCCCACAGCACCTGCAGATCGGGCGGCAATTGGTCCCGTGAGATTTTCTTCAATCGTGGATCAGGCATTTTCGTTTTCCTATCTAGCCCCAGACATCATCGGCGACTTCAATGATCAGGCGCAGTTTGGCAATTTCATCTTCGACAGTGATTTTGTTGCCGTGGTGGGTGGAGGAGAAACCACATTGCGGGCTGAGGCACAGGCGATCCAGATCAATATACTGCGCCGCCTCATCGATCCGCCGTTTCAAAGTATCTTTGGCTTCCAGCTCGGCTGTTTTCGTTGTGACCAGGCCGAGCACCACCAATTTGTCATCAGGGACAAATCGCAACGGCTCAAACCCGCCCGCCCGCGCGCTGTCGTATTCCATAAAAAAGGCGTCGATGTTGACCGTATTGAAAACCCGTTCGGCGACGGGTTCATAGCCACCCTGGGCGGCCCAAGTGCTTTGAAAATTGCCCCGGCACATATGCATGGTGGTGGTGACATCATCGGGTAAATCACGAATGGCATCGTTCAGGGCGTGGGCGTAGGCCAGGGCCAGTTCGTCCGCGTCATCACCCCGGGATTTCAGATTGGCGCGAATATCATCGTCGCACAGATAGGCGTAGGATATGTCATCCAGCTGTAGATAGCGGCAGCCATTGTCCGCCAGGTCGCCCAGCTCCGCCCGATAGGCCGCCGTCAGATCGGCCCAGAATTCGGCCAGGTCCGGATAGGCATCTTTCGATATACCCTCACGCCCCGCCCTAAAATGGGCCATGGAGGGGCCAGGAACAGTGAATTTCGCCACGCCCTTGGTCAAGGTGCTGGTCAAACCATTCAGATAAGTAAAGTGATCCACCATAATAGGTTTCGTGCGCGCTAGTTTGCCCGTGATCACGGCCGTGGGCGGTTGTTCATCACTGCCCTGAAATGTGCCCTTGTCCAACGGCGCGCCCAATTCAAAGCCGTCAAAACCGCTTAAAAAATCAAAATGCCACCAGGTGCGGCGAAACTCCCCATCCGTGATGCTTTGCAGGCCAAGGCTTGCCTGCAATGCCACAACTTCGCGAATGGCATCGTCCTCCACCACGCGCAAGGCCGCAGCATCGATTTCCCCCCGTGCCGCCTTGGCCCGCGCCTCGTGCAGAACCGCCGGACGCAACAGGCTGCCCACGTGATCGGCCCTGAAGGGAGGTTTCTGCCGTTTAGTCGCCATCTTAGTCATCGTCAATCACGGCCCGAACGTCCTTGGGATCTTCGGCGAAATCCAGGCCAGCGCGTTCCTGCTGCAACAGCATGGAAACCCGGCTGTCCCGGTTCTCCCAACCGCGACCCAGGGCCTCTGTCATTTCCGCCAGAGTTTGATCGATCAGGCGCATGGGTACGCCCATTTCACGGCCCAGTTCAGCCGCCAATCCAACGTCCTTGTGGGCCAGCTTCAGGGCAAAGCTGGGCGGGTCGTATTGGTTGATCAGGTAATGTTCCGACAGGCTGTCAAAGGTCCGTTGCCGTCCCCTGGCACCCTGGCGCACCGCCTCGAATAATGCCAAAGGTTCAACGCCCGCTTTCACGCCGACGGAGAAGACCTCCGCCAATGCGGTCTGGATGGCGTAACCGGCAGCGTTATGCACCAGCTTGGCAATAGCACCGGCACCGATGGGTCCGATATAGCGGACCTGATCGCCCAGGGCGTCCAGGGCACCACGATTGGCATCGAATATGGCTTTGTCGCCGCCGACCCAAATGGCCAGCTTGCCCGATGCCGCACCCGCCGGGCCGCCGCTGACCGGGGCGTCCAGGCAATGCATGCCTTTTTCGGCCATGGCGGCGGCAATTTTGCGCACCATGGTGGGGGAATTGGTGGACAGATCAAACAGCACCCCGCCCGGTTTCATTCCTGCGATCAGGCCATCCGCCTCATCCAGAGCCACTGCCTCAACCTCCCGAGGGCCGGGGAGGGAGGTCAGAACCACATCGGAGGCGGCGGCTAATTCCCGTGGGGTCGCGGCCCATTTGGCACCTGCGTTCAGGTGCGGTTCGGCGACCTGGCGATGCAGATCGTTGACGGTGACCTCCCAGCCGGCCTTGATCAGGTTGGTGGCGAAGCTAGCCCCCATGGTGCCTAGGCCGATAAATCCAATCTTAGTCATCTAACCATGCACTCCTTCAGTCCTGATTTTCAAAGACTTCCAGCGCGACACGGCCCGCGTTCACCGCCGTCGGCCAGCCGGAATAAAAGGCAAGATGAGTGATCAGCCCGAATATCTCTTCTTTGGTGACACCGTTGTCTATGGCGCGGACCATGTGACCTTTCAATTCCTCTGTGCGGTACATGGCGATCAGCACTGCCACCGTGGCCAGACTGCGGTCACGCTTTGACAGTTCCGGCTGTTCCCAGACATCGCCGAACAGAACCTCGTCCCGCAGTTTGCCTAGTTGGGGGATCAGATCATAAGGTGTCTTCTTATCGGCCATGGCTCGCTCTCCTGCATTCTGTCATATTATTTTTCTGATAAGATCATGGCACTCTGGAGCTGCAATAAAAAGGGGTTGGTTCAAATATGGCGCACATCTTGGTAACGGGTGCTTCCGGTTTTGTCGGCGCGGCGGTGGCTGCGGCCCTGGCGGCGCGGGGGGATCAGGTCACGGCGTTCGATATTGCGTTGTCTCCGGCCTTGCAGAAAATTGCCGCGCAACACGACAACGTGCGCGCGGTGATTGGCGAGGTCACGGAGTGCCCCGCCGTCATGGCGTTGTTTCAGTCCGATCCGCCCGATTGCGTTTTTCACGCTGCTGCCATCGTCGGTGTCGTCGCCTCCGTCCGAACGCCCCTGCGTACGTTTGAGGTCAATGTGCAGGGCAGCATCAATCTGTTTGAGGCCATGCGCCTGTTTGGTACCAAGCGTATGGTGCATATGAGTTCGGAAGAAACCTACGGCCCCTTCGAAAGCCCACTGATCACAGAGGACCATCCGCAAAACCCCATCCATCCTTATGGTGTGTCGAAGTTGTCAGTGGAGCATTTGGGCCGGGGCTATCAACAGCAATACGGATTGGAAGTCATCCACCTGCGTGCCATCTGGGTTTACGGCCCGGACCTGCCGCGCGCCCGAGTGCCGAACACCTTCATAAATGCTGCCCTGGCGGGGGAGCCGTTTCATCAGCCATTCGGCGCGGACTTTGTCTGCGACCATACCTATATTGACGATGTGGTTGATCTGGCCCTGTTGGCCATTGATAAGGATAATCATCCCTATGACGCTTATAACGTCGGTACCGGCCAGGGCGTCAGTTTGCGCCAGATTGCTGAGATTGCGACAGACATGGTGCCCGGCGCGCAGTTAAGCGTCGGCAACGAACCTTTCCGCCATGGGGATGCCAACTTCAATGTTGAATGCGTCCAGAAAGGTGCGCTGGATATCAGCCGCGCCCGCGATGCCCTGGGCTACGCGCCGAAATACGATATCCGCCAGGGCCTGGCCGCATTCATGCCTTAGCTCTTTGGCGCGACGTCTAGCCGCGCGACGATGCCCTCTAATGCGGGGCTGGGCGCGGGATAGCGTTCTAGAACCGCTGGGTCATGGCCCGGCACGATGTGGCTGTTGTCTGGTGCCAGGGCACGTAACTTGCGATGGCTCTCCATCATCTCAAACAGGTTTTCGTGGGTTAAAAACGGCGTTTCCTGCTCGAAACTCTCATAATAATGGGCCACGTCGGATGCCAGAACCACGGGCCCCCGCTGTGTCTGAACCCGCACGGCCTGCAGGCCACGGGTGTGGCCCGGCAGATGATGGACGGTGACGCCGGGGGCGATCTGTTCCTCGCCCCCATGAAAGACCACCCGGTCGCCATAGGTCAGGCGCACCATTTCCAGCACATCATCCAGACGGAAGGCATGGCGCAGCCCAACGTGGGTCATGGCGCGTCCGGTCACGAACGACATCTCCTCATCCTGAATATGGAAGCGTGCTTTGGGGAACAGTTCCAGATTGCCCGCATGGTCATAATGCATGTGGGTGATGATGACGTCTTCAATCTCGTTGGCATCAATATCCAATAGGGCCAGGCCTTCAACGGGGGAGCGCAGGAAGCTCCGGCCCCGACCTTCGCCTTCTTCCTTGCCATAGCCAACGTCGATCACGATGGTACGTTGATCGCTGCGGATGACCCAGATGAAGTAGTCCATGGCCATAGGGGCATCGTGGGGGTCGCCGTGCACAAACATTGTGCCCCGCTCGCCCATACGATCGCCGTATTTGATGGCATAAACTTCATACATCTCTGGCGTCTCATCCGGCATGGCTATTCCTCTGCTGATCATTGCGAAAGTAGTGTAACATCGTAGGTCAGTAAGGGGACATGTATGCGATATATTATTTATGGTGCGGGTGGCGTTGGCGGTGTCATCGGCGCGCAATTATTTCAAGGTGATGTGGATGTGATGCTGATCGCCCGTGGTGATCATCTGGCCGCCGTCCAAAAAAATGGTCTGCGTTATGAAACGCCTGATCAGGCGGTGACCCTACCCATTGCCGCCGTTGGCCATCCGAACCAGATTGAATTCGGCCCCGAAGATGTGGTCATCCTGACAATGAAGACACAGCATACGCAAGCGGCATTGGATGATCTGCGTGCTGCTGCCGGGGACGAAATCCCTATCTTTTGTTGCCAAAACGGTGTCGCCAACGAACGCATGGCCCTGCGCCGGTTCCAAAATGTCCATGCCATGATGGTCTATCTGCCGGCTATGGCGTTGGAGCCAGGCGTGGTGCAAACTCACGCCAGCCGAAAAACCGGCGTCCTTGATGCCGGCATTTATCCCAACGGCAGCAATGATCTGGTGGCGGAGGTCACGGGCACTTTGGAGAAAGTGAATTTCTCTGCTGTGCCAAACCCCACCGTGATGCGCTTTAAATACGGCAAGTTGATCATGAACCTGGGCAACGCCATGGCCGCTGTGTCTCCACCCGGCGATGAGGCGGAGGAAATTCGCGGCCTGATGCGCGCGGAGGCAGAGGCTTGTTTGAAAGCTGCAGGCATTGATTGCGCCAGCCCGGCGGAAGAGAAAGCGCGCCGGGGTGACCTGATGAAATCCGCGCCCGTGGCGGGGGAGAACCGCGGCGGGGGATCGTCCTGGCAAAGCCTGGTGCGGGGTACTGGCAATATTGAGGCGGATTACCTGAATGGTGAAATCGTTATGCTGGGCCGGCAATATGGCATCCCCACGCCTGCAAACCTGACCTTGCAACGTCTGGCCAACAAGCTGGCGGCAGAGCGCGGCGCGCCCCAAAGTGTCCCCCTGCAAGAGCTGCGACGGCAGATTGATTTAGCTTAAGGCATTGGCCTAGAGTATGTTTACTTTAAACATATTCAGACTCTTAAGAAAATGAGCAATTGAACCAATCACTTGGGTCGCGAGAGCGACTCCAATTAATTGAAAATTGCTCTAGCAGGTTGCTGAAAAACTCCCCCATCATCTCTCATTCTATGATTCA
>JAPKBD010000211.1 GCA_028824965.1 Alphaproteobacteria bacterium | reverse complement strand
TCGTCTTCGCGGGATGCAGTTCCAGCTTGCAAGACGCAAAGCGGTCTCGCAACGCACGATGTAATGCCTCTGCCGCCTCGGCATTTCTGCAATGACAAACGATGTCGTCCGCGTAACGCTCGAACGGGATGTGCGGATAGTGCCGCGCCATCCACATATCGAACGCATAATGCAGAAACAGATTGGCCAACAATGGGCTGATAACTCCGCCCTGTGGCGTCCCTGCCCTGCGCGGCACAACACGGCCATCTTCCATTTGAACCGGCACCTTCAGCCAGCGCTCAATGTAGAGCAGTAACCAAGGACAGTCCGTATGATGGCGGACCGCCTTGACTAACAACTCCCAGTCGATGCTGTCGAAGTAGCCTTTGACGTCGATGTCGAGCACGAAGTCATACCGCCAGCAGCGCTGACGGGTCTGACGCACGGCATCAATCGCCGATCTACCGGGCCTGTAACCATAGGAGTCGGCATGAAACACCGGCTCCAGACATGGCTCCAGGCTGCGGCGGACAACTTCCTGGGCGATGCGATCCACAACCGTTGGAATACCCAACGGGCGTGTGCCGCCGTCACCTTTTGGAATATCCACCCGCCGCACTGGCAGCGGAAAATAGCTCCCCGAGGACAGCCGGTTCCAGAGTTTGTAGAGGTTGTTCGTAAGATCAGCCTCAAACGCCGCAATCGTCTGTCCGTCTACACCAGCCGCTCCCCGGTTGGCCTTCACACGCTTGAAGGCTTCCCAGACCTCTCGCTTCGAGATATCGAACGGCTTTGCCTCGTCCATAGGCTCCTCCTGTTACCAGTTGGCCAATGGCCTCGGCTGAACAACGCAGCCCCTTCGGTCCAGTCCCATTACAGGACCTTCAACCCTACTACGGGCTACTCCGCCCCTGTGCTCCGCATCGGTATTCTAGCCCTCGCGGTTTTAGCCGCTTGAGACCTCTCCCTTAACATCGGAACGACAGGTTCTCACGTTCCATACAAGAGCCTGGTTGAGCTTCGCGCCACCTACATGCCGGATGCCGCTCGGGCAGACTTCAGGAGAGCTCCCGAACTAATCCCGGAGGTAGGGTCAACCCCCGGTTCTGACATCACCTAATCCGCTTTCGACACTTCAGCAGTGGTTCGCTTGCGCTCGCCTCTCTCAACCTTGCCTGCCGGGATCATCGTCCCGGCGTTTCCGCAACGCTCACCACCATCGCTCTTTACGACAGCAGCTTGCGGTGGCTTGGGATCAGTCCCTGACGACCGAACCCGAAGGGCCTTCCTTCATCTCCTGTACAGTTACGCGACGCAGATACTCTTGCGACGCTCGTGACACACGACCCAAAGCGGAAATGCTCTAACCCCCAGATCTGCTTAAAACCTCATTTGGCCGGCGTCGGTCAGGGTTTCTCAGCGACCCAATAGCCCCAGCCAATATGATGATTGTTGGCTTCTTCCGTCCACAGACCCAGTCGATAAAGCGTCCGTTCATAGGCTTCCGGGCCGGCCTCCTGCACCGCGGGGTCGTCCCCAAGGTCGGCGAAGCGCGCACGCAGGCGGGTAAACGTATCGCTCACAGGGCGGAAGCCCTGAAATGTCTCACGCAGATGAAACCCCATCACTTCCAAAGCATCACGGTATCGTTCATACGACCACATGTTCGGGCCACCGACGACATCTTCGATGTGCGGCCGCGCGGCATCTGAAACCTGCGGATCGAGAACAAAATCGGAAAGAGCCAGCCGCCCGCCGGGCTTAAGCACACGATAGGCCTCGGTCAGGACGCGAAGGCGATCCCCACCGTGATACAATGAATCCTGTGACCACCAACAGTCCATCGACCCATCTTCGTAGGGCAGCTCATGGAAGTCGCCGTACTCAACCGTGACCCTGTCGGTCAAGCCCTCGGCCTCCGTCAGTTCTTGGGCGCGGGCCAATTGGGCCTCGGATATGTTGGAGGCACGGACTTTACAGTCATAGGTCTTGGCCAAATGACGCGCCGCACCGGCCACACCGCAGGCAACTTCAGCAACCATCATGTCCGGGCCCAGCTCGGCCGCCTCGGCCAGGCAACGGGTACTGCGCGCCATGCCGGCTTCCAGCGGCTCATCATCATCCTCAAACATGCCCATGTGGATCATCTCTCCGCCCCAGGCTTGCGTCAGAACATCATAGATAGGCGCATCATAACGTTGCTTTGCCGCCGCCGTGGCAGCCGCATTCAATTGCTCACTCATTGTTCTTGCTCCGTATTGGGTGCCGTGTGTGCGCCGCGCCGAAATCATGTTCGGCAGCAGAATAAATGCAAAAGTCACTCACGCCAGAGGGCGGAATTTTCAGACCGTTTTCGACTGGAACGCCAAAACAGTTCGACTCTTGCCACACCGTAGGAGGTAACTCCTAACTCACGCAAAAGTGCGCCGGCAGACAAAGTTGCGATGTTGGATCGCGCGACCAGCTTAACATCTTCACGCCCCGGAAGGCAAATTTGGCTACCCCTCAGCCCCATCAATACGAGCCTAAGCTAAATATTTCGGGACCCCCGAAGCTGACCTGGCGCAATCATTATCACTGTACAGCTTCTTTCGAATACAGGCATGATGATCGAGGCTTGCAGAGCGCTTGAGAGACGCCGGTTGAAGAGGCTGGAAAATTTTTGACAAAAGACACCCAGAACCAAGCAACCGACACCGGTGTCATTATTATCGGTGGCGGGCCCTGTGGCTTGATGTTGGCGATTGAACTTGGACGCCGTGAAGTGCCTGTCATCCTTTTTGATCAAAACCCGAGCACCAGCACCGACCCCAAGGGTAATGCCATTCAAGCCAGGACCATGGAGCATTTTCGACGCCTCGGTATCGCCGATGTGATCCGCACCAAAGGTCTGCCCCGCGATTTTCCCACCGACATCGTCTACTTCACCCGTTACACGAAACATGAACTTGCGCGTTTCCGTTTGCCAACCTCAAACGAAGCGCGGGAGCTTGCGAAAACACTGTCCGGGTCATGGAGCACGCCGGAGTTGCCACATCGTTGTACCCAAATGCTCGTCGAGCAGGTATTGCGCCAGGAGGCAGAAAAGCTGCCATCCGTATCGGTCCGTTTCGGTTGCCCTGTATCTGCCGTTGAAGACACTGGCAGGCATGTGAGTGTTTCGGTGATGCAGGCAGATCAAATGAAACGTCTGAAATGCGCCTATCTGATTGGATGTGACGGAGCCCGCAGCCTCGTCCGCAGGCATTTGAGGGTCAGCTACGGCGGAGAGTCCGGTAATGTTCGCGATTTCATGGGCGGGCGCATGCACGCGATTTATTTTCGTGCGCCGCAGTTGTTCTCAGAAATGAACGTCGATCCGGCGTGGATGTATTGGACCTTCAATGCCGACCGACGAAGTTTCATGGCGACGGTCAATGGCAGGGACGAGTTCGTGTTCCATACCCAATTGAAGGTGGACGAAGCGGATCGGGAGATAACCGAGATAGATGCCCGCCGCATGTTTGCCCAAGGTGAACACGGTGTGGGCGTGAGCAAAACTGTCATTTTTGGCAGGGTACCGCAAATAGTGTCGCGATAGTCGGGCGGATGACAGTTAGCCGAATTTGCTCAGAAATTTGACGATGGCGCGGGTGCGGTCGGTGAATAACTTGGGGACGAAATAGCTGCCTGCGGCACGGTGGCCGACCTCACCAAACGTCGGATAGGGCCAGATGGCACCGGCCATGGCACCAATTTTCAAGCCCTGCTCCACCGCCAGGACCCACGGTTGGATCAGATCACCGCCATGGGGCCCGACGATTGTGACGCCAAGGACCCGGCCATTCTTTGCCGTGATGATTTTAATCAGGCCGTCTGTATCCCGTTCGGCCTGGGCCCGGTCATTCTCTGCAAAAGGAAAACGCAATATGTGAATATCCCCTGCTTCGGCTCTTGCGTCTGTTTCCTGCAAGCCGACCTGGGCCAGTTCCGGGTCTGTATAGGTGACCCAGGGAATGGCCGTTTGTTTCGCCTTGGCGGGCAGGCGGAACAGGGCGTTGCGAATAACAATGCCCGCATGATGGCCGGCGACATGGGTGAATTGCAGGCCGCCTGCGACATCACCAATGGCGAATATTTTCTTGTTCGATGTACGCAGACGTCGGTCTACGACAATGCCCCGTGGGGAATAATCCACATTTGCCGCTTCCAAGTTAAGGCCGGATACATTGGCCTTGCGCCCTGCCGCGACGAGAATATGGCTGCCTGAAATCGCCTGACCGTCGTCCAGATGGACAGTAATGCCGTCCCCACTGTCCGGCGTGATGCGTTCCACATTGCACCCGGTTAAGATGTTGACGCCTTCTTTCGCCAAGCGGTTATGAACCACGGTGGCCATTTCAGGGTCATCCTTGGCCAGAATGCGGTGCTTTTCAATCAAGGTGACCTGAACGCCCAGGCGCTGGTGGGCCTGGGACATTTCAACCCCGATGGGGCCGCCACCAATGACGATCAAATGCGCCATTGGGTCATCATATTCAAACAGGGTTTCGTTGGTTAGAAATGGCGCCTTGTCCAGCCCTGGAATGGGCGGCACAAAGGGGGAGGAGCCCGTGGCAATCACAAAACGCCGCGCGGTGATGCGCCGTGCCGTGACGCTTTGGCCCGCGTCCTCTATCTCAACCTCAACCTCAACCTCCCTTGGCCCGGTGAATTTCGCAGCGCCCTCGATGACATTGACGCCCAGGGCGCGAAAGCGTTCGACGCTATCGTGCGGGGCAATGCCTGCGATGACGTCGCGCACATGCTGGCGTACGGCTTTGACATCAACACCAGCACCGGCATTGGGGTCGACCGCCGTCAATCCAAAGCGGCCGGCTGTTTCCATATTGTGGGCGGATTTACCTGCCGCCAACAGAGCCTTAGACGGCACACAGCCGAAATTCAGGCAATCCCCACCCATCAGATGCCGTTCCACCAAGGCGACTGAGGCGCCCAGCTGGCTGGCACCAGCTGCAACACTAAGCCCGCCCGAACCCGCGCCTATAATGCAGATATCAACCTCAAGTGCGGATTTTTGAACACTCATGCAGAGCCGTCTCCGTTTGCCGTACCGTTTGAGGCGCCCTTGCTGCGGGCCTTAACTTTCTTGTAGATGAGAGGTAGTGCCGACAATATGGCTAAACCGACCATGGCGGCTAGAATGTCGGGGCTTAATATCGAACCCGCTGATAAGTCCTCACCACTTTCCAGCAGACTGTCCAGGCCGGTGCCGACTTGGGCGAAGACAAAAGTTGCCGGAATAATGCCGAAAAATGTCGCCAGGACAAAATCCCGCAGACGGACGCCCAGGAAGGCCGGGACGAGGTTGACCAGAAAAAAGGGAAACAGCGGGATAAGCCGCAAGATCAATAGATAACTAAAGGCATTTTCCTGGAACCCGGCCTCCATTTTCAACAGGGCCGGCCCCGCCCTGGCCCGCAATGGATCTCCCAGGGCTGTTTTGGCGATTAGGAAAATGGCTGTGGCACCAATTGTTGCGGCAATCGTTACCATGCCCGTGGCGACATTGCTGCCAAACAGAAAACCACAGGTGACCGTCATGATCAGGGCACCGGGCAGTGAAAACGCCACCATCACCCCGTAGGCGGTCATATAACAAATTGCCGTGAAGACGGTGTGGTGGGCAACGTATTCACCTAGGTCAGCGCGATAGAGGCGTAAGCTATCCAGTGTTAAAAATCGATCACCGCCAAAGGCTATGAACGCGACCAGGCCGGCCACCAGAACCAAAAGCGGCCACAAACGTCGGAACGACAATATTGGCTGTGGCTTATCAGCGGTTTTATCATCCATGTCGCCGCGATCCTCCCCAGCCATGGCAATTCCCTGTTTCGTACCTGCGTATATTTCAGCACAGCTTAACTTGTAACATAGATTGTATTAAGGCGAATATCGCGTGATTTGGAAGGTTCCTGATGAAAAAGTGAATACATCGCGCGAAATAGGTGCGTAACCGGGCGGAAGGGTTATGGAAATTTTCAGAAACATGGCTTTGGCGGCCAACGTGGCGTTGACTTCTGTCAATCGAAACCGTATACAGCGCGTCTTGTTTTTGGCCCCTGATGGGCCGGATATTTTTATGGAGGTTGAAGGGTGAAACGTACCTTCCAACCCAGCAGACTGGTCCGCAAACGCCGGCATGGCTTTCGTCATCGTATGGCCACCGTTGGCGGCCGCCGTCTTCTGGCAAAACGCCGGTCGAGAGGCCGTAAGCAACTTTCGGCATAGGATGCCGCTGACCCCGGGCCCGGATGTGTTCGTATGTTCTCATATGACCACAATTCGGATCCAGGCTTAGGTAGACCAATGCATAACGAAGTGGGGCATGTTGAATTAGGGCTCGTGCGTCTGAAAAGGCGCGCGGACTTTTTGCGTGTGGCCAGGTCCGGCCGGCGGTTTGCCGCGACGGGCCTTGTGCTGCAAGTCGCAGATCGGCCGGCAGTTTTCCGGGCAGATCAGCAAGTAGTCCGTCGGGCAGATAGGCCCGTATCGCATGCCCACCGCACAGACGTGCCGGCACCCGATGCCGGTGCGCCAAATGTGCCGCCTGTAAGTGTGCCGCCTTTAGGTGTGCCGCCTCTGGGGCGGACTGAAGGAACGGAGTCTGCTGTGGGCATTGGTTTCACGGTCAGTAAAAAAGTTGGCAATGCCGTGGCGCGGAACCGTGCCAAGCGGCGTTTGCGTGCCGTCGTGGCCGAACTGATGCCAACCTATGCCGCCCCTGATCGTGACTATGTGCTGATCGGGCGCAAGGCGACCCTGGACCGTTCTTATTCGGACTTGCTGAGCGATTTAAAACACGCCCTAAAGCGCACGAAATCCTTGGCGAGGGGCCCGCGGCTGCAGGCTACATCATGAATATGGCCGCACCGTCTCAAATATTCTCGGGTCTTGTCGGCTATATTTTGCGTGGATTGATCCAGACCTATCGTTATCTGCTGGCCCCGCTATTGCCGACCAGATGCCGCTATCTGCCAACTTGTTCCCATTATGGGTTAGAGGCCATTCAGCTACACGGCCCCGTGCATGGCAGCTGGTTGACACTGCGGCGTTTCGCGCGCTGCCACCCCTGGGGTGGCCATGGCTATGATCCGGTGCCACAAGGTTCTATAACGCCGACCTATAGCGCCCGTCATGGTGCCAATATCCATACCCGTATCCATACCAACATCAGAAATCGGTAAAGCGACTCCACATGGCTGACCAACGTAATCTTATTATCGCGATTGTACTGTCCCTGGCGATTTTGCTTGGGTTCCAATTCTTTTGGGAGGCACCCCGGCAGGAGCGCGCCCAGCAAATAGCGCAGCAGCAGGCGGAGCAACAAACCGCCAGCGGCACGACCCAGGGTACGGATGGCTCCATGATACCGTCGGCACCCGGTGTATCTGGTGGCAGCATAACGGGCAGTATTCCCGGCGCCCCGGCCATGATC
>JAPKBD010000210.1 GCA_028824965.1 Alphaproteobacteria bacterium | reverse complement strand
CGGCAAACGCTGCTCCAAATGGACTGAGCATCCACAATAAAATCACCAACACGAAATATCTGCGCATAATCTACCCCTCAGCCTCACTATCGTTCGCATCAGCCAGGGCAGCACGGGCGAGCGGCACCGTGATGGCCCGGTTTCCCGATAAAGACGCCTTGTCCAGCTGAACCACCGCCTGCTCTGCTGCCAAAAAGGATCTCTCAATCCTGGCTGCCAGATAAGTTAGCACATCCTGGTTAACGCGCACCTGCCGATCGGCGAACATTTTTGCCATTACCGCCATTAATAACGGATCATCGGGGGGCAGAATACCCACGCTGGCTGCCGCCAATAGGCGGGAGCGAAGGTCTGGCAGCCCAATCGACCATTGTTTCGGCGGAAGCCGGGCCGCAATGAGCAAATGGCCGCCCTGTTCAGCCAACAGATTATACAGGTGCAGCAACGGTTCCCACGACACGATCCCCGCCGCCATATCACAATCGGCATAATCGATGGCTATGGCCCCCTGTCCCGCCAGTTCAGGCACCGTATCGCCTGTTAGATCCGCAGGCTGGATCAAGCGCGCCCCAATTCGCCCTTGGGCCCGTTCTCGCCACAGATGGGCCAGATGGCTTTTGCCGCAATTTTCAGGTCCATACAGACAAATTGCCGGGCCCGGCCAATCAGGCCAACGGTCCAGCCAGGCAACCGCATCGGCGTTGCTTTCCGTCACCAGAAAATCGGCCCGTCCCCGTGCTTGGCGCACAGACAGATCCAGCGTTAACTGCGCAGGCGAGTTCACGGTGTCGTGCCATCTGGGGGCGGATCATCAGAGTGCAGATCATCAGGCCCACCATAAAGCGAGCTGGCCAAATATTGGCTGAGGGCAAAACGAACCATCACCCCGATGGCAGCCGCCGCCGGAACAGCGATCAACACGCCGACAAAACCGAACAGCGCCCCGCCCGCCAACAAGGCGAACATCACCCAAACCGGATGCAGGCCAATACGATCACCCAGCAGGCGCGGGGTCAGGATATAGCCCTCCATGACCTGCCCAATCACAAAGACCGCAGCGATGATGCCAATGCGCAGGAAATCTCCTTCGGGCAGAAATTGCGTCAGCGCCGTTAACATGGACAGCACCAACCCCGTGGTGGCGCCCACAAACGGTATGAACGAGACCAGGCCGCTGAACAGGCCAATGATCAGGCCGAATTCCAATCCGGCAAAAGTTAGCGCCAGCCCATAGTAACTGGCCAGGATCAAACAAACCGTCCCCTGGCCGCGAATAAACCCGGCCATCACACTATCAATATCCGACAACAACCCCCTTATGGTTTTGGCATGTTGGCGGGGTAGCCAACTGTTCAGGGCGGCCGTCATATGGTCAAAATCCCGCAACAGGTAAAACGCCACCACCGGGGTAATTACCAGCAGGGTCAGAATATTGAACAGCGCCAGACCACCGCTCCAGGCCTGGCGCAGTAATTTAAAGCCAAAGGTGACCGCATCCGCCGCTATCTCTTTTGCCGCATCACCGGCGGAGGCACCTACATCTATGCCAAATTTCGCGCCTAATTCGGTCAGCACAGGCAACGCCGTCTCTCGCAACCCGGCAATGTATCCAGGCAATCGGTCGGCAAAGCCCAGAACCTGGGATTGCAGGATTGGCACCAGCAACAATGTTGCCAACACCATCAGGACAAAGAACACAATAACCACAAGGGAGGTTGCCAGCCCGCGCCCAAGGCCGCGTTGTTCCAACTTATCGGTCGGTGGATCCAGGAAATAGGCCACCGCCATACCCGCCACAAACGGCAACAGGATAGAGCTTAACAGCCAGACCAGGGCTAGCAGGACAGCCAAAGAGATCAACCAATAGCGAACCTGTTGTTGGGTGCTCACGCGCCGTCCTCCAACTTATTCATACGTCCCCACCACGCGATCATATAAGCCGCCCCCGATGTAACTGTCGTTATCGCCACGACCAGTACCAATAGCTCCACCACCGCGGCCAATTCCGCCAGCTCGAACGCCATGCCGGCGATTACCACGCCGGCCAAAACAATTTGCGTCGCCGTGTTGACCTTCGACAACATATGCGGCGTTGGCTCGTAAAACTGGTCCATGACGAATAGTAAAAACAAACCGCCAACGATCAGAATATCCCGCGAAACCACTAAAATCACCAGCCACAAGGGCAAATGCTGTTGCACGCCAAGTACGATGAAGACAGAGACCAGCAGGACTTTGTCAGCGATAGGGTCGAGATATTGCCCCAATCTTGACTGCATATTGAAACGCTTGGCCAAAAACCCATCGACGGCATCCGACAGACCGGCCAAACAAAAAACCACCAGGGCCAGGCGCCACTGATCGATCAGCATCAACCAGACATTGAACGGCACTGACAGCAAACGGGCCAATGATATCATGTTCGGCAAGGTCATTTGGCTGTCATAGCTCTCACCTGGCCCTTTTTCGCCAGGCGCAGCTCCCAAAACCCATCGACCATGGCAAGGTTTAAATCGCGCTGCGCCAGGGACACCACAAGGTTTTCAGTATCTCCGAAATAATTGATCACTACCTGGGCATCCTTGCGCGAGATGCCATGCAGGGTGATCGAACGGACAATTGCCGTTGCCTCCAGGCGCTGACGGACCACCAACCATTCCGCCAATCCGCTCAATGGTACTAAGGCGGACAGGTTTGTTTCTGTGCCAAAGTTCAACTGGGTGCGCCGCTTCCAATGTTCCTGCTGATCGGTCACCACTCGCAGGGCCAGGCGGTCCATGGCACCATCCAGATCCTGTCCCACATCGATACCGTAATCCAAGATCTCCGTGCTTTTACCCCTGGGTCCAAATCGCAGCAGCGTGACGTCCACGCGGGGCACACCGCCTGCCTGTAGATCAATGCTCAACACCGCGTGGGCGACCATGATGTTATCAACGCCATAGCGCTGGGCCATGGCACGCAACTGCCCCTCGTTTCCCGCCAGGGCGCCCTCGGCTGTAATGGTTGTGATGTCCTGCAGATCTCCACGAGGCAGACGCATCGGCAACAGGGATGATGCGGCAAGGTCCAATCGCTGCCACGCCCCTCGCCAGACATTGCTGTCTTCAAACAAGGCAAGGGCCGCACCCTTTTCTAAAACAGGCAATACCAAGGTTGGTTTGGCGCGGGTTTCAGAAAAATTGATGCCGATATTTCGCAATAATTCACGCACTGCAATACGGTCAAGGCGCACGGTTATTTTCGCCAAATAACGCACGGTAGAGGTCTTTTCCCCCGTGACCTGCACAGCGCCTACCAATTGGGCGATAGCCTTATCATCAAGATCAGGCAGCGCGCCGTGATCCATGCGCATGGTGATACGCCGCAGAACCAAGTCCAGGGCCTGCCGTTGTCCCGTACGCATTGCCTGGTCACGGGCAGCCACGGCAGATGCGGCGGTTTCATCCACCTCCAACCCCTGAACTGTGTAGATTGCCCCAGCCTCAGCATCTACCGTATCCGCAGCAACAGGCGTATCTGCAGCAACAGGTACAGGCGCTGGCCTATTCTGCGCCAACGCCACGCCAGGGCTATATTGCCCTGGGAATGATGTCAGACAGAATGCCGACAAAAATAGTATCAAAAAAGCACGATGCCACATTACAAGCCCAACCAGATGCAGTATCCTCGCCGTCGTCATTACGACAGCACATTCATAATATAGTTATATACTAGCGAGGGCGTCATCAACAGTTACACCTACAAAGGTGCCGGCGTGGATATCGATGCGGGCGAACGCCTGGTCGATGCCATCAAGCCACTGGCCGCCTCCACCCGCCGCCCCGGTGCGAATGCCGCTTTGGGTGGGTTCTCCGGTTTGTTCGACTTGCGCGCGGCGGGCTATCACGATCCCCTGCTCCTCGCCGCGACGGATGGCGTGGGCACCAAATTAAAAGTCGCCATTGCGGCCGACTGCCACGATTATGTGGGCATCGACCTGGTTGCCATGTGCGTCAACGACCTTGTCGTTCAGGGGGCTGAACCTCTGTTATTCCTGGATTATTATGCCACCGGACAGCTATCTGTGGCCGCAGGCACGGCGATCATCAGTGGCATTGCGGAAGGCTGCCGCCAGGCCGGCTGCGCCCTGATCGGGGGTGAGACGGCGGAAATGCCCGGCATGTACACGGACGGTGATTATGATCTGGCGGGCTTTTCCGTTGGTGCGGTGGAACGCGGCGAGATTTTGGAACCTAACGCCATTGGTCCCGGCGATGTCTTGTTGGGCCTCGCCTCAACCGGCATGCACGCCAACGGCTTTTCACTGGTCCGTCGTCTGATCGATGATCAGGGCCAGGATTATGGCGCACCTGCGCCCTTTGCCTCCGATGCCAGCCCAAAAGTGACATTGGCTGAGGCCTTGTTGCGCCCGACAAAGATTTATGTGCCGTCATGCCTTGCGGCCATCCGCGCCGGTCTGATTAAGGGGCTAAGTCATATAACGGGCGGTGGTTTGATCGAAAACCCGCCGCGCATTATGCCCGAAAATACCGTCGCCCGCATTGATGGCGCTGCCTGGCCCATGCCACCCTTGTTCAAATGGTTGGCGCAGCTGGGGGATATTGAGCCACTGGAAATGGCCCGCACCTTCAATTGCGGCATCGGGATGCTCGCCGTCGTCGCTGCCGACGATGTTGCAGCGGCAACAACGCTGTTCCAACAGCAAGGCGAAACCGTCTGGCCTATCGGCGTTATTGAAGCTGCGATCGGCCCACCACGGGTCGAGATCGACGGCTTGGATTTTTAGGATGGCCGGTTTCAAAATCGCCATACTTATTTCCGGACGGGGCAGCAACATGGCCGCCTTGATCGAGGCCGCGAAGGCCGAGGATTTCCCAGCCCAGGTCGCCCTGGTGCTGTCCAACCGTGAAGACGCCCAGGGATTAGCAACCGCCCGTGCGGCAAATATCCCCACTCAGGTCATCAAACATGGTGATTTCGAGGGGCGGGAGGCGTTTGACGCCGCCATGACGGAGGTGCTGGCCGCAGCCGACGTGCGCTTGATCTGCCTAGCCGGCTTCATGCGCCTGTTAAGCCCGGAATTTTGCCAACGCTGGCGGGATAGCCTGATCAATATCCACCCCTCGTTATTACCGGCCTTTAAAGGCCTGAATGTACATGAACGGATGCTGGAGACCGGCGTGCGGATTGGCGGCTGCACGGTGCATTATGTGCGCCCGGCCATGGATGAAGGCCCCATCATTGTTCAGGCCGCCGTGCCTATAGCATCAGACGATACCCCCGATACATTGGCAGCCCGCATACTGGAACAGGAACATCGGATTTATCCCCTGGCTGTGCGTCTGATTGCCGAGGGCCGGGCCCGGACGGCCGGCGGCATGGTTGCCCTGGATAGTTTTGAGTTGCCCGAAATACGCTTGATCAACCCACCGACCCAATAGGTTCGATCTGTGATAGGTTGCCGTTATGAGCCAAAGACATCTTATACATATTACGGATTACAAAAGCCCGTTCGCCTATCTGGCGAAAGAACCGACCTACGCGTTAGAGGATGAATTCGACGTCACAGTGGAATGGCGTCACTTTACCCTCGACATACCGTCGTTCCTGGGCGCGGTGGAAAGCAGAACCGAAACCGAATGGCGCAAGGTGAAATACGCCTATATGGACATGCGCCGCTGGGCCAACAAACGGGGCCTGACCGTGCGCGGGCCAAGGCGCATCTATGACAGCTCCGCCGCCGGTATCGGTATGCAATATGCCCAAAATCACGGCGAAGACGTCTTCCGGGCCTATAATGATTTGGTATTTTTGCGCTTTTGGAACCACGAACTGGAAGTAGATGATGTTTCGGCCCTGACGGCGGTGTTGGCCGAAGCAGGCGCAGATGCGAGTGGATTTGTCGAATATCTGCACGGCGAAGGCCGCAAACGCCATGACGAAATGCGCCTGGAAACGGAAGCATTAGGGGTCTTTGGCGTGCCAAGTTATGTCCTGGATGGAGAGATCTTTTGGGGCTATGACCGGATCGACCTATTGCGCGAACGTTTGCGCGAAGGTGCGTAATGAGCCACCGTAATGAGAATGTTTGTAAAACGCATAATAATAAGGGTTTAAACCTATGAAATTGGCATCTCTGAAAGCCGGCCGCGACGGCCAATTGTTGGTTGTTAGCGACGATCTGGATCGTGCGGTGGCAGCTTATGGCATTGCCCAGACCATGCAGGCGGCCCTGGACGATTGGACCAACATGGAACCGCGCCTTGAAGAAGTGTCGGAAAAATTGACGGCAGGCAACGCGCCGGGTTCCTTTGATCTGGACCCCGCTGACCTCGCCTCTCCTCTGCCCCGGGCCTTTCAATGGGCCGATGGCAGCGCCTATGTGAACCATGTGGAATTGGTGCGAAAAGCCCGTGGCGCAGAGATGCCGGAGAGCTTCTGGAGTGATCCTTTGATGTACCAAGGTGGTTCCGACAGTTTTATTGGACCGTACGATCCGATTCTGGCGGCCTCCGAAGACTCGGGCATTGATTTCGAGGCGGAGGTTGCGGTTATTGTCGATGATGTCCCCATGGGTGTCAGCGCGGCAGATGCGGGTGGACACATCAAATTGCTGATGCTGGTCAATGATGTCTCATTACGTGGTTTGATACCTGGCGAACTGGGCAAAGGCTTCGGCTTTTTCCATGGTAAGCCGTCAACGGCCTTTTCACCCGTCGCGGTCACGCCAGATGCATTGGGCAATGCGTGGGACGGGCGGCGCCTGAACTTGGCGGTGTACTGCGATCTGAATGGTGAGCCGTTCGGCCGCGCCAATGCGGGCGTCGATATGACCTTTGATTTCCCGACCCTGATCGCCCATGCGGCAAAAACACGGCCCCTTTGCGCCGGAACGATTGTAGGTTCCGGCACCGTATCGAATAAGCAGGATGCCGAACATGGTTCGGCCCTGGCCGATGGCGGGGTTGGCTATTCCTGCATCGCAGAAGTACGCATGTTGGAAACCATACAGTCCGGCGCACCCCAAACACCCTTTATGTCATTTGGCGATCACATTCACATCGAAATGCCTGATGAAAACGGTGACACCATTTTTGGTGCCATAGACCAAGTCGTGGAGCGTTACGAGGGGCCGTAACGTATAGACTGCGTCAGTTGTCTCTGGATTTCCGGGTCGAAGCTCACTGGTGTCCGGTTTAAATTCCAGTGCCCGCCATGGCCTTAACAACGGGCCAATTGGTTGGTTCATTACTTTGGCATCTGGATTAACGGATCAAGTCCGTTAATGACGGTTTAGCTATTTTTGGCCAATTTTAATGCCCCTTCGTCATGCCCGGACTTGATCCGGGTATCCAGGAATACCACCTGATCTTCCGACGATTTCGATATAATTTAGCGGCGAGGCCAGACCCGGGGGAACTGAGGTGGTCCCGGAAAATCGGACGGTAGGTTAAGGTGTATTCCATCCCTTTGAG
>JAPKBD010000503.1 GCA_028824965.1 Alphaproteobacteria bacterium | reverse complement strand
CCTTCTTGTCAGCAAGATTTCATCGTATGTTGCAGCGACCCATTGAATCCACCGCCACCAACAATGCCTTCATCATGCAAATTGGCGATCTCACCATCGCTAAGGCCCAGAATATCAGACAAAATCTGGTCCGTATGCTGACCCAAACCCGGCGCGGGTTGTACAGTTTCGCGTGGCGCGGCACCAAAGTCCAGGGGCGAGCCCGGCGTTAGATAGCGCCCGATGCCCGGCTGCTCCACCTCCTCAAACACAGGGTTTTTCGTGGAACAGCGCCAATCTTCGGCCAAGGCCTGGGCCACACTTTGATAGGGGCCCCACGAAACACCCCCCGCCGTCAGGGTCGCGGCAAGATCAGCAAAATCCTTGGATGCACACCAGGGTGCCAACAGGGCAGCAATTTCTTCCGTCGCCTGAAAGCGATCCCCTTCCCGTTTCATATCAAGGCCCCGGCGCGCCTCAATCTCCCGTACACCGTCCGCAATACCCACCGTGTCCACCAGGGCCGGCCATTGTCGGCCCGTGATGGCGACGATCATCACCCGACGGCCATCACGGGTCGCAAAATCCCGGCCAAAGGCGCCATAAAGATCGTTGCCCGTGGCGGGCCGTTCGCTGCCATTAATCTGCGTTTCGCCAATAAACCCCAGGGTTCCTATTGTGGCGAAGGCCATATCGGTTAGGGCGAGGGAGATAAACTGCCCCTCCCCCGTCATGCGGCGATGACGGTCGGCAGCCAGAATGCCATTGACCGCCGCCAGGCCCGTGGCAATATCCCAAGCCGGCATGACGTGATTGACAGGCGCATCCGCACCCGCAGGGCCCGTCAAGTTGGGAAACCCTGTGGCCGGGTTGACGGTATAATCAACTTCTGACGTGCCATCGCGATTGCCCTTAATGTTTAGCATGATCAAATCCTCACGCTGGGCCTTTAGATTGTCATAGGACATCCAGCCCGAGGTGGGGAAATTCGTCAGAAATATCCCGCAATTCTCGCCCGGACCGCAGATCAACTGGGTCAACAGCTCCCGCCCCCTGGGGTTGCGAATATCCACCGCAAAAGATTTCTTGCCTTTATTCAAGCCAGCCCAATACAAACTCTCCCCGCTTTCAGTGACCGGCCAGCGGCGATAATCCAGGCCGCCACCCAAGGGATCAAACCGGATCACCTCCGCGCCCATTTGCGCCAACGTCATGCCCGCGCTGGGCGCTGCGATAAAGGCTGAGCCTTCGATGACCCGAAGGCCGCGTAAAATACCGTTCATCGAATTACTCCATTACATATAGGGTTCGGGATCCGCCAGATGGTTTTCCGTCAATTCCTGTGTCAGATAATCGAAGGCCTCATCAACACTGTCTATGACACGGAAAAGCTTCAGATCATCGTCGCTGATGGTGCCAAAATCCACCAGTGCCTCAAAATTCACGACCCTGTCCCAGAATTCCTTGCCGTACAGCACTATGGGCACTTTTTTGCGGATTTTCCCGGGTTGCATCAGAGTCAGGATCTCGAATAACTCATCTAATGTGCCCACACCTCCAGGCATGGCAAC
>JAPKBD010000209.1 GCA_028824965.1 Alphaproteobacteria bacterium | reverse complement strand
TGGCGTGCGTTCTTGAGCTCGTTCCGAGGCGCGTTCATGCCGCGACCGCCATCAGGCTGTCATCCAGCAGACCGCGATAGGCGGTGGCGACCGGGCCACTCATCAAGACGTGGCCGTCTTCTGCCCGCCATTCGATAATCAAGCTACCACCGTCCACATGCAGTCGTGCCCGCCGATCACACTTGCCCCGGCGATGGGTGGCGACCAGGGCCGCGCAGGCCCCGGACCCGCAGGCCAGGGTTAATCCAGCACCGCGTTCCCACACCCGAAGGCGTAGTTCGTCCCGCGCCAAAACTTGAACAAATCCGATATTGGCCCGTTCCGGGAAAAGCGCGTCGTTCTCCAGCGTGGGGCCGACACTCTGAATGTCAATCGCATCAAGATCATCAACAAAGAATACGGCATGGGGATTGCCCATACCAACCGCACAGGGATCCGACAATAAGGCACCATTGTCCATCGTAAGGGTCAGATCCAGCTGCAAACTGTCCATTTTCCGGGCCAGGGGAATATCCTGCCATTCAAGATACGCCGGGCCCATATCCACCTGAAACCAGCCGTCCTCTATTGCCCTGGCAGGCAACAGGCCGGCCTGGGTTTCGATCACTGATTGCCCGGCGCTGTTCTCCGCCAACAACAGGCTGGCGACGCAACGGGTTGCATTGCCACAGGCCTGGGCCTCGCTGCCATCAGGATTGTGGATGCGCATAAAGGCATCGCCCTTGGCTGATGGCTCAATAGAGATCACCTGATCACAGCCTACGCCTGTACGCCGATCCGCAATGGCGCGGGCCAATTTTGCGTCCACGCGCAAAGGCACCTGGCGTAGATCGAGCACGACAAAGTCGTTGCCCGCGCCATGCATCTTCAAAAACGCCTGTGCCATATTTTCAGCCATATGCCGCATATAGGTAATTTACCCGGTCCCGTCCAGGGTCTTCGATTTGACATATTAGAATTTGACGAATACCGCGACTTGGCACGAGATGTTAGGCTTGTGCCAAGGTGCTGTGACAATGGCAATAACAAACGATGATATGGAGAATTCACCATGAGTGCGGAAGCAACATTAAAAGATCTGGGCATCGAACTACCCAGCCCCCCGGCCCCCGTGGGCAGCTATGTCGGCGCGGTGCAGACCGGCAATCTGGTTTATATATCCGGCCAGGGTCCGCGCCAACCTGATGGCACTGTAATCTCCGGAAAGGTGGGAACCGGCGGTATGTCTGTTGAAGAGGCCCAGGCAGCAGCAAGATTGGTCGGTCTGAATGCCTTGGCCACCCTGCGGGCCGAGATCGGCGATCTGGACCGGGTTAAGCGGGTGGTAAAGGTTTTTGGCATGGTCAATGCTTCACCGGATTTTACGGACCATCCAAAGGTCATCAATGGCTATTCAGATTTGATGTTTGAGGTGTTCGGTGCGGCGGGGCGTCATGCACGATCCGCCGTGGGTATGGGATCATTGCCGTTTCAAATTCCAGTTGAGGTGGAAATGATTGTTGAGGTGGATTGAAGATGATGAAAATCAGATCCGTCGACGCGACCTGGTTGCAAGTGCCGATCCCCGAGGCGCGCCAGCACACGTCTGATTTTGGCCGCATGCAGTCCTTCGATACGGTTTTGGTCACGATCGAAACCGAAGACGGTCTGGTCGGCCACGGCGAGGCGAAGGCAGGCGTTGGCAATTTGGGCGACGGTCGGGCCCTGGTCACCTTGATCAGGGACGAACTAGGTGCACAGCTGGTGGGTCAGGATGCCAGCCGTATCGCGGGCCATTGGGAGGAAATGTATAACGGCAGCCGGGCGCATTTTGCCATTGAACGCGGCCATGTTTTTCCGGCCCTAGGGCGGCGGGGTCTGACCATTTCCGCCATCAGCGGTATCGACATCGCCCTTTGGGATTTGTTGGGGCAATCGTTGGGCGTGCCGATCTGGCAATTGCTGGGGGGTAAATGCCGGGATGATCTGTCGGCCTATGCCTCAGGCGGCTGGGCGCCGGCTGAAGGGATTGGCGAACAATTGGCCGGTTATATCGAGGCGGGTGGTTTCGGCGCCGTCAAGATGCGGGTGGGTTCCGCCGATGGTGATGCCAAAACGTCAGCTGCCAGGGTTGCCGCCGCGCGGAAATATCTGGGCGATGATGTGGGCATCATGGCGGATGCCCATGGTACTTTTGATTGTGCCGAGGCAAAGCGGTTCTGCCGTTTGGTTACCGACTATGACCTGGCCTGGTTTGAGGAACCGGTGACGGCGGATGACATTCCGGGCTGTGCTGAGGTCCGCGCCGCGACGGATATCCCCATCGCAGCCGGGGAAAGCATTTTTACCCGCTTTGATTTCCGTGACCTGGCCCTGGCCCGTGCGGTTGATATTTTTCAGCCCGACCTGGCCATTTGTGGCGGCATCACAGAGGCCATGCGCATCGCAGCCCTGGCCACCTCCCACCAGGTCCGCCTGGCCCCTCATATGTGGGGCGGGGCCATTATGTTTGCAGCCGGTTTGCAAATATGTGCTAACGCCCCTGCTGCATTTACTGTCGAGTATTCCCTGGGCCACAATCCATTGATGCATGATCTGGTGGCGGAGAATTTTCCCGTTGTTGATGGGCGCATCGAAATTCCCGACCGCCCCGGCCTGGGCCTGACCATTGATCCTGATTTTGTTCGAACCTATTCTGTAAACTGACCCCTTAATTGGAGCCTTGAATGGAGCGCCCTATGAAACTTGGCATGTTCATGATGCCTTTGCACAATCCAGCCCGTAATCTGACGGACGTTTTGTCCGAGGACCGGGAGGCAGTGATCCTGGCTGATAGCCTTGGTATGGCAGAGGCCTGGTGCGGGGAGCATATTAGTTCGACAGCAGAACCTATTGCGTCGTCACTGATGTTTTTCGCCTCAATGATCGAACAGACCAAGTCGATCAATTTCGCCTCCGGTGTTTTGAATTTGCCACAACAGCACCCATCTCAGGTGGCGGCACAGGTGGCTAATTTTGATCATATGTCCCGGGGCCGCTATATTATGGGCATTGGTCCCGGCGGCCTGGTCAGTGATTTTGAGCTGTTGGGTCTAACGGATGAAAAACAGCGCCGCGCCATGATGCTGGAAGCCATCGATGTTATTCATAAAATCTGGGATACGGAACCCGGCCAAGGCTATGACATTGAAGGTGAGCATTGGCCTATCAAGATAAAAAATGGTGTGCTGCCCCACCTGGGTATCGGCGAGATCTGCAAGCCTTATCAGGACCCGTTCCCCACGGTTTGTCTGTCCATCGTCTCGCCCCATTCATCATCGGCAACCATGGCGGCAGAGCGAGGCTGGCAAATCGTCTCGGCCAACTTCATCCAGGCCCGCTATATCCAAAGCCATTGGCAGGCCTATCAAAAGGGTTGCGATAATGTGGGGCGGCCCAGTGATTCCGCTGTCTGGCGTATTGCCCGATCTATCCTTGTCACGGATGAGCCTGGCGAGGCAGAGGATTACATTGCCGATCCTAACGGTGGGCTAAGTTTCTATTTCAGCTATTTCATGGATCTATATCGCAGCCGGGGCATTTTGAAGATGTTGAAGCCGGACTTGGATGTCTCCGATGATGATCTGAAGTTGGATGATGTGATCCGCTCCATGGTGACCTTTGGCGATGCCAATGGGGTGCTGGATCAACTGGTGGACCTGTGTGAGCAGTGGGGTGATTTCGGAACCCTGTTGATGGTCGGCCATGATTGGGACAATGCACCACTATGGCGGCGTTCCATGACCTTGCTGGCCGAAGACGTTATTCCGCGCCTGAACCAGCATTTGGCAAGTCGACCAGCTGCGGATAAGTCTGTGGCTGAATAAGGCAATTAGGATGGCATCCCCGTCTCCCCGGCCTACTTTAGGCCCATCACTGGGGCTGGTGCTTAGTCTGGGCGCGGCCATGCTGCTTGTTTGTCTGGCGATTTCCATTGCCTATATTTCTTTGTGGCGCGGCGATCACGATGGCCTAAGCCATGCGGTGGGGCGGGATTTCATCAATCTATGGACAGCATCGGAATTGGTGGAGGCGGAACGCACGGCGGAGGCTTTCGATCAGGGCAAGTTTGCCGCTGCACAGCGCCAACATATGGGCGCAGGTTTTCCGTTTCATTTTTGGTCCTATCCACCCCAGGCACTGTTCTTAACGGAACAATTGTCCACCATGCCGTACCGCGCGGCATTTATTATCTGGACCCTATGCGGGCTGATGTTGGTACTCTATGCGGCAAAATATTTCTGGCCGGCCATGGCGTCATTCCCCTGGCTGTTGTTGGCGGCACCGTCAACGTTCGTGAATGTCTTTGTGGGTCAGAACGGATTTATCACAACGACCCTTGCCATGGCCGGCTTCACCCTATTGGCCCAACGCCCCATATTGTCGGGCATTATGTTCGGTCTGCTGACGTTCAAGCCTCACTTAGGTATTTTGATACCTGTTGCCCTGCTGGCCATGCGCCAGTGGAAGGCGATTGCCGCAGCCGCTGTGACCGGTGTTTTATTAGCGGGTGCTTCCGCAATGATCTACGGCGAAGCGGTCTGGTGGCAGTTTCTGGAATCCACATTGCCCCATCAAATAAGATTTATATCGATGGGCGAAGGCCCGTTCCAATGGATGATGCCGGGCTGGTTTATGGCGGGGCGGATTATCGGATTGCCATTATGGCTGGCCCAGTCTGTACAGGCCGTCGTTGCCATCGCCGCTGTTGCCTTGGTCTATCATGTTTTTCGGGGCGGCTGGGATAATTGGCGTTTGCGCGTATCCCTTTTGTTTGTGGCGACGTTCGCTACCAGTCCGCAAGGCTTCAATTACGACATGGGTTTGGTTTCCATCGCGCTGATCTGCCTGACGGTTGATGCGCTGAAAACCGGTTGGCGGCGGGGTGAATTTATTTTCGTTGGGCTGTGTTGGATATTGCCTGTGATTGTGATGCCGTTGAACCACTACGGCGTACCCATCGGGCCGTTGCTATTGGCGGGGCTGCTGGCCTATCTCTATTACCGCATTCAGGTGCCGGTCGAACCAGACCGCCAGGTCCTTTAGTGCAGGATGGCCCAGGGCCTGACCCAGCAGACGCCACAGGCGCGGTAGATACGCCATATATTCAGGTTTGCCCTGGCTGGCCAAGCGGGTGAAGATCGCAATAACCCTTATATGACGTTGTGCCGCCAGAACCCTATAGGACCTCTCAAACAAGACAGGATCAAGGTTTGGGAAGGCCGCGCTATAGCGCACCAGGCAAGCGGCTGTCACATCGTCCGGCACATCACGGCGGGCATCTTGCAGCAATGACACCAGATCATAGGTTATGGGCCCAATTCCGGCGTCCTGGAAATCGATCAAACCACAGGCCCGAACGCCGGGCCGGTCGGACAGGTGAAATAGATTGCTCGCGTGAAAGTCCCGCAGCATTAACGAGTTGGGTACTGCCAATGCCTGATCCAGGGCCGCGATCCAGGCTAGTTTGAAACCTTCGACCACCCATTCATCAACCGTATCAAGCACCGTGGGCAGATAGCTTTCACAAAACAGCATGGTCTGGGACATGAAAAGACCTTGATCGAAAGTCGGTAGCGCTTGGGTTTTATCATCCACCGAAAAATTCCGGTGAAGATGGATCAGGCTGTCTACGGCCAATTCATAAAGGGGCAGGGGTGCACACCCTTGGTCCAACAGGGCGGTGTAAGTATTCGCGCCAAAATCTTCCACCACCGCCAAGCCGACCTCAGGCTCGGCGGCAAGGATGTCAGGCACAGACAAGCCAAGGTCGTTTAGTATGCCGTCGATGGCGATGAAATCCGCCGTCATGGGCCCCATCTTTGATCCCGTCATTGGACCCTGTGGCGCATGCATCAGAAGGGCCTGATGGCTACCTGCATTTTCTGGCCGGCTTAAACGTTCATAGTGCCGGGCGGAGGCATCCCCTGGTATCGCCTTGCGCGTTGCATCGCCCCAACCATGACGTTGTAAAAATGCAGCCACTTCGCTGGGGGCTACCATAAATCCCGCCAGCGATCGTCGTTGCCGCCAAATGCCTGCAATCGCACCGTTCGCGCGGCACCGTCGTCCGCATCGGCCAGGTGAATATCAACACGCTGTTGCGGTTGCCAGGACCCCAGACGGTCCGGCCATTCGATCAGACAGATGCCGTCGGCGAAGGCGTCTTCTACGCCAAGTTCAATGACTTCTTCTGGAACCGTGATCCGATATAGATCAAAATGCCAAACCGTGCCCAGGTGGGTTTCATAGGTAAGCAGCAGGTTGAATGTGGGGCTGGGGATCTCCTCTCCCACGCCCAGGGCGCGCAGGAAGCCGCGGGCGAATGTTGTTTTGCCTGCGCCTAAATCGCCCCGCAGGCAGAATACATCACCGGGACGGGTTCGCGCCGCTAGATCGGCCGCGGCGGCTGCCGTCGCGTCCGCATCAGCGAGGTGATGACAGATTTCAACCGCCCCTGCGCCGTTCAATCCCGATCACCCAGGGCCGCGGTGGGGTTGCTTTCAGTCTGCCGCGTGGGAAGGAAGCAGGTGACCCGTGTGCCCTTGCCCAAGGTCGAGTCCAAATCCACCCGCCCGCCATGCAGTTCAACAAAACGTTTTACCAGGGACAGGCCCAGGCCGACACTGCTTTGACGATCACTGGGAGAGGCCTCGCGGAATGTTTCAAAAACCAGGCTTTGATCTGTCTCGCTCATACCAATGCCGTTATCGGCAATATACAGGCCACGGGACCAGAATGTCCCATCGCTTAACCATGCGATGAAGCCGCCGTTGCTCAATGATTCCAGCGCGCGCAGGCGCGTCAGTTGGGCCGCCGCGTTGCCGCCGGCCTTGGCCAGCTGCCGTTTGCTTTGCTGCCCTTGCCACCATAGTGCGACGGCAAGGGCAAAGCCCACGCCCGCAGCTATGGCGAAAAAGGCGGTCAAGCCGCTCATCCTACCTGTCCCCTATGCCTTACTTTCGCTGGGCCATACTTTCACAGAGCCACATTTTCACTGGGCCACATTTTCACTGAGAAAGATTAAGCGTCGATTACGCCCAAGACAAGCGGTGACACGCGGACAGGCAGAAGAGCGCTCTAGTAGCGGTACTGTTCCGGCTTGAACGGACCTTGTGGGCCCACGCCGATATATTCCGCCTGCTCGGCGTTCAAGGTCGTCAGATGCACGCCCAGCTTTTCCAGATGCAGGGTGGCAACTTTCTCGTCCAAATGCTTGGGCAGGGTGTAGACCTTGCATTCGTATGTGTCGTGTTTTTCCCACAACTCAATCTGCGCCAGCACTTGGTTGGTGAAGGATGTGCTCATCACAAAGCTGGGATGGCCGGTGGCGCAGCCCAGGTTGACCAAACGACCCTCTGCCAAAATAATCAGGCGGCGGCCATTGGGCATTTCAACTTCATCCACTTGTGGTTTAACATTGTGCCAGGTGTGGTTGCGCAAGGCTTCGATCTGAATTTCACTATCGAAATGGCCGATGTTGCAGACAATGGCCCGGTCCTTCAT
>JAPKBD010000208.1 GCA_028824965.1 Alphaproteobacteria bacterium | reverse complement strand
TAGGTGACGGCCCCGAACAAAGCCGTGGGAGGCGAAGCTGTTATGGGCTGCAACCATTTTCTCTTCTTGGCTGTCGGCCTCCGCCTCTTCCTGGGACAGGCCCGCGCCCAGGGTATCGGGACGCAGATCTTCTGGATCAACATGGGCCAGCTCGTTGCGGCCCAGGTAGGACACGGCCAATTCACGGAACAGATAATCCAGCACCGAGGTGGACATCTTGATGACTTCGTTGCCTTCGACGATACCGTTCGGCTCAAACCGGGTGAACGTGAACGCATCGACATAATTGTCCAAGGGCACGCCATGTTGCAGGCCGAGAGAAATGGCAATGGCGAAGCTATCCATCAACGAGCGGAAGGCGGAGCCCTCTTTGTGCATGTCGATGAAGATCTCACCTAACGAGCCATCCTGGTATTCACCGGTCCGCAGATAAACTTTGTGCCCGCCAACCACGGCTTTTTGGGTGTAGCCTTTGCGCCGCTGGGGCAGCTTCCGGCGTTTGGCGATGAGCCGCTCCACCACACGTTCGGCAACCACTTGCGGCTGAACATTTGGTGCGTTCAAGGCTGCGGCCAAAGTGTCTTCGGCTTCCACATCGTCGCCCAGGTCATCAAACAAGGCCGATGACAGCGGTTGGGACAGTTTCGAGCCATCCCGATACAAGGCGTTGGCTTTTAGCCCCAGACGCCAGGAGTCGCGATAGGCGCGTTTGCAATCTTCAACGGACGCTGAATTCGGCATGTTGATGGTTTTCGAAATGGCACCGGAAATAAACGGCTGGGAAGCCGCCATCATCTTGATATGGCTGTCGACGGACAGATATCGTTTGCCGATCCGGCCACAGGGGTTGGCGCAATCGAACACCGGCAGATGCTCATCCTTCAGCTTCGGGGCACCTTCCAGGGTCATGGCACCACAGCAATAGAGATTGGCATCCTCAATCTCGGCACTGGTGAAGCCCAATTCCCCCAACATATTGAAGGACAGATCGTTCAACTGATCGTCGGTGAAGCCCAGGGTATCCCGGCAGAAATCTTCGCCTAAAGTGTATTTGTTGAAGACGAATTTGATATCAAAGGCGCTCTCCAACGCGGCTTCGACTTTTTCGATCTGGGTCGCGGTAAAGCCTTTTGCGCTGAGGCTTTCATGGTTGATGTATTTGGCCCCATCCAAGGTGGCATGCCCGACGGCGTAGTTGATGATGCCGTCGATCTGGGCGTCATCATAGCCCAAGGTGCGCAGGGCAGTGGGGACCATGCGATTGATGATTTTGAAATAGCCACCGCCAGCCAGTTTCTTAAACTTGATCAGGGCGAAATCAGGCTCAATGCCTGTGGTGTCGCAATCCATGACCAGGCCAATAGTGCCCGTGGGGGCAATCACCGTTGCCTGGGCATTTCGGAAACCGTACTTTTCACCCAATTCCAACGCGTCATCCCAGGCGGCGGCGGCAGCCTGTGCCAGGGCGGCGTCAGGGCAGTCAACAGCCTTCAGGGGAACGGGATTAATCTCCAACCCGGCATAGCCGTCGCGGGCGCCCATAGCGGCGCGGCGATGGTTTGCAATGACGCGGAGCATATGCGGAGCATTTTCCGTGTAGCGGGCAAAGGTGCCCATTTCCTTGGCCATTAACGCTGAGGTGGAATAGGCGGTGCCGGTCATCAGGGCCGTAATGGCGGCACAAAGGGAGCGCCCCTCTTCACTGTCGTAGGACATGCCAAGGGCCATCAACAGACCGCCGATATTGGCAAAGCCCAGACCCAGGGTCCGGTAGTCATAGGACAGCTGGGCAATTTCCTTGGAGGGGAATTGCGCCATCAAGACTGAAATTTCCAGCACCATGGTCCACAGGTGGGTGGCGTGCTTAAAACCATCTACATCAAAGCTGCCATCTTCGTTCAGGAAGGTCATCAAATTGATGGAGGCGAGGTTGCAGGCGGTGTCATCCAGGAACATATATTCGGAACAAGGGTTTGATGCCCTGATCTCGCCACCCTCGGGGCAGGTGTGCCAATCGTTGATGGTGGTGTGATACTGCAGGCCCGGATCGGCGCTGGCCCAGGCTGCATGACCAATATTTTCCCACAGATCCCGCGCCTTGATAGTTTTTGAAACCGAACCGTCTTTGCGCCGATAAAGGATCCAATCTGCGTCTTTCTCGACAGCCTTAAGGAAATCGTTGGTGACCCGGACGGAATTGTTGGAGTTCTGGCCGGAAACCGTCAGATAGGCATCTGAATCCCAATCCGTATCAAAGACCGGGAATTCCATATCGACATAGCCTTGGCGGGCGAAATCTATGGTGCGGCGAACATAATTCTCCGGGATCATCGCTGCCCGCGCGCTGCGCAGGGCGACTTTCAGGGATGGGTTGCGGGCAGGATCAAAGCGGCCGTCATGGGCCTCTCCCTGATCATCCATACCGGGTTCGTTCTCGCCGGCACCTTCCTGACAGGCTATCATGATAGCTTGCAGGTTCTTCGCTGTGATGCGGGAGCCCGCTACAAGCGCGGCGACCTTTTGCTCTTCTACGACCTTCCAGTTGACGTATTCTTCAATGTCGGGGTGATCTGCGTCCACCACGACCATTTTCGCGGCGCGCCGGGTTGTGCCACCTGATTTGATGGCACCTGCTGCACGATCACCGATTTTCAGAAAGCTCATCAGGCCGGAAGACTTGCCACCGCCTGAAAGAGGCTCGTCCGCACCGCGAATGTGCGAGAAGTTGGAGCCGGTGCCGGAGCCGTATTTGAACAGGCGCGCTTCCCGCACCCACAGATCCATGATGCCGCCTTCGTTGACCAGGTCATCGGCGCAGGATTGGATAAAGCAGGCGTGGGGCTGGGGCCGCTCATAGGCAGAATTCGAGGCCTGTAACTCGCCGGTCTCGTGATCAACGAAAAAATGTCCCTGGCTGGGGCCGTCAATGCCATAGGCCCAATGCATGCCGGTGTTGAACCACTGCGGCGAATTCGGCGCTGCCATTTGCTGGGCCAGCATATAGCTCAACTCATCACAAAAGGTAATGGCGTCTTCCTCAGCGTCGAAATAGCCGCCTTTCCAGCCCCAATAGGTCCAGGTCCGGGCCAGGCGGTCAAAAACCTGACGGGCAGAGGTCTCTTGGGTATTCCGCTCACCTTCGGGCAGGGCCGCGATGGCCGTTTCGTCCGCTTCTTCACGCCACAGCCAAATCGGGACGTCATCCTCGGGTACCCGCCGGCGGGCGCCGGGAATACCGGCTTTGCGGAAATACTTCTGGGCCAAAATATCGCAAGCCACTTGGGACCAGCTGGCCGGGACTTCAATGTCATCCTGCTTGAAAACAATTGAACCGTCAGGATTTCTGATCTCACTGCTCGCCACGCGGAATTCTATAGTTGCGTATGGTGACTGACCTTGTTCCGTAAAGCGCCGTGAAATTTTCATGTGCCCCTCTTGCCCCTCATCTTTTCGTTAGGTGTATTGTCAGTTGGTATTTTGTCGTTTGGTGTTTTTGTCGCTCAATGACCGTCAGCAACTAGTTAACGAATTATACAACATATTGTGTTCGCTGGCAGGATGCAGACCATATCTAGTAGGGGGCGGTAGGTCAAGGGGCGATGTGGGCTGTGGATAACTTTTTTCCGTGGGCAGCCATCGTGGGGGCCATCAGTGACGAACGGGGGTGATTTATTGTAAAATCAAGCTGTTAACACCAAAGCGTTAAGGCCCCGACTCGATGTAATGATAGACAGAGAGCGCGACGGGCGGCAACCAATATTAGTCGAAATAAGCATATTCCCCGCGATACGTGGGAAAATGTGGATAAGTACTGGGTCAGTAGCCGTGAAGTCACTGTAGTGGGGCGCATAGAGGCGGGGTAATCGATCAGAATCATCCCCTATAGATCGTGCTGGTAATGGTGCTGGACCCCGGGCCCGGTCAATGTAATAGTCCGCCCAAATCAGAGCGTATTTTAGGTGAGAATTATGGGCGCGACAGTTGGAACCCGGTTGATGACATGGTGGAAGGGGCAGGAAGTTGGCACGGACAGCTTCGGCAACCGCTATTTCAAGGAGAAATCGGCTGGGAATCGCCGTTGGGTGATCTACGAGGGGGAGCCTGAGGCATCGAAAGTGCCGGCGGAATGGCATGCCTGGTTGCACCACACGATGGATGAAGTGCCGACGGCCCCGCGGGAGGAAATTGCCTGGGAAAAGCCGCATGTTGCGAATCTGACAGGAACCTCTGCTGCCTACCGACCCGGTGGTAGTGTGTTGTCGGATAAGAATCGGCAGAAAAGCGGCGGCGATTATCAGGCCTGGACGCCGGAATAGATTAGCTGCCACAGTCAGGCTAAGATTTGGGCTAAGAATTCGGCACCTATTCAGAGCTGGATTTCCATATCCGGACTTCGGCACTGACATTCAGGGGGAGACAAGCGATGAGCGGCAATCTGGTGGAAACCTTAATTGGTGCAGTGGTTTTGGTCGTCGCGGGCTTTTTCCTCTATTTTTCATACGACAAGGCAGATGTGGGCGCGGTTGAAGGCTATTCCCTGATCGCGAAATTCGACAAGGTTGACGGGGTTAAGGTCGGCAGTGACGTCATGTTGGCAGGCATCAAAGTCGGCACGGTCACGGACCAGGAACTGGATGCGGAAGAATATCTGGCAGTTCTGAAAATTTCCATGTCTCGAAAGGTGAAACTGCCCGATGATTCGGCTATAAAAATCGCCTCCGACGGCCTTTTGGGAGGCAAATACCTCTCCATCGATCCCGGCGGTTCCGAAGATTATCTAGAGGCGGATGATGAAATCCGCTTCACCCAAGGTGCTGTCGACCTGACCGAACTGATCGGCAAAGCTATCTATAGCACCGGCTCTGGTGGTGGCGGGAAATAACAGTGGCCCCAACGGCACGGCAAATCCAACAACGAGCATAAGCAGGACGTTATGAAGATAGCGTCTGTTGTTCTACTGGGCTTGGTTTTGCTTCTGGCCAAACCAACCTGGGCGCAAACCACAGACCAGAGCGGTCAGGCGGATCTGGCGGACGTGACCGGCGCTTTGCTGCGGGGCCTGGATAAGATAACGGCACGGGTCACCACATTTTTAGCCCCCTTGGCAGAGGAAGTCCGCTTTGGCACCCTGCGCATAACCGCCCAAACCTGCCGCAAGCGCCCGCCGGAGGAAACGCCGGAAGTCGCCGTATTCTTAGAGATTGATGAGGAGCGACCGGGCGAAGATGGCCGCCAAGCGCTGTTTTCGGGCTGGATGTTCGCGTCCTCTCCCGCGCTATCCGCTCTGGAGCATCCGGTTTATGACGTCTGGGTGATCGATTGCAGGACGGATGATGTGGACAGTGATTTACCCGATAGATTGAAATCCACCAATCCCGACAATGCCGCAGGTAAGCGGGAGTGATAGTCCTCTCGGCTAATCTCAATAGCGCCGAATTGGCGCAGATGATCGGTGATGAATTGGGTGTCCAGCAAGGTGAAGCCGGCCAGGCGTAGACGAGCCACCAAATGCACCAGGACAACCTTGGAGGCATCTGTTTGGCGGCTGAACATGCTTTCGCCAAAAAACGCGCCACCCAGCGCGATGCCGTACAGCCCACCGACCAATTCATCGCCCCGCCAGGCCTCCACACAATGGCCGATGCCGCGTTGATGGAGTTCGACAAACAACGCCTGGATCTCATGATTGATCCAGGTCGTCCAGCGCCCGGACGCAGGTGCTGCACACGCCGTCATGACGTCTTCAAAGGCCGTATCAACGCGAATGGAATAAGGCTCCTGGCGTACGGTTCGGCGTAAGCGGCGGGGGAGATGAAAGTTATCAAGGGGTAGAATACCCCGATGTTCCGGATCGACCCAAAACATTTCGTCGTCATCACGCCCTTCAGACATGGGGAAAATGCCCGCTGAATAAGCCTTGATGATGATGTCTGGCGTAATTTTCATTAATATAATTAAATCAATGAATTAAAGGGTATATATAATCTATTAAATTAGGTATTGGACCGCTGCGGGAGCGGACTATTCCCGCTCGGCCTTGTCCATGGCATCCCAATTGTACATAGGCGTTTCCTTGTTTTGAAAACGGCGCACGGCCTCTTGGTGAAAGTCTGTGGCGACCACGATGGCTTGGGCGTTCGCCTCCATCTCCGCCATTGTGGCGTAGTCTGATTGGAAGCTGCGGTTGACGATTTTTTTCGTTACGCCCATGGCATGTTTGGAACCCTTTGCCAGACGCGCGGCCATGGCGTGGGCGGCGGGCAGCAAATCTTCCGCCTCGTGGATAGAGAACAAAAGCCCCATGGCGTCGGCCTCTTCCGCCGTGATGGAGCGGGCCGTGTACATCAGCTCCTTCGCATTCTGCATGCCGACAGCGCGGGGCAAGGTATAGAAAACGGCCATGTCCGGCACCAGGCCAATACGGCCAAAAACAGAACAGAACTTCGCCCGGCTGCTGGCCAAGATGAAATCCGCCTGCAGGGCCACGGCAAAACCACCGCCAAAGGCCATGCCGTCCACCGCCGCGATCACCGGGCAGTCCAGATTATGCAGACGTTCAAACCAGTCGTGCAATTTCAACAGACGGGTACGGGTATTGATGGGAATGGATCGCTTTGGCTCTCCCATCGCTTTGACGTTACCACCCGCACTAAAGGCGCGCCCATTGGCGGCAATGATCAGGACCTTCACCTCATCATTGCCCTGAACCGTGTCCAGCATGCGGACAAAATCCGCCTTCATCTCGTCCGTTAACGCGTTCAAAATATCGGGCCGGTTCATAGTGAACAGCGCGACGCCATTATCATCAATGGTGAATGTCGCGTCGGTGTAGTCCCCATTGATGGTGTTTTGGGCACTTATGGCACTCATGACAAATAATCCTCGCGCGAAAGTTTTTTATTTATGGTGGCCCAGGAATTCTTCCAGCCAGTGGATGTGATAGTCCCCATCGATGAAATTTTGCTGTTGGATGACATCTGCATGCAGGGGAATATTGACATCAATTCCGTCGATAACGAATTCACCCAACGCCCTGTTCAGGCGCATCAGGCAATCATTGCGGGTTGTCCCGTGCACCACCAGCTTGGCGATCAGGCTGTCATAATTGGGGGGAATGCGATAACCGGCGTAAAGGCCCGAGTCGACCCGCACGCCCAAACCGCCCGGCGCATGAAAGTCCCCAACCACGCCCGGTGAGGGCACGAACGTCGTGGGATGTTCCGCGTTGATCCGGCATTCGATGGCATGGCCGTGGAAGCGGATATCTTCCTGGGAAAATGACAGCGGCGCACCAGCTGCGATGCGGATCTGTTCGCGCACCAGATCGATGCCTGTTATGGCCTCCGTCACCGGATGCTCCACCTGCAGGCGGGTGTTCATTTCAATAAAATAGAATTCTCCGTCCTCGTACAGGAATTCCACCGTGCCCAACGAGGTGTATTTGATTTTCGATAATGCCTCGACCACCGTATCGCCGATTTTTTTGCGTTGGGCATCGTTCAGGGCCGGGGAGGGCGCTTCTTCCAGGACTTTTTGGTTGTTCCG
>JAPKBD010000207.1 GCA_028824965.1 Alphaproteobacteria bacterium | reverse complement strand
ATTCACCATCCCGATAGATGTTGTAAGAGGAAATATCGCTGCGAATATCGATGTCCTTACCCAACGTCGGTAACATGGGATCGCCTGTTTCAGAGACGCCGACAAGCGGACAGGGTTTCGGATTACGCTGGCAATAGCGGGCAAAATCCAATGCCATATCGCTAGGCAGAATAGCCAGATTACCCTGCATCCGCCCCAAAGCCATACCGCCTGTATGCGTCGTAATCTCCTGGCGGCGGATCAGGCCACGCACATAGGCCGCACTGGCGTCCGCCAATTCACCGGCTGAATTATTCGGTGATGTGGTGTTGCGAAATTGTTCATCAACATCGCGTAATGCCATGTTTCCGCTCCCTAAATTGCCGCCTGCAGATTACCCAGACGTTCGGTCAGCTTGATATTTTCAGCATAATCAACAGGCACCGCAATAAGAGCGGGGCCAGTTTGCTGAAACGCCTCCTCCAACGCGCCGGCTAATTGACCGGGCCCATCCAGATGCTTGCCCCACATCCCGAAGGATTTCGCCAACAATTCGAAGTCGGGGTTGGTGAAGGCCAGGTCCGAATGACGACCATCAAACTGGTTTTGCTGCTTCCACTTGATCAAACCGTATTCACCATCAACAAGGATGACGCAGACAAAATTGATCTTCCGGCGCACGGCTGTTTCCAAATCCTGCACGTTCATCAAAAAGCCCGCATCGCCGCAAATGAAGCCGACCCGCGCTTCCGGATGGGCGATCTTTGCCCCAATGGCACCAGGTAATGCGAATCCCATAGAACAAAAGCCGTTGGAAATGAGGCAGGTGTTCGGCTCGTAACATTGATAATAGCGGGAGACCCACATCTTATGAGCACCGACATCCGACAACATAATGTCATTCGGCCCCAGGGCTGCGCGCATATCGTTGACCACGGTTTGCGGCTTCATGGGGAATGCAGTATCCGCTGCCTCCCGTGTCAGATCAGCATGAATGACCGCACGCAGGTCGGCACGATCCGCGATATCAAACTTTGGCAGATCATCGCCATAACGTTCGATCATCAACTCGTTCATCTGCCACAACGCATCGGCAATATCGCCCACCACATCCACGGCGACGATAAAGTCATCGTCAATTTCTGCCGGTTCGAAATCAATGTGCACGATAATTTTATCGCCCCTGGCGTTCCATGAACTAGGTGCGTATTCCACCAGATCATAACCAACGGCCACCACGACGTCTGCCGCCTCAAAGGCGGCAGTGATATGGTCCCGGCCCTGCAGTCCAATGGTATAGAGGCAATGGGGATCTTCGAGGGACACCGCGCCCTTACCCATGAATGTGTTGACCACACCGACACCGCTTTTATGGGCCAGACGGCGCAGCTGTTGCGAGGCGCGTTTACGCACTGCGCCATTGCCGGCCAGGATTAGCGGGTTTTTGGCCGCGATCAGGGCATCAACAGCACGGGCCACTGCCTTGTGATCGGCGGCGGGGCGCCTGGTAATATCCACCGGCATAGGCTTGGCGACAACCATACCCTTGGCCAGATCTTCGGGCAATTCTATGACGGTAGCACCGGGCTTTTCCGTGGTCGCCACCTTGAAAGCCTTGCGTATCACCTCCGGTATGGTCTTGGCATTGCCGATGGAGTGGGCCCATTTTGTGATCGGGCGGAACATGGCAATGGCGTCCATGTTCTGATGGCTTTCTTTATGCAGGCGCGAGGTTTCGGCCTGGCCAATAATCGCCACCAGCGGTGCGCGATCCATATTGGCATCTGCCACACCGGTTACCAGATTGGTGGCGCCGGGCCCCAGGGTCGCCAGGCAGACGCCCGGCTTACCGGTCAGCCGGCCATAGGTGTCCGCCATAAAAGCTGCAGCCTGTTCATGGCGGCACAGAACAAAATCAATGGAACTATCCATCAACGACATCATGACGTCGGCATTTTCCTCACCTGGCACGCCAAAGATATGAGTGACGCCCTCCGCCTCCAAACAACGGACAAAAAGATCTGATGCCTTAATTTCTTGATCACTCATAACCTATCCCCTTGCAAAATTTGTTCCGGTGCAGCTTACACCTATCTCTGGTCAACGGGGTTATTTTAGGGAAGGATGGCGCTGGAATGAAATAAAATCGTAGAAGGAAGCAAAAAAAATGCCTGAATATTGTACGGCCGAACGGGACGGTCATATCCTGACCGTCACCATGAACCGGCCCGAACGCATGAATGCCCTGCACACCCACGCCCATTTTGAGATGGCTGAGATATTTGATGACTTCGAAAAGGACCCTGAATTGTGGGTCGCGATCGTTACCGGTGCCGGTAACAAGGCATTTTCGGCCGGAAATGATCTGAAATGGCAAGCTGAAGGCAACCCCACAGACAGCCCGCCCGCCGGTTTTGCCGGCCTTGTGAAGCGCTATACCATGACAAAGCCGGTCATAGCCGCTGTCAATGGCCTGGCCATGGGTGGTGGTTTCGAAGTTGCCCTTGCCTGTGACATTATCATCGCCTCGGAGAATGCATTTTTCGCCCTGCCCGAACCCCGCGTTGGTTTGGCCGCTTTGGCGGGTGGTCTGCATCGTTTGTCGCGACAGATCCCCATGAAGCAGGCCATGGGCATGATCCTGACCGGACGCCGGGTTATGGCGGAAGAGGGTTACAAGCTTGGCTTTGTCACCGAGGTGGTACCCGAAGGTGATGCCCTTGAAGGTGCCAAACGCTGGGCCGGGTTAATCGCGGAATGTTCCCCCGTATCCATACGCACATCGAAAGACGTGGTCATGCGCGGCCAGGAATATGCCTCCGTGCGTGAAGCGTTCGATGCGGATTATCAATCCGTCGTCGATATGAAAAAGAGCCTGGACTTCATCGAAGGGCCCTTGGCATTTTCCGAAAAGCGCGCCCCCGATTGGAAGGGCCGGTAGAGGATCGACGGCACACGTGGACGATCTACACAAACGCGACTATGCCACAGACGCACCCGCGCCCCTTGATGGGGTGCGGGTGTTGGATCTCTCACGCCTGGTGGCGGGCAACGCCCTGACCCATGTGCTGGCGGATTTCGGGGCCGAAGTCATCAAGGTGGAACGTCCCGGTCACGGCGACGATCTGCGCAGTTGGCGTGTGGAGGGCATCTCTGCATTTTGGAAGGTCTATGCCCGCAACAAAAAAAGCATCACCCTTAATCCCCGCAGCTCAAGAGGCCGGGCATTGCTGTTACAGCTTGTGGAAAGCGCGCAGGTTTTGGTGGAGAACTTCCTACCCGGTACCCTGGAAAAATGGGGCCTCGGGCCCGACGTCTTATTAGATCAGAACCCTGCTCTGGTCATTGTGCGCATATCAGGTTGGGGGCAAACCGGGCCCGATCGTGACAATCCCGGCTTTGGCAGTTTGGTGGAGGCCCGCACCGGCTTTGCCGCCATGAACGGTTTTCCAGACCGCCCACCCGCCCTACCACCCCTGGCCTTGGCTGATATGATTGCCGGCATGTATGGCGGCATGGCAACCTTGACCGCATTGCGGAACGTTGAAGTTCGGGGCGGCAAAGGCCAGGTGATCGATCTGCCGTTGTTCGATCCAATGTTGGCCATTCTGGGACCGCAGGCAGCAGAATATCAACTGACCGGGCGGGTCCCCGCACGGGCTGGCAGCCGTTCCGCAATTACCGCACCGCGCAATACCTATCGCTGCAAAGACGGACATTACGTCGCACTATCCGCCTCCATGCAATCTATGGCGGAGCGGCTGTTCAAGACCATCGGGCGGGAGGATCTGATTGAAGACCCACGCTTTCTGACCAACGGCGACCGGGTCGCGAACAACGATATCCTGGACCCCATCATTGCCGAATTTATGGGCCGCCATGATCGGGCAAAGTTGTTGGAGCTTTTTCAAGCAGCAGGCGTCACGGTCGGCCCCGTACATGACACAGCCGGGATGATGGCTGATGACATGGTGCGGGAGCGTGAAGTGATGCTGCGTTTTCCCGATAAAGAAATGGGCGATTTGCCCATGCATAATGTCGCCGCCCATCTTTCAGAAACGCCGGGTCAAATCCGTTCGCCAGCACCTGAATTGGGTCAGCACAACAGTGAAATATTTGGCAGCCTGGGCTTAACCCCGCAGGAGATCGCCGCTTTGGTAAAAGAGGACGTAATTTGATGAGCACGGCAAACACGAGACCCCTTCCCCTCTGGCGTAGCATGCTGTTCGTACCAACAAATGTGGAAAAATTCGTCGAGAGTGCGCCGACCAGGGGTGCTGATGCTTATATTCTGGATCTGGAAGATAGCATCCCCATGGCGAAGAAAGCTGAGGCCCGAGGCATGGTGCGCGTTGCTGCGGCCAAGGTCGGGCGCTCGGGTGCCGATGTCGTGGTTCGCATCAACAGGCCCTGGCGGCTGGCTGTCCCTGATATTGAAGCATCCGTCGATGCCAACGTTTGCGCGATGATGGTACCAAAGGCGGCGGACCCGGGCCATATCCGTGCCATCGCTGAGATTCTGGATGAGGTTGAGGCTGAACAGGGTTTGGAGATCGGCCATACCCGCCTGTTTCCCATGATCGAAACCACAGAGGCCTATTTTCATGCGACCGAGATTGCCAAGGCCCACCCCCGGGTCGTCGCGATGAACTTGGGATCAGAAGATTTCGCCCTATCAGCCGGCATGCTGCCAGAGGATGAGGGCCTGTTTCAGCCCACCCTGCACATTTTATTTGCGGCACGCGCCGCGGGTGTTCTTCCCCTGGGGTTTGTCGGATCGATCGCTGAATACCGGGACCGTGATAAATTCCGCGCCAGGGTGCAACAGGCAGCGCGCCTGGGTTTTTTAGGCTCCGCCTGTATTCACCCCTTGCAGGTCGATATCCTAAATGAGGAATTCACCCCCGCGCCTGAATTGGTGGCGCAATCCCACGGCATAATCGCAGCCTACGATGCCGCAAAATCAGAGGGTCGCGGCTCCATCGAATATGACGGCAAAATGATTGATGAGCCGATCATTCAGCGCGCGGAACAGACGTTGGCCCGCGCCGCCCTGATTGCGGCGCGAATATCCTGATTTGATGCACAGCACTGTGCTTTCAGCTCAAGAAATATAGGGTGCTAAGCCGGCACTTAAAAGAAACCGGTGTCGCCCATATCAATATTTCACCCTAAACCAATACCAACACGAACCACCTACGGCTTCGACGATGCATCCTTAAACATACCCTTGGTGTGGGCCATTACCGGCTGATAAACACCAAGGTGATAGTTATGGCAGGTCAGGCAATTGTCGCCGGCCTTGGCGGCGGTGTGGCATTCCGCGCAAACAGCCCGGGGCAAGGGCTTAAAGTTCGCCTCGAACGTTGCTGGATTGCGATCCTTAAAGCCGGAGGCAAAGTCGGCTTTGTCATCCCGTTCATGACAGGTCATACAGCCCCTTTCATCCAACAGGCTGAAATGGGCCGAATGTGAAAAATGCACGGACGATTTCAAACCGTCTTCGGGCCTGTAAGCGGTCCAATTGACTTTAAAGCCTTGGGAATGGTCCGTGCCGCCGTCAGCCTTCATCACCAATTGGTCCACGGTATGGCATTTTCCACACAGGCCTGGTGCCTTGGGATCGATCAACCCTTCAAAGATCTGACGACTCGCCACAGATGACGGTGCAGTCGGTGCGGTCAAATCCAGCCAGGCACGAATAAACTGATCCTCATGTCCCGTGGGCCTATAGCGCAAGGTGAACTCATCCCGGTACCAACCACCTGATTGGTTCCACGCTTCGCCATCTGCGCCTTCGATAACAGGTGCCAAGGCCATGGCCGTAATACCATCCGCTTTTTTGATGCCGTCATCGTCGTCATCTTCGTCGGTCGCGATCTCCCCATCTTCGTCATCATCGTCGTCATCTTTGGCGGAACCGATTTCGTCGTCGTCGTCATCGTCGTCTTTGCCAGTGCCAATCTCGTCGTCGTCGTCGTCGTCATCGTCTTTGCCAGTACCGATTTCGTCGTCGTCGTCATCGTCTTTGCCAGTACCGATTTCGTCGTCGTCATCATCGTCATCATCTTTGCCGGTGCCAATCTCGTCGTCGTCATCGTTGGGCATCGCGTCGTTGGTATTTGCCATCTTTGCCGGTTCCGCGGCTGCCTCTGTCGGCATCAATACTTTTTCGCCCCCACGCCAGCGGGGAATTTCACCACCCAACAAGGGAAACCATTCCACTTGTGCAGCAGCGATTGTATCCAAAGGCAGCAATGCTGTGAGGGATGATTTCTCGGCCGTCGTCAAATCTCGACCCAATACATTTTGCAAACGTTCGTGCAAGGCAACAACGCCTTTCGACCGAATATCATACAGGAGGGATTTCACCCCCCAAACCAACGTTTCCACCGCCGCCAATTGATCCGGTGTCGCCTCAGACAGATCCAAGGGATCATCAATTGTCGCCAGCGTCCCTTGAACATCCCGGTATTTAGGATCGGACGACAGCAACATATTCATGAATGGCGGCACGGTCCCTTCTGCATATTCGGGCCATTCGCCAACAGCCACGCCTTGGTCGCGCAACGAGACAACATCAAGGCCGGGTACGACGAAAACAGCAAGGCCCTTGGCGCTAGCCCGCCCGGCACCTGCAACCTGATCGCCATGGCAGGCGCCGCATGCAGTCTCGAAAGACCTGACCTGCATCAGCCGGCCGTTGCCATCGGTCTTGTGGCAATCCCGGCATTCGCCCGGGGCCAATTTTGCCATATTTTGATCTCGGAAATGCTTGTCGATATGGCTGGTATGATCGAATTGCAGCTGGGTACGCCGGGTATAAGGATATTGGGCAAAATCCGGATGGCCCGATGCCAGGCTGTCAAATTGCACCTGATGGCAGGTGGTGCAACGGTTATCTGACATAACCGTTAAATCCGCCTCGGCACCGCCATGTTCCTGATGGCAGGTCATGCAAGGTAGGGATTCAAGGTTTTCCTGGGGTTTTCCAAATGCAAGATTGGCGAGTTTAACACCAAATCTATGATTGGGCGCGGTCGCCGGTGCGATATCTTTGCTGCGCGCCGCCAATTCCTCTGCCGGTAAGCTATGGGGCAGAAATGCACGCGCGCCCATCTTGTGGCAGGTGACACATGGCTTGCTGTCGTCTTGTGCCACATCATCGGAAAATGCAGCGCGCCACCAACCGCTGAGGCCGTCATGAATGGCGCTATGGCAGGTCCCGCAGTCGGTCAGTTCCGCATGTTGAAAAGATAATTCGCCAGGATTGATAAAATCAGTGCGGAATGAGGACGCCAGAATAAAGATAAGCACGCCCGCGACCAATGCAAAAACCCAGCGCATAACGGCACCGCGTCGTGCCCGCCAACTACGAACCGGGCGACAGAGCGGCACTTGACGGCAACACATGCCATTTGCCATTGGTCCGTCTTCGCACGGCCCGCCAGAGAATTGCGATCGCGTACATGACCATCTATCACCGTGACGGGCCGGCTCACATTCAAAACCCCCTTGACAGCTACCTGCATCGTCGGGGCCGTTCTGGCAGGGGCAGCCTTCGGCAGCACGTCCGCACATCCATTTTTGCCCAGGCCGAATATACGGG
>JAPKBD010000206.1 GCA_028824965.1 Alphaproteobacteria bacterium | reverse complement strand
ACGATAAAACAGTGGGTTAAAGAAAATCAATCATAGTTATATGGGTCAGCCCCTAGATCAAATATGTTTCCAAAAGCATATGGCGTCATTCTTCAATCATCGAGAAAACGAATGTATATGCACGTCCACATGACCGTCAACGCCATCGAAGTGGGCAACACAGATCTACCCCAATTTCCAACAAGCCCTATCATAGCGCGCATGCCCGTCAATTTACCTCAGACATGGCAGGTGCAAGCGAGGGGTCTCAGACGCTGAAATACTTCGCTTGCGGGTGATGCACGATGATGGCCGATGTGGACTGCTCCGGGTGCAGTTGATCCTCGTCGCCCATCACCAGGTTGATCCGGTCTGCATCCAACAGCTTCAGTATCTTGCGCTGGTCCGACATGGTCGGGCAGGCGGGATAGCCGAAGGAATAGCGCGACCCGCGATAGCCCTGGTTCAATAGGGCGTCATTGTCGCGGGCATCCTGATCGCCAAAGCCTAACTCGCTGCGCACCCGTTTGTGGACATATTCCGCCATGGCCTCCGCCATCTCCACGCCCAGGCCGTGCAAGTACAGATAGTCCTGATATTTGTCGTTATCGAACCATTCCCGCGCCACTTCTGATGCATGCTGGCCGACGGTTACCGCCTGCAGGGCGATCACGTCCCGTTCGCCGCTATCAGCCTCCCGGAAGAAATCGGCAATGCACAAACCCCCCGCCCGGTCCTGCCGAGGCAGGGAAAAGCGCGCGACTTCATCGCCGCCGTCCGGTCCGAACAACACCAGATCATCGCCATCGGAGGCGGCCGGGAAATAGCCATAGACCGCCTGTGGGTGTAGAATTTCCTCAGCCTCGCAGCGGGCGACCAGGTCAATGAGGATTGGCTTAATCTCCGTCCGGGCCCATTTCATGTAGTCGGCCAAGGAGCGGCCCGCCTTGCGATAGCCCCAATGGAATTGATACAGCATGCGTTCGTTCAGATAGGGCAGCAACGCCTTGATCCCCACCTGTTCGATGATGCGATGGCCAAAAAACGGCGCTTCGGGCACGGCGACGCCTTTGTGCAGTTCCTCGCGCCTGGTTTTGACTTCTTCCAGGTCCAGGGGCCGGGGCAGCAGGGTTGGCTGGCCCAATTTGCGCCGTTGATTGGTCGGGCGGCCTTCGCGTTTTTTATCCCGTTCGACGATGTAGTCATCAAAGCCGCCATCGGCAATTCTGGCCATCAGATCCAGGCCGTCAAAGGCATCGCGGGCATAGGCGACCCGGCGGGAGGAGCCTTCGTAGGCCAGGGCACAGTCTTCCTCGACAAAGTTCCGCGTTAGCGCGGCCCCGCCCAGCATGACCGGTAGACTAATCTGTTGGCGGCAAAGTTCTTCCAGGTTGTCGCGCATGATGGTGGTGGACTTCACCAGCAATCCCGACATCCCAATGGCATCGGCATTATGTTCCTTTGCCGCATCAATGATCGCGCCAATGGGTTGCTTGATGCCGATATTGACCACCCGATAGCCGTTGTTGGTCAGGATGATATCAACCAGATTTTTGCCGATGTCATGGACATCACCCTTTACCGTGGCCAGAACGATGACGGCTTTTTCGCTATCGGCGCTGCGTTCCATATGGGGTTCCAGATAGGACACGGACGCCTTCATGGTTTCCGCCGATTGCAACACGAACGGCAACTGCATCTGGCCGGAGCCGAACAGCTCCCCCACCACTTTCATGCCGGCCAGCAGAATATCATTGACGATTGCCAATGGTGTGTGGCTTTCCATGGCTTCGTCCAAGTCTTCATCCAACCCGGTGCGATCGCCATCAATGATCCGAAGCCTCAGGCGTTCTTCCACTTCCGCCGGGCGTTCTTTCACCACTTTGGCTGCGGTGCGGTCCTCAAACAGGGCGATAAAGGCATGCAGGGGATCATAACCCTCGCGCTGGCGGTCATAGATCAGGTCTTCCGCTGCCTTGAGTTCGTCCTCCGGAATGGAATGCAGGGGCACGATTTTTGACAGATGCACAATGGCACCGGTCATGCCGCGATCCAGGGCATGTTGCAGATAAACCGAATTTAAGACATGACGGGCGCTGGGCTTGAGGCCGAACGAGATGTTCGACAGGCCCAGAACGATCTGACAACGGGGCAGCTCCTTGGCGATCTGCTCAATCGCATCCAGGGTTTCCAGGCCCAGGCGGCGGTCATCGGCATTGCCGGTGCAGATGGTAAATGTCAGCGGGTCGAACAACAGGTCCTCGGACGCCAGGCCGTGTTCGTTGACGGCATAGTCATGCAGGCGATGGGCCAGCTTGACCTTTTCTTCTGCTGTCTTGGCCATGCCCTCTTCATCAATCGTCAGGGCGATGACGCCACAGCCGAATTTGCGGGCCAGCTGCAGGCGCATTGCAGCCGGTTCTTCTCCGTCCTCAAAGTTGATGGAATTGATCAACGCCTTGCCGCCATACAGCTTCAAGGCACTTTCGAGAACTGGATATTCCGTTGAATCAATAACCAGGGGGGCGTGCACGGCACCGCGCATGCGGCTAACCATGTTATCCATGTCCGCAATTTCATTGCGGCCCACAAAGGCGGTGCAAAGATCAAGGGCGTGGGAGCCTTCTTTGGTTTGTTCCCGGCCTATGGCGATGCAGCCGTCCCAATCTTCGTCATCCTGCAGGGCACGGAATTTCTTCGAACCATTGGCGTTACAACGTTCGCCGATGGAGAGATAGGCGTTTTCCTGCCTGTAGGGGACCTGCCCGTAAAGTGAGGCGATGCCCGGCACCCATTCGGGCTGGCGCGCGGCTGGTTTCGGCCGTCGGCCAGATCCCTGGTCTTTGCCAAGAGCCTCCAGCATATCGTGCAGCGCCTTGATGTGTGTTGTGACGGTACCGCAACAACCGCCGATAAGATTGACGCCGTCTTCCACTACAAAGCGGCGGCACCAATCGGCTAATTCATCTGCCGATAGGGGATAGGCTGGATTGCCGTCGATCAATTCGGGCAGGCCGGCGTTGGGCTGCACGCTGATCAGGCCGGGCCATTGTTCAGATAGCCAGCTCACATGTTCGGCCATTTCACGTGGCCCGGTGGCGCAGTTCAGGCCCATGACCTCAACACCCAGGGCGTTGATGACCGTCGCGGCACCGGCAATGTCAGTGCCGACCAGCAAGGTACCCGTGGTTTCCACGGTAACCTGGGTTAGCAGGGGGACCTGGCGGCCGGCCTCCGCCATGGCTATACGGGCACCATTGACGGCGGCTTTGAGCTGTAGGATGTCCTGCACGGTTTCAATCATGATACCATCGACGCCGCCCGCCAACAGGCCCGCCGATTGTGCCGCCAGTGCAGCTTCCAACTCGTCATAGCCGATGTTGCCCAAACTGGGCAGTTTCGTGCCCGGCCCGATATCGCCCAAAACATAGCGCTGTACGCCGTCCCGGCTGAATTCTTCCAGGGCTTCGCGGGCCAGTTCTGCTGCCCGTTTGTTGATCTCGTGGGTTTTGTCCTGCAGGTCGAACTCCGCCAGGGTGATGGGGGAGCCGCCAAAGGTATTGGTCAATATTATATCCGAACCAGCCGCCACAAAGCCTGCCTGGATTTCCCGCACGATGTCCGGGCGCGAGAGGTTCAGGATCTCCGTACAGTTTTCCTGACCCCAATAATCGATCTCAGTATCCAGGTCGGCCTGTTGCACCCGGCTGCCCATGGCGCCGTCACACAACAACACCTCTTGGCGTAGATGTTCTAAAAAGTCGGTCATGCTGGCGTCTCCTCAATGTAATCACTTTGTGGACGCAAGCCCAAAATGTGGCAGATCGCATAGGTCAGATCCGCGCGGTTCAGTGTGTAGAAATGAAAATCCGTAACGCCTGCTGTTTGCAGCTTGCGGCACAATTCCGCCGCTGCCGTAACAGCAACCATTTTCCGAGTGTCGGCGTCGTCTTCCAGCCCTTCGAACAAATGCGCCATCCAGGTCGGCATGGTGGTTCCGCACGCCTTGGCGATACGGGCTGCCTGGACAAAGTTGCTAACCGGCAGGATGCCCGGCACGATGGGGACCCAGATGCCGGCTGCGCGGGCGCGTTCCAAAAAGCGTAAATAAATATCGGCATCAAAGAAAAACTGCGTGATGGCGCGGGTTGCGCCCGCATCGATCTTGCGTTTCAGATTATCCAGGTCCGCTTGTGACGAGGGGGAGTCTGGATGCAGCTCTGGATAGGCCGCCACGGAAATCTCAAAGTCCCCGACATCCTTCAGCCCTGTAACCAATTCAGCCGCATTGGCATAGCCGTCCGGGTGCGCTTGATAATCATCCTCGCCATCAGGGGCATCGCCACGCAGGGCCACCAGATGGCGGATCCCCTCATCCCAATAGGCTTGGGCGACGGCATTGATCTCTTCCCGGCTGGCCCCGACACATGTCAGGTGTGCTGCACACGGCAGTCCGCCCTCGCCCTGTATGCGGACGACGGTGTCATGGGTGCGTTGCCGGGTACTGCCCCCCGCACCATATGTGACGGAGACGAATTTCGGGCCAAGGGGTGCCAACCGTTGCATCGCCCGCCATAATTGTTCCGTCATGGCTTCTGTCTTTGGTGGAAAAAATTCGAACGAGACGGACAAGGGCCCCATGTTGTTGGATGTAAGCACCCGGCTATCCTGGATCGGTGGCATCATGTCGGCGTATCCCCTTTGCGCACGGCTTGCCAGATGAAGACGGTCAATTGTCCCCCCGCTAACTCTATAGGCGCTTGATAGTCTAAATGGGCTGCGGTGAACCAAGCGTTAATTTGCGCCTGCTCAAACCCCAACCAACGGTGTTGATGTTCATCGCGCAGAAAATTTTGATCATGGGTCGCGAAATCAACCACCAGAAGCCTACCGCCCGGTCGCAGGGTTTGGGCTGCTTCTGCGATGACGGAACCCGGCTCTTCCGCATAGTGGAGAACCTGATGCACAACCACGAGGTCGAATTCATTGCTGGGCAGCTGCAGGTTATACATATCGCCATGTCGGACCTGGCAATGACGATGGCCGTTTTCTTCCAGCTTGGCCCGGGCCATTTGCAGCATTTCATGGGATAAATCGACCCCGGTGCCCCGCGTTATGTGTGGTGCAAAGACGTCCAATATTCGCCCCGTACCCGTACCGATATCAAGGAAATCGCCAATGGGCTCATTGCCGACGGCACGCAATAAACCCGCCTCAACTTCCCTCTCCGGCAGATAGAGTGAGCGGATTTCGTCCCATCGGTCCGCATTGGCGCGAAAATACGCCGCCGCCGCCGCCGCTCTGGTCTGCTTAATGGCATCCAGACGCCCGAGGTCCCGGGCGAGGGCGTCATCGCCGAAGGGTACCAGATCAACCAGTGTGCGGGCCAGATGGGCGCAATCGGAGGTGTCGGCCAGGCGATAGTAGGCCCAGGTCCCTTCCCGATGACGCTCCAGCAATCCCGCCTCACACAGCAATTTCAAATGGCGGGAGACCCGTGGCTGACTTTGCCCCAGAATCTGGGTTAACTCCGTCACGGTCAATTCCGCATGGGCGCAAAGCGCTAAAAGGCGCAACCGGGTTGGTTCCGCCGCTGCGCGTAGTCCCTGTAAAAGCAATTCCATCGCGATCTACCGGTTAATGTCTGCCAATATTCGACAATATTCTGGAAAATGATATAAAGATATTTTTATATATATAGATTATTAACACAATGTAAACAGTTCAAGGAAAGCGACTCAATAAAGGCAAAAAAGCCCGCCATCATGGGATGGCGGGCTCGATCTTGCTGAATGAAACTATGAACTTAGGCGGCTTTGTCGATTTCAATGCGCCGTGGTTTCATATGTTCCGGGGTGTGATGCTGTAGATCCACATGCAACAGACCATTTTCCATATGGGCAGCGTGGACGTTGACATTTTCCGCCAGTTGAAAACGGCGCTCAAACCCGCGTCCGGCTATACCGCGGTGGAGGTAGGATACCCCGTCAGGCTCTGTCAGGGGGCTGCCTTCTACAATCAAGGTGTTGTCTTTGACCGTAATCTCGATGTCGGCCTCGCTAAAGCCTGCTACCGCCATGGAAATGCGGTAGTCGTCTTCGACTTTCTCAATATTGTAGGGGGGATAGGGGTTTGCGGCTGTGTTGCTGCGGTTTGCCGTATCAAACAACTGGTCAAAACGGTCGAAGCCTACAGATGAACGTAACAATGGTGCTAAGTCGTATCTACGCATGGCGCGATACCCTCCTTTCGAAGCAATATCCGATGTTTCAAAGACCCGCCGTTATGGCCGGGCCCGCATCTTTATTCGAACCCATAATTGGCGTCCGAACACAATGGATGTAGGCATATGCAGACACGATTTCAAGTCGGTAGTAATTGAATTTGTTAATCCTTTATGGCCATACTACGCCAATGGACAGTACTGATAATAGCGTAACGGTAAAATCTGCGGCCCCGGCGTTTTTTGGTCGCACATTTGACGAAGCCCTGGCGTTGACCCGTGAAGCGCGGGACTATTTGCGCGATTATGGGGACGAAGAATCACGGGAACTGTCCATCGACATCGCCGCAAGGTTCTCAGTCGAGATTATGCGTCTGACCTCACGTCTGACCAATATGATGGCATGGTTGTTGGTTCAGCGCGCCGTGCATCAGGGCGAATTAACGCGTGAAGAAGTGCGCGGGGATGACTGGCGACTGGGCGGTGCCGATGTCTGCCTGCCGGATGACAGCATCGACCCGGAATTACTGCCGCCTTATCTGGGCGATCTTTTACGCCGGAGCGAGCGGCTGTATAGCCGTATATCCCGCCTGGATGACATGGTGGCAAGCACGCCTGCTTAAGGCGCCTCTGTTGCGACCAGTCAGTTCGTCTAAAATTATTAAATCTGCGTTGAACAAGCCATCGGCTCAATCATCAATCCGGGCCCAGTCCTAAACCTAAATTAGGTCCCAGACCCAGTCCCAAAACTAGACCCAGTTCTAGTCTAGGCCAAAGCCCTTGAACTTGTTCCGGAATTTGGCAACCCGGCCCGTGTCTAGAATACGCTGTGGGCCACCGGTCCAGGCCGGGTGGGTGGAGGGATCGATATCCAATTTCAGGACGGCACCGGGCTCCCCATAGGTGGAACGGGTGGTGAATTCCTGGCCATCGGTCAGAACCACGGTAATTTCATGGTAATCGGGGTGGATATCTTTTTTCATTCTGCAGCTCCGTGATTTGCGTTGGCTGTATAGCCAAACCTATCGCACGATGCAAGCGCTCGTTGTCACGGGACGCAGATAATACCAAGGTGCGGTGATAAAGACTCATATAGATCGCTTCAGAGGCGCGCCGGGTAGGAATGGAAGCGCCGACGGTACGGGTACCCTCAAGCGTTCATGACGCCGCCAGCGCGCCTCTGAAACGATCGAATTCGGCGCATTAGGAAGGTTTTCGGCGGTGTCGCGCATCGCTTATGGTACCAGTACCCAAAAATCTGCTGGGCAACGCGCTCCTACCCGAAAGCCTTCGTAAAGCATCTATATGGGTCTCTATCACCGAACCTTGGTATAACGTCGCATAACCTCGTATGCTCGATATTGTGCCTCTTGGGTACACTTGCTATACC
>JAPKBD010000502.1 GCA_028824965.1 Alphaproteobacteria bacterium | reverse complement strand
CCTTTTCAAAGCGCAGGATGTTTCCTACCTCCGCCCCACGCCAGGAATAAATTGATTGATCATCGTCGCCGACGCAGCAGATATTGCGATGACCCTGGGCCAGCAGTCGCAGTAATAGGTACTGCGAGACGTTGGTGTCCTGGTACTCATCAACCAGGATGTAGCGAAATTGTTTTTGATAGCTGGCCAGGACGTCGCCGTTCTCGGTAAAGATCGTCAGGCAATGGAGCAGCAGATCACCGAAATCACAGGCGTTGAGACTTCTCAGCCGTGCCTGATAGGCCTTGTACAACACGATGCCCAGACCATTGGCGAAACCCTCGCCCTCTCCGCCCGGAACTTTATCGGGGATCAGACCACGGTCTTTCCAGCGGTCGATCATGGCCGCCAGTTGTCGCGGCGCCCAGCGTTTCGGGTCCAGTTGTTCCGCCTCGATCAATTGTTTCAACAGGCGTAACTGATCATCCGTATCAAGAATGGTAAAATTGCTTTTCAGGCCGACCAACTCCGCATGGCGGCGCAACAGGCGCACGCCGATGGCATGGAAGGTCCCCAGCCACAGTCCCTCAACCGCGCGGCCGACCAGGCTCGCCGTACGCTCGGCCATTTCGTGGGCCGCCTTGTTGGTGAAGGTCACCACCAATAACTGAGAGGGAAAGGCAAGGCGCTGATGCAGAATAGTGGCCAGGCGTGTGGTTAATACCCGGGTCTTGCCCGTGCCGGCACCTGCCAGGACAAGGACGGGACCTTTAATCGCTTCGACCGCACTGCGTTGTTCGGGATTGAGCAGGCTGATGTAATCGAACGGCGGTTTCTGGGAACCGGAATCAAGGATCCCCTCAGCCCCATCAGGGTGGGGCGCGTGTGCGGCGGGTGCCGTCGCGTGTTCTAAATCAAATGGATCGGACATAGTTCAGTATATAGACCATCGCCGATCAAATTTGCACCTGTGCAAAGCAAGTCGTTGTTTCGACGGGTAAGATTCAAGCTCCATTAGGGGCGGCTAAGGAAGCATTTTTTCGAATCATTAATGGAATGAGACCTCTGCATAAGGCCTGATTTGGGCTAGGCGTCAAACCATCCGGCGAATTGGCACAATTTTTACACCGCGACAGCGGTTATTCGGTAGTTTAGGCGGTATTTGCGAGGTTTTGACGCACTTATCCTGTGGGAACCGGTTCTCGGATGCCATATAGCGTGAGGAACTTGGCCCCTTTGCGGATGTTCGAGGCCATTGCCGCCAGGCCATAAAATGTTAGATTTTTATCCAGCCCCATGAACCGCGTTCGGGCCAGACCGTACAGCCGTTTATAGGTGGCAAAAGGTCGCTCGCCGCCGCTACGCGTTATAGCGATTTCCTTGTTCCGCTCGTGATCTCCTAATGACAGGGGATGGTTGCGGTAGCCCTTGCGTTGAACACGATCTGAAATTCCAAACCGGGCCAGCTTGTCTCGGGTCTCTGCCGAACTATAAGCCGCATCGGCGTAAAGCTCACTCTCATCTCCCAGCAACAAGGTGTCACGCTCCTGGCTATCGTGCACATTGCCCGGCGTCACCGTCTGGCGCTGAATAA
>JAPKBD010000501.1 GCA_028824965.1 Alphaproteobacteria bacterium | reverse complement strand
GAAATTAAACATACCGCTTTTGACCCATAGCGACTATCGCTGGCAACTGCCACCAAAGAAAATGGCGGCCCGAAGACCGCCATTTCGTCCGAAGATGGAAGTTGGTTTCCTAGGCTGCGGCTTTCTTCCTGCGCCGTGCCAAGCCCATTCCGAGGAGGCCAAGACCGAACAAGGTCATGGTGGCTGGTTCAGGCATTGCGGTTGGGGGCGGGGTAAAGGAATAAGCTGAATTTATCCCGAAGTCGGGTTCATCATCACAGTCGGAAAATCCCGGGATGGGTTTGCAAAGCAACTCCAAGATTTGCTGATTACCTTGCCGCGGGTTATCTTCGAGATCACGCCTTTTTCCAATCTATTTTCTTGATCAAACTTAGGAGCGCCAAACTATGGCCTGGGACTTTGAAACTGATGACGAATTTGAAACAACACTGACCTGGATCCGTAAATTTGTGGCGGAAGAGGTGGAACCGCTCGATCATGTCTTGAAACATCCCCATGATGTTGCCAATCCGAACAATCAAAAGCTGGTTAAGCCGCTGCAGCAGCAGGTCAAGGAGATGGGGCTTTGGGCCTGTCATCTGGACCCGGAACTGGGCGGCTTGGGCTATGGCCAATTAAAGCTGGCCTTAATGAATGAAATACTGGGCCGGGCCCGGTTTGCCCCAATCGTCTTCGGCTGTCAGGCCCCGGATACCGGTAACGGCGAAATTCTGGCTCATTATGGTACCGAGGAACAGAAGGCACGTTATCTGCGACCCCTGTTGGACGGTGATATTGTCTCTTCGTTTTCGATGACCGAACCCCATGCCGGTTCCGATCCGACGATGTTCAAGGTCCATGCCGAACTTGATGGCAATCATTGGGTGATCAATGGCGAAAAATGGTTTTCATCCAACGCCCGTTTTGCCTCTTTCCTGATTGTATTGGCGGTAACGGATCAGGACGCCGGGATCCACAGCCGCATGTCCAGTTTCATCGTGCCGACCGAAACTCCGGGCGTGAATATCGTGCGCAATGTCAGTGTTGGCATTGAAGAGGGCAGTGACGGCACCCACGGTTATGTCAGTTACGAAAATGTCCGGGTGCCTGCCGATCACATGCTGGGTGATCCCGGCCAGGGTTTTGTGGTGGCGCAAACTCGTTTGGGTGGCGGTCGCATCCACCACGCCATGCGTACCATGGGGCAAATCTCCAAGGCCTTCGACATGATGTGCGAGCGTGCCCTTTCCAGGCAAACCAAGGGCGAGATGTTGGGAGACAAACAGCTGGTACAGGCAATGATTGCCGATAGCTGGATCGAGATGGAGCAATTCCGCCTGCTGGTCCTGCGCACGGCCTGGCGGATAGATAAATACAAAGACTATATGATGGTCCGCAAAGACATATCTGCTGTGAAGGCCGCCATGCCAAAGGTCTTTCATGCGGTCGCCAGCCGCTCCCTGCAAGTGCACGGCTCGCTGGGCATGTCCAATGAAATGCCATTGGCCGGTCAGGTTCTGGCGGCCTTGCGCATGGGCATTGTCGATGGGCCGACAGAAGTTCACAAAGTGACTGTTGCTCGCCAGGTTTTGCGAGAA
>JAPKBD010000205.1 GCA_028824965.1 Alphaproteobacteria bacterium | reverse complement strand
ACCACGGGCACCGGAATGAGCCATCATCCAGATCGAATTAATGTTGCCCGTATCCTGTCCCTCGGACGAAATACGATCCATCATCTCATCAGCGACCTTATCAGTGCACTGGGCCCAGGCATCAACAACCTTGTTGTACTTTTCACCCTGGGTGATCAGGCCGTCCTGATATTGCTGCTCATATTCCTTCACCAGATCCCGTGTTTCATCAACCAGAGCTTCCTTTGTCTCTGGGATGACCATGTCATCCTTACCAAAGGAGATACCGGCAAGGCAGGCGTGGCGGAAGCCAAGCTTCATCAGACGGTCAGCAAATATGACCGTGTCCTTTTGACCGCAATGACGATAGATCTCGTCAATCACGACACTGATTTCTTTTTTCGTGGTCAGGCGGTTGATGATTTCGAACGGAATATTCTTGTTCCGGGGCAGAATGTTCGCGATCAGCATCCGGCCTGCCGTGGTTTCCGGCAAAATTGTCACCGGGTCACCATTTTCATCAACCGTGTGATAACGGGCGCGAATTTTCGAGTGGAGATGGATCGCCTTTGAATCCAGGGCCATCTCAATCTCCGCCACATCGGCAAAGACCATACCTTCGCCCGGACCATTGGGAATTTCTATGGTCAGGTAATAGATACCCAGAACAATATCCTGGGACGGCACAATGATCGGCTTGCCATTGGCGGGCGAGAGGATGTTGTTGGTGGACATCATCAGGACCCGCGCCTCAAGCTGGGCTTCCAGGCTCAAGGGCACATGCACGGCCATCTGATCGCCGTCAAAGTCAGCGTTGAAGGCGGCGCAAACCAGGGGATGCAGCTGAATGGCCTTGCCCTCAACCAATACCGGCTCGAACGCCTGAATGCCCAGGCGATGCAATGTGGGTGCCCGGTTCAACATGATGGGATGTTCGCGGATCACCCGCTCCAGAATATCCCAAACCTCGGGACGTTCCTTTTCCACCAGCTTTTTGGCCATCTTCAGGGTGGCTGCCGTGCCATCAACTTCAAGGTTGGAATAGATGAAAGGCTTAAACAATTCCAACGCCATCTTTTTCGGCAGGCCGCATTGGTGCAGCTTCAGCTCCGGCCCAACCACGATGACCGAACGTCCGGAATAATCCACACGTTTGCCCAACAGGTTCTGGCGGAACCGGCCTTGTTTACCTTTGAGCATATCCGCCAAAGATTTCAGGGGCCGTTTATTGGCACCCGTGATGACGCGGCCACGACGGCCGTTGTCAAACAGGGCATCAACGGATTCCTGCAACATACGCTTTTCGTTACGAACGATGATATCAGGGGCCTTCAGCTCTATCAGGCGCTTCAAACGGTTGTTCCGGTTAATCACCCGGCGATAAAGGTCGTTCAGATCCGAGGTTGCGAACCGGCCGCCGTCCAAGGGCACCAAGGGGCGCAGCTCTGGCGGAATGACGGGGACGACTTCCAGGATCATCCATTCGGGCCGGTTACCGGATTCGATGAACGCATCGATCAATTTCAGCCGCTTAACGATCTTTTTCGGCTTCAGCTCTGACGTGGTTTCCGCCAGCTCTTGCCGCAGCTTGACCCGCTCCGACTCCAGATCAACGGTGGAAAGGATTTCCTTAATCGCCTCAGCACCGATACCGGCAGAGAACGCATCCTCGCCATATTCGTCCTGGGCATCGAGAAATTCATCCTCGGTCAGCAGCTGCATGTGCTCCATCGGCGTCAGGCCAGGTTCGACCACCACGTAATGTTCGAAATACAACACCCGCTCCAGATCCCGCAGGGTCATATCGAGCAATAGCCCGATACGTGACGGCAGGGATTTCAGGAACCAGATGTGGGCGACGGGCGAGGCCAGTTCAATATGGCCCATACGCTCCCGCCGTACTTTCGAGAGGGTAACCTCAACGCCGCATTTTTCGCAGACGATGCCTTTGAACTTCATGCGTTTGTATTTACCGCACAGGCATTCGTAATCTTTGATCGGGCCAAAGATCCGGGCGCAGAATAGACCGTCGCGCTCCGGCTTAAAGGTCCGGTAATTGATGGTTTCGGGCTTTTTAATCTCGCCGAAGGACCACGAACGGATACGTTCGGGGCTGGCGATTGAAATCTTGATCTGATCGAAGTTGTCGGCAGCCGAGGTGGTGGCCGGGCCAAAGATTCTCATCAGTTCGTTCATGGGTAATCTCCCATTGGCGGCGACCCAAAAAAGGATGGGCGCCTAGTGAAACCAAAACGGTCGTGAAACCAAAATTCGAACAGAACGGCGGAGGGTTAACCCTCCGCCATCTGCCCCGTAACTAGATACTCTTTTGCGTCAACTCTACATTCAGGCAGAGCGAGCGCATTTCCTTCACCAGCACATTGAAGGATTCCGGAATGCCGGCTTCGAACGCATCGTCACCGCGCACGATTGCCTCGTACACTTTGGTACGACCGGCGACATCATCGGACTTCACCGTCAGCATTTCCTGCAAGGTGTAGGCCGCGCCGTATGCTTGCAGGGCCCAGACCTCCATCTCGCCAAAGCGCTGACCACCGAACTGTGCCTTGCCGCCCAACGGTTGCTGGGTGACCAGAGAGTACGGGCCGATGGAACGGGCATGAATTTTGTCGTCCACCAGATGATGCAGTTTCAACATATAGATGTAGCCAACCGTGACCTGGCGAACGAAGGGTTCGCCTGTTCGGCCATCATGCAAGGTAGACTGACCGGATGAGTGCAGTCCGGCATGACCCAGCATCGTCACGATATCAGCCTCGTGGGCACCATCGAACACCGGGGTCGCCATGGGCACACCCTTGCGCAGATTATCGCCCAGCTCCAACAGCTGGTCATTGTCCATATCGGCGATGCCGTCTTTGTATTGTTCATCGCCATAAACAGTCTTCAGATGTTTTTTCAAATCATCCGATTTGCTGCCACGGCGAATATTATCGACCATCTCGCCAATTTGAATGCCCAGCCCGGCGGAGGCCCAGCCTAAATGAGTCTCCAGGATCTGGCCCACGTTCATCCGACTGGGCACGCCCAGGGGATTAAGGACGATGTCCACGTTGGTGCCATCTGCCAGATAAGGCATATCCTCAATCGGAACGATATTGGAAATCACGCCTTTGTTGCCGTGACGGCCGGCCATCTTGTCGCCCGGTTGCAATTTGCGCTTCACAGCAACAAAAACCTTCGCCATTTTCATCACACCCGGCAACAATTCGTCACCACGCTGCAATTTATCCAACTTGTTGTCGAACCGGTCTTCCAATTCTTTCCGGGACAGATCGAACTGCTTGTTCAACTGTTCAATCTCGTCCATGGCTTTTTGGTTGGACAGGGTAATCTGCCACCATTGCCCACGGCTCATATCCGAAAGCACACCTTCCGTGATGCGGGTATCGGCCTTCAGGCCCTTGGGGCCGCCAGAGGCTGTCTTACCCATCAGGAATTCATGCAGGCGCGAGTATGTATTACGCTCCAGGATGCCCATTTCGTCGTCGCGATCCTTGGCCAGACGTTCGATCTCGTCCCGCTCAATCGCCAGGGCACGCTCGTCCTTGTCCACGCCGTGACGCGAGAAGACCCGCACCTCGACCACAGTTCCGGACACGCCGGGGGGAAGTTTCAGGGAGGTGTCACGAACATCAGAGGCTTTTTCACCAAAGATGGCGCGCAGCAATTTTTCTTCCGGCGTAATCGGGCTTTCCCCCTTCGGGGTGATTTTGCCGCACAAGATGTCGCCCGGGTGCACTTCCGCCCCGATATAGACAATGCCGGCCTCATCCAGATTACGCAGGGCTTCTTCGCCCACGTTGGGAATATCCCGGGTAATTTCCTCCGGCCCCAATTTGGTATCACGGGCCATGACTTCAAATTCCTCAATATGGATCGAGGTGAAGACATCATCGCGCACGATACGTTCAGAGATCAGGATGGAATCCTCAAAGTTGTAGCCCATCCATGGCATGAAGGCGACCAGGACGTTCCGGCCCAGGGCCAACTCGCCCAGCTCAGTTGAGGGGCCATCGGCGATGATATCGCCGGCGGATACCTCGTCACCAACCTTCACAAGGGGACGCTGGTTGATACAGGTGTTCTGGTTCGAACGCTGGAACTTCAACAAATTGTAGATGTCCACGCCGCTGACCGACAAATCAGTCTCTTCCGTGGCCCGGACAACAATACGTGTGGCGTCGATCTGATCAACCACGCCGGTCCGCCGCGCCACAACGGACACACCGGAATCGCGCGCGACCACAGATTCCATACCCGTACCCACCAAAGGCGCTTCAGCCTGCAACAAAGGCACCGCCTGGCGTTGCATGTTGGAGCCCATCAAGGCCCGGTTGGCGTCATCGTTTTCCAGGAAGGGGATCAACGCAGCCGCGACAGAGACCAACTGCTTCGGTGAAACATCCATATATTCGATGTTTTCCGGCGCCGTCATCTGAAAGTCATCGCCAGCCCGGCAGGAGATTAGATCGGCAACGAATTTGCCTTTCTTGTCCAATTCAGCATTGGCCTGGGCGATGGTGTACTTGCCTTCTTCCATAGCGGAAAGATACAGCACGTCTTCGCCGACGCGACCGTCCGTAACTTTACGATAAGGTGTCTCGATGAAGCCATAGCGATTGATGCGGGCATACGTCGCCAAAGAGTTGATCAGGCCGATATTCGGCCCTTCCGGCGTCTCAATCGGGCAGATCCGGCCATAATGGGTAGGATGCACATCGCGCACCTCAAAGCCGGCTCGCTCCCGCGTCAAACCACCCGGCCCAAGGGCTGAGAGACGCCGTTTATGGGTGATTTCAGACAACGGATTGGTCTGATCCATAAACTGGCTCAACTGTGAGGAGCCAAAGAATTCCCGCACGGCAGCAGCAGCCGGTTTGGCGTTGATCAGATCATGAGGCATGACACTGTCAATCTCGACAGAGCTCATCCGCTCCCGGATCGCGCGCTCCATCCGCAGCAGGCCGATGCGGTATTGGTTCTCCATCAACTCACCGACAGAGCGGACCCGACGATTGCCCAAATGATCGATATCGTCGATATCACCACGGCCATCTTTCAAATCCACCAGGGTCTTAACCACAGCCATGATGTCTTCGACACGCAGCACACGCACCGTGTCTTCAGCATCCAGGCCCAGGCGGGCATTCAACTTCACCCGACCGACAGAGGACAAATCATAACGTTCTGAGTCAAAGAACATGGAGTTAAACAGATTTTGCGCAGCTTCCACGGTAGGTGGTTCGCCGGGGCGCATAACCCGGTAGATGTCGATCAACGCCTGTTCACGGCTGGAGTTCTTGTCCGCCACCAAAGTATTGCGGATGTAGGCCCCAACGGTCACATGATCGATGTCCAGGGTCGGGATCAGGGTTACTGAAGCTTCCCGCAAAGATTCTATCAACTCTTCCGTCAGCTCTTCGCCGGCTTCCGCCAGGATCAGGCCGGTATTTTCGTCCACCAGGTCGAAAGACACAAATCGGCCGACCAAATCTTCGTCCGTGACTAACAGTTCCTTGACGCCGTCTTCGACCAGTTTGCGGGTCTTGCGCGGGGTAATTTTCTCTCCCGCTTCTACCATCACGTCGCCGTTCTTGGCATTGACCAGATCGCGCACCGCACGCAGGCCGCGCAGACGCTCAGCATCAAAGGGTGTGCGCCAACCGCCTTTTTTGGCGTCATATTTGTAATCCACCGTGCGGTAGAAATAGCTCAGAATTTCTTCCGCGCTCAAGCCAATGCCTTGCAGCAAAGTCGTAACCGGCAATTTCCGACGACGATCGATGCGGACAAAGACGATATCCTTGGCATCAAATTCGAAATCCAACCAGGAACCGCGATAAGGAATAATACGGGCTGCAAACAACAGCTTGCCCGAAGAATGGGTCTTACCCTTGTCGTGATCGAAAAAGACGCCGGGGGAGCGATGCATCTGACTGACGATCACCCGCTCCGTACCATTGATGACGAAGGTACCATTGTTGGTCATCATAGGCATATCGCCCATGTAGACTTCCTGTTCCTTAATATCCAAAACCGATTTGGCCTGGGTATCCTCGTCCACCTCAAACACGATCAGGTGCAAGGTGACCTTCAACGGTGCGGCATAGGTCATGCCACGCTGCTGGCATTCCTCCACATCGTATTTCGGATCTTCCAGATTGAACTTCACGTAATGAAGCTCCGCTGTCTCGGCAAAATCCTTAATCGGGAAAACCGATTGAAAGACGCCGTTCATGCCGGTGTCGCCGCGTTCCTCCACCGGAATATCGGCCTGCAGGAATTTGTCGTAGGAACTTTTCTGCACCTCAATCAAATTGGGCATCTGCGCAACTTCTGCGATGCGTCCAAATGATTTGCGGATGCGTTTACGACCGGTAAATGTCAGTGACATGCGTCTTCCTCATGCTTCTGCTGCGGCGCCCCTGGGAGATATCCCTGAACGTCCACTGCCCCATTGCGCGCACCAACGGAGCGCGATGACCATACGGGAGTTTTGTTGAGCTACTCATTCCACCTACTTTACCGGCCCGCAAACAATATAATGTTGTGCGGCGCGACCCTGAAAACGTGCAAATAATGCAATGAATTCAACAAGTAAGCCCAATAGGTAAACCCACGCAAAAACGGGCGCGACCACGATAGAGGTCCGCCAGCTTCCTTCCCGTTCCAATATTCTCAGACAATAACGAATGAGTTGATAACGAATAATTCTGGTAAGTCAATATAAACAAACGAAATAACCAATTGAAGCACCAAACCAAAAGTTTGCCCAGCCGGTTGACGGCGCATGCCCAACATATGGGGGGGCACCCTCAACCGGCTGAAACAAAGCATAGTCGGAACGTTACTTGATCTCGACGGTCGCGCCTGCGCCTTCGAGCTGTTCCTTGATCTTTACGGCCTCGTCTTTCGGGATGCCTTCTTTGATCTCTTTTGGTGCGGACTCGACCAGATCCTTGGCTTCTTTCAGGCCAAGACCGGTGATCGCCCGGACTTCTTTGATGACATTGATCTTTTTCTCGCCAAACGAGGCCAAAACCACATCAAATTCAGTCTGTTCTTCAGCTGCGCCGGCGCCGGCGGCTGGTGCCGCCGCTGCTGCCGCAACCGGGGCCGCCGCAGAGACGCCCCATTTTTCTTCCAACAATTTGGCCAGGTCAGCCGCCTCAATGACGGTCAACGCTGACAGATCTTCTGCAATCTTATCTAAATCAGCCATTTTTCGTAGCTCCTAGTTCGAACCTAAATTGTGACAGCTCAAGCCGCCTCATCTTTGGAACCCTGGGCTGAAAGCACCCGAGCCAATTGCGAAGCAGGTGCCTGTATGACACCAGCCAGCTTGGTCGCGGGGGCTTGCAACAGCCCGACAATTTTGCCTCGTAATTCATCCAGGGACGGCAGGGATGCAAGGGCTTTGACGCCATCAACATCCAACTGCTGGTCGCCCATGGCACCGCCAAGAACGACCAACTTTTCGTTCTTTTTGGCAAATTCGACAGCGACCTTAGCAGGTGCGACAGGATCGTCTGAATAGGCGATCGCCGTCGGCCCAGCAAACAAGTCGCTGATCGGGGCATATTGGGTTCCATCAAGGGCAAGCTTGGTCAGCCGGTTTTTGGTGACCTTAAAAGTAGC
>JAPKBD010000204.1 GCA_028824965.1 Alphaproteobacteria bacterium | reverse complement strand
CCATAGCGGGCGATGGGCTCGCCAATAGGTTCGCCGCCGAACAACAGGAAACGCGCAGGTTCGTCTGCCTCCCCGTCCCCATTCGCATTGTGGGCGAGGTCAACCGCCTCTCCGGGCCCGAAAATGACCAGCTGGCCATCCTCGATCTTCTGTCCCTGGGGGCCGACGGTAAGGCTGCCCTGGAACAGGTACAGCGCCATTCTCTGCTTGGTTGGCGTGGCAGGTCTGGCCTGGCCGCCCGGCTACATGGTCCAATCCTGCAAGGTCACCGGCACATAGGTATCGATCTTGGCGGTAACGCCATAGGCCTCCCCCGCGATAACTTTAACCAGGATCAGGTCGTCGTCGCTGCGGCCCAAGGGCATTTCGTCGTTGGCGATGAACTGATAGCGCTGGCCGTCCATTTTATTTTTGGCGGGCAGATTGACCCAGATCTGAAATGAATGCGCCCGCCCGCCCGATTTGATCATCGCGGGGCTGGGCATTTCAGAATGAATGATGCCGGACCCAGCCGTCATCCACTGCACATCGCCGGGGCTCATAATTTGGTGGTCGCCGTTGGAATCTTCATGCAGTTTTTCACCCGACAGCAAATAGCTGATGGTCTCAAAACCGCGATGGGGATGGTCCGGCGCGCCCTTGGCCTGACCGGGCGGCCAATCGATGGGCCCGACTTCATCCAACATCAAAAACGGATCAAGATTATCCAGCTGCGGCGTGGGGAAGGGCCGGCGGATGGGAAAGCCCGCGCCTTCCGTGGCGCGCTGGGCCGTGATGATCTCTGCGATTTCTCTGCTCGAACTTGTCATGGCTATTTGGTATCCACCTTGGTCCATTCGGGTTTGTGATAGGGCCAAACGTCGCCCCACATCTGTTGCCCGCCATCGACGGTCAGGACCTCACCGTTGACGAACTTGCCCGACGGGGCGGAAATATAGATCACCGCCTCGGCAATATCCATAGCATCGCCGGAATGCAGCATAGGGTTGGACACTTCATAGCGTACAGCGGCGTCTGCTGGATACAGCGAAAACGCCTCCGTCTCGCAACAGCCCGGCGCGACACAGTTGACGCGGATGTTCAACGGGGCCCATTCTACGGCAACGGTCTTGGACAGATAGACAACGCCTGCGCGGGCGGCGCAGGTGTGGGCCATGTCCGGCAGGCCACGCCAAATATCGGCAACAATATTAACGATGGAGCCCGATGTTTCGCGATCTTTCCATTGCTGGGCAGCCGCCTGCATCATGTACCAGGTGCCGTTCAGATTGGTGTCGACAACCGCGTTCCAACCCTTGGGCGTAATGTCCAGGGCGGGCAGGGGGAATTGTCCGCCGGCGTTGTTGACCAGAACATCCAGATTGCCATGGTCTTCAAAGACCTTTTTCATCATCTCGTTGACACTGTCGGGATCCCGGATGGTCATTTGATGGGTATCACAGCGCATGCCCAGGGCTTCAATATGGGACTTGGCATTGGCCAAACGGTCGGGATTGCGCCCGCACAGAACCAACGTCGCGCCCAGACGGGCGAAGGCATATGCGATGGCCTTGCCCAAACCGCTGCCGCCGCCCGAAACCAGGACGACCTTGCCGGCAAACAAATCCTCGCGATAGACCAGTGGCTGCGCCAGCAATTCTTCGTCCGTCCAGCCAAAGCTCGGTTTGTCTTCTGCTTCACTCATGACAGCCTCATATTCAAATGTCTGCGAATTTTATTCTGTCCTATAGACGTTTGGCGACTTCTTCCAACATCACTTCCGTGGCACCGCCGCCAATGGGTAGGATACGGGCATCGCGTGACATGCGCTCAATGGTGCTCTCGCGCATATAGCCCATGCCGCCGTGAAATTGCAGGCAATCATACATGGTGCGATTGGCCACTTCCGCCGACATGGCTTTCAGCATGGAAACTTCCGCCACGCAATCTTCGCCTTGTTCGTCCAGCCAGGCCACGTGATAAGACAACTGCCGGGCCGCCTCAACTTCTGCTGACAGCATGGACAGACGTTGGCGGATAGCCTGTTTTTCCCACAGTGTGGCATCGAACGCTTTGCGTTCTTTGAGGTATTCCAGGGTAATTTCCAGGGCTTTGGTCGACTCGCCCACAGCCATGCCGGACAGCACCATGCGTTCATTCTGAAAATTATCCATGATGGCATAAAAGCCTTTGTTCTCCTCCCCCAACATATTGCCGGCAGGGATGCGGCAGTCTTCGAACGCCAGTCCAGCCGTATCAGAACAACGCCAGCCATGTTTGTCCAGTTTTTGAGAGACGGAAAATCCCGGTGTGCCCTTTTCAATGATAAAGATCGAGATGCCCCGGCTGCCCTTAACATTTGGGTCCGTGCGGGCAGCAACGAAGAACAGATCACCATAGATGCCGTTGGTGATGAACATCTTGGCACCGTTCAGGATATAATCATCACCATCGCGTACCGCGCGGGTGGATAGCCCGGCCACGTCAGATCCCGCACCTGGTTCGGTCACGGCAACGGCGGTAATGATCTCGCCTGTGCAGATTTTTGGCAGGTATTTGGCCTTTTGCTCAGTCGTGCCATAACGCACCAGATGCGGCGATGCCATGTCCGTGTGCACCAACACCGTTGCTGAAAAGCCGCCAAAGGTGGAGCGGCCAAGCTCCTCCGACAGGATTAGGGATGCCATGGCCCCAAGGTCGGAGCCGCCATATTCCTCCGGGTGGCGCATGGCGAGAAATCCCAGTTTGCCCATTTCCCGCAAAACCTCCCGCGGTACTTTGCCGGTCGCCTCCCAGGCCTCACCATGAGGAACGACTTCCTCTGTTACAAAGCGCCGGATCTGGTCGCGGATCATCCGCATGTCTTCGGTGAGATGTATGGGATCATGCATGGCGTTTACTCAACCTATCAGATTAGAAAAATCCTATGTAGAGACCGTGGCCCCCCGCTCCCCCCGGACATAGCGAATGCCGTCCAAAATGTCGATAACCAGGGGCAAACTGTTCATGACCAATCGGGCCAACCGGCCTGGAAATGGCATCCGCATCAGCGTTAGCTTCAACCGCTCTGGCCCAACTGGACGCCTGGCTGACCAAAATCCAGGTTGCCTGCGCACTTGCCAGCATACCGCAGACATGGCCGCCGTTGCCGGAATTCGGTGGACCGCACAATCGTTGATCAATAGTGATCTCTATCATAAATGGAGAGCTACCTAACCTATCTGTAAAACGACCCGTCCTTGTGTTTTCCGATCAGCAATCAGTTGCAAGGCTTCGCCGGCCTGTTCCAACGGTAGGGTGCGGTCGATGTAGGGGTTGATCTCGCCTGCTGCCAGCCAGCCCATGATGGTATCGTTCGCAATGCGGCCTTCATCGTGGAATTTTTCGAACCACGCGCCGGAGAATAGTCCGACGATGGAATAATTCTTCACCAAAGGCAGGTTCATAGGTACCTCTGGGATGTCGCCACTGGTAAAGCCGACGGGCATCAGGCGTCCGGCCCAGTTCATCAGGCGGGTCATCTTTTGAAAGACCTCTCCACCAATATTGTCAAAACAGACGTCGACGCCCTTGCCGTCCGTCAGCGCCTTAATGCGGGCAGGCAGGTCCTCGGTGTTGTAGTTCACCACGGCCGTTGCGCCATATTTTTCCACGATTGCCGCTTTGTCGTCGGAGCCGACACCCGCGATGATGCGCCCGCCGAGCTTGCGTGCCAAATCGACCGTGGCAAGCCCGACGCCGCCTGCAGCACCCGTGATGAAAATGGTTTCGCCTGGTTTTAGTTGATCCCGCACCAACAGGGCATAATAGGCGGTACCATAGTTGTGCAGCACCGTTGCCGCTGCTGCTGCCTCTACACCGTCCGGCAGGTGAACGCATTTCCATTCCTTGGCCACCATCTGTTCGGCAAAGCCGCCGTACCAGTTAAAGCATGTGACCCGGTCGCCAGGCGTGAAAAGGGTGACGTCCTTGCCGACGGCGCGGACGACGCCTGCGGCATCTGTGCCGGGTGCATAGGGCAATTCCGGTCGCATCTGATATCCGCCTGATGCCATCAGGTAATCCATGAAACTGACGGATGCGACTTCAACATCGATCAGAACTTCGTCATCCTCGGGAACCGGCGGGGCAATCTCTCCCATCGCCAGACCGTCGGGCCAACTAAACTCGTTACACAACATCGCGCGCATAATGCGCCTCCTTCATAGTCATAGTATTGGGATCAAGTTGGTGGCGATTAAGTGGGGCCTCAGGCGATGATCGCCCGGCAATCGCCATCTGTGCGTTGCCGCCATGGCATTTATGATCCGGTGCAGGTGTCCCTCATCCTAGAGCGCGCGTGCAGGTTTCGTCAAATTTGACCGCAAGCAGGCTTCAAAATCAGAGCTCGTCCAGCAGAGATTTCGCATTCTGTAAATCTTGGGTGTCAAAGCCTTCGGTGAACCAGTCATAAACCGGGCGGAGGATCTGTTCTGCTTCCTGGCCCTCACCTTTCTCGTGCAACAGGCGCGCAAGGCTGGTAGCGGCGCGAAGCTCCCACGACTTGGCATGATTATCACGGGCAAGGGTGCAAGCATGGCGCAATTGCGCCTCTGCTGTTTCGACATTGTCGCGCGCCGCCAAGACGCCTTGAAGTCGTGTCAATTCAGGCTCGCTCCAACGCTCATCGGTCTCTGTGGCGATCAATTGGGCCTGCTCCAGTGTTGCGCCTGCCTCCTCCCACTGCTCCGCCATCACCAGTGCCTCTGCGACAAGGGCAAGATAATAGGGCCGACGCATGGACATCCCGGCCGTGACGATAGCTTCCGCCGCCGCCGCCGCCTCCCCAGCACCGCCGTCCGCCCCGCCCAGCCCATCTATCTGGGATTGGGCCCAACCCCTGAAGATCGTGGGCGAGGCAACCCACACGCCAAAACCCTGTTCCCGTGCAATCTCGATGGCGTGATCCGACATCGCCTGAACCTTTGCGACTTCACCCCGAAGCTGCATAACCTGGCAGGCGAGCGAGCGGGCGTACGCCTGGCTAAAGGGGTGTGATAGATCATCGGCCAACGCCAAGGCATCTTGAATTCTCAATCGTGCCCGCTCTGGATAGCCAAGCACCCAGAGCGCAAGGGCCGAGTAGGCGAGGCAGGCGACGCCCGGGTCCTGCCCAAGACGGTAGGAGATATCCGCGCGCATACGCTGGTCATAGGCCTGATAGCCCGCCTTAAGTTGCTCTTCGGCCAGCTCCAGTTGCCCGTGGCAGAAAAGGGCGTAACCAAGGCCATAACGCCCCAATACGATAGAGGCCTGATCGCCGGCCGCCTCTCCAATATCGAGAATTTGACGGCCTAGATCGCGGGTGACATTGCAATCGCCCCGGCCCACATAATAACGCCATAGACCAAACAGGGCGGGCACTATCTCCGGCGCATTCTCGACCTTTTCACACAGCTCCCGCGCGCGGGCATAGGCCCGACCTACATCGGGTGCGGCATGCCCTTTCGTCATCAACAGCGGCCCGCCGGAGGCGACCCTGAGTTCGAGTTCCAATCGGTCACGCGCTACGTTGTCCGGCATGGTCTCCACCAACGCAAGGGCGTTGTTGAAGTAGTTCACGGCCTCAACATTCGCCGAAGCGGCAACGGACAGGGCACCGGCGCGCCGCCAGCATTCAATTGCGGGTTTAGCCATGCCAGCCGCCGAATAATGCCGTGCAAGGATTTCCGGTTCGGCATCTGCAACAGCTGAAAATTCCGCCGTTAAGGTCTTTGCGATCCGGGCGTGGAGTTCCGCCCGGTAAGCCTTCAACATGCTGCCAAGCGTGACCTCCTGGATCAATGCATGTTTAAACCTGTAAACCGGGCCCCGGGGCGTTGCGACGGGAAAGACCATTTCCGCATCCACCAACCGGTCGATTGCTGACCCGAGCCTTTCTTCGACGTCGCCGGACACCGCCTTTAGCAGATCACCGGAAAACTCGCGACCAATGGCGGCGCCGATCTGGGCGATATGTTTGGCCTCGTCCAGCCGGTCTAAACGAGCCATAAGGGATGCCTGGAGGGTCGCTGGTATAGAATTAAGGGCGATCGGATCGTTCGATAGACCACTCGCCTCCCGCACCGACTTTGTCAGCTCCTCAACATAAAGGGGCACGCCATCGGCGCGCGCGACAATACGGTCGACGACAGCACCGGTCAGCCGGCCCTCGCTGATGGTCTCGACGATTTCGGCCGCCTGGGTCCGGCTTAAACGGTTCAATGTCAGGGATGTCAGATGCGGATGATCTTGCCACGGCGCGTCAAAGTCGGGTCGATGGGTCACCAGCACGAAGACGCCGGCGTTGGCAATCTGGGCGATCACCGCGCCGACATAGTCCCGCGTCGTCGGATCTATCCAGTGGGCGTCTTCCATTATGAAGAGAACCGGTCGGTGTTGGGCCAGAGCTAAAACCTGTCCAACCAATGCAGCAAAGGTACGATCACGCCGTTGCACTGGAGCGAGGTCGGTCGGGCCGTACCGGTGCTCACCGGGCAGTGACAGCAAGGCGGCGAACAGTGGTTCTATGCTGTGCGTATCGGTTGCGGAGATGGCGAGTAGTTTCTCAAGCTTATCGAGTTTAATCTCATCGCCGTCATCGGCAGCAAATTTTGCCGCGCGTTCGAGGCGTTGAACGATGGGGTGGAAGGCACTGTTGGCATGCAGGGGTGAACACTGATAACGCAGACGAAAATGCGGCTCCGTGATGGCCATGGCGCGGACAGCGTCAACAACCCTCGACTTACCGATACCCGCCTCGCCCGAAAGCAGGACGGCCTGCCCGGCACCACTTTTAGCCAGTTCCCAGCGGTCTTGCAGAAGGGCAAGTTCCTGCTCCCGCCCAATTATACGGGTCGCAGAGCCTGCCCTGGTGTCTTCGAATTGACCTTCCCCGACGACCTGCCAGGCGGGCACCAGTTTGTCAGATCTCTTGAGGGCGCGGGGGCTAAGGTCTGCGAGTTCGAATGTGGTGTAGACAAGGTCACGGGTGCCTTCCGAAATGACAACCTGGCCGGGTTCAGCCTCCCCTTGCAGGCGCGCCGCCAGGTTCGGGGTCTCTCCCGTCACGGCCTCGGCGTCGCGGCCACTATTGCCAACAAGATCACCGACGACAACCTGGCCTGTCGCAATCCCGACCCGCGCTGCCAATCTGCCACCATCGCCGATGGTGATGTCGCTGACGGCGTTAACCGCATCCAACCCGGCCCTAACCGCACGGTCGGCCTGATGCTCATGCGCCTGTGGCCAGCCAAAATAGGCCAGCACGCCGTCGCCTAGATATTTTGCCACGTGACCGTCATAGCGGGTTATTGCGGCCGCTGACGCATCCTGGTACCGCCGTATGATGTCGCGCAGGTCCTCGGGGTCAAGTTGTCGGGATAGCGTGGTTGAGCCGACAAGGTCACAAAACATCACGGTCAATTGACGACGTTCGGCCTCCCGGGCCTTCGGCTGACCTACCTCAACTGCAGTATCTGAACGCGCTGATGCGGCAACCGTTTCCAAGTGTAGGGAAGACGCCAGAATTTGCCGCCGTGCGCCCAGGGCGACGCCTAATTCTTTCAAATCAGCGTCCGTGATATGCGGCAAAGCCTGCAAGTTGACAAACTACGGAACGCTAACCAACAAAGGGAGTCTGGACAACATCCTTGGC
>JAPKBD010000010.1 GCA_028824965.1 Alphaproteobacteria bacterium | reverse complement strand
CATTCTATAATCCCATAAATCTATTATAAATCAGCATGATATATGAAATTAATGGCGGAGGGAGTGGGATTCGAACCCACGATACGGTCTCCCGTATACACACTTTCCAGGCGTGCGCCTTCAACCACTCGGCCACCCCTCCACAGAAAACATTGCGGGGCCGAACATAGTGAGGAATGTCCCTGTGGGCAATATGGTGATAGGGAACAAATGGACTTCTGATGTCGATTTTTCAATGATTACGGCAAGAACGTGATTGAATCGGACGAAATGGTGTTTGCAGGGCTATGGCTAAGATAAGAATGGTAGGGTTTCTCCTGGGGCTGGTGTTCCTCGGGCTCGCATTATTGGCTGCGGGGGCGGAAGCATTGGCCTCGTTACAGGCCGATGATTGGCAGCCCAGAATTCTGGGGCAGGTTTGGTATGATCTGGATCGGGGCAGTATCAATCTGATGCAGGCGGTGGTGCAGCGTGATTTGCATCCCAGCATCTGGGACCCGGGCATGATTGCTTTGCTGCAATGGCCGGCCTGGTTGGTGGCAATAATTCCGGCGGCTGTATTATTGTTCTTTTGCCGACCCCGGACGTCTAATCGACGTCGGTCGTTCTCTAAATAATACGTAGAGGGCCTATTCACAGGCCAAATAATTTACGGCGCAATTATTCCCCGGCCCAATTACTCACCAGTCTTTAGGGCCGCGATAAAGGCTTCTTGCGGAATTTCCACCTTGCCGAAGGTGCGCATCTTCTTTTTGCCCTTTTTCTGCTTATCCAGCAGCTTTCGTTTGCGGCTGACATCGCCGCCGTAGCATTTGGCCAGCACGTCCTTGCGCATGGCGCGCACAGTTTCCCGCGCGATGACCCGGCCCCCAATGGCGGCCTGAATGGCGATGGCGAATAACTGCCTTGGGATCAGGTCCTTCAAACGCTCACACAGCGCCCGGCCACGGGTGTCGGCCCGGCCTGCATGGACGATCATGGCCAGGGCATCGACGGGTTCATGGTTGACCAGGATCGACATTTTGACCAGCCGCTCAGTCCGGTAGTCCACCAATTCGTAGTCAAAGGAGGCGTAGCCGCGAGAGACGGATTTCAGGCGATCATAGAAATCGAACACGACTTCGTTCAGGGGCAGTTCGTACTGCACCATGGCCCGGTTGCCGGCATAGGTCAGATTGGTCTGGCTGCCGCGCCGCTCCTCACACAATTTCAGGACTTGGCCCAGATATTCGTCCGGTACCAGGATCGTCGCTTTGATCCAGGGCTCTTCAATGTGGTCGATTTGCACAGGGTCGGGCATGTCGGCGGGATTGTGGATATCCGCCATCGTGCCGTCGATCATATAGACGTGGTAGATCACGCTGGGGGCCGTGGTGATCAGATCCAGATTAAATTCCCGCTCCAACCGCTGTTGCACGATCTCCATGTGCAACAGCCCCAGAAACCCGCAACGGAAGCCAAAGCCCAGGGCGGGGGAGCTTTCCGTCTCGAAATTAAATGAGGCGTCGTTCAGTTTCAAGCGTGCCAGACTTTCCCGCAGGTCATCAAAATTTGCCGCATCGATGGGAAACAGGCCACAAAACACCACCGGAATGGCCGGCTTGAAGCCTTCGAGGGCATGTTCCGTCGGATTACGGTCATCGGTCAAAGTATCGCCGACGCGGGTCTCCGAGACATCCTTGATGGAGGCGGTGAAATAGCCCAATTCGCCGGGACCTAAGATCCCGGTCTTTTCCAGTTTTGGTGTAAAGACACCGACTTGTTCGATCAGATGCCGGGCATTCGTTGCCATCAGGCGCGCGCGCATGCCTTTTTCCAGACGGCCCTGCATGACGCGGACAAGCACAATCACGCCTAAGTAGGAATCATACCAACTATCGACCAACAAGGCCTGTAGAGGCGCTTCTGCGTCGCCCGTAGGGGCTGGAAGGCGCTTTACCAAGGCTTCCAAGGTTTCTTCAATGCCGATGCCGGATTTGGCAGAGGTAAAAATAGCTTCCGAGGCGTCGATGCCGATAACGTCCTCAATCTGGGCCTGAACCCGTTCCGGTTCAGCTGCGGGCAGATCGATTTTATTCAGGATAGGGACGATTTCATGGTCGTTTTCAATGGCCTGATAGACGTTCGCGAGGGTCTGGGCCTCAACCCCTTGGGAGGCGTCCACCACCAGTAACGAGCCTTCACAGGCGGCCAGAGAGCGGTTGACCTCATAGGCGAAATCCACGTGGCCAGGGGTGTCGATCAGATTCAGGATATACGTCTCGCCATCCTTTGCCGTGTAGTTCAGGCGCACGGTCTGGGCCTTAATGGTGATGCCACGTTCCCGTTCCAGATCCATGGAATCGAGAACCTGCTCCTGCATCTCACGGCTATCCAAGCCGCCGCAGAATTCGATCAAACGGTCCGCCAACGTGGACTTGCCGTGATCAATATGGGCGATGATGGAGAAATTGCGGATATGTTTTAAATCTGTCATTGCGGGGCGCTTTTAGCACCGCTTGGCGTCATGCGGAAGAGCCAATGCGTCATCTCTACTTTTCGCCGCTATAGTGGGGAATATGTTGGCAACAAGAATGAGAGACTTCTTCACATGACCGCAGATGAATTTCGCTTTTCAGATGGCCGCCTGGCGGTGGTAACGGGTGCTGCATCCGGTATTGGGCGGGCCACGGCATTACTGCTGGCGGAGCGTGGTGCACAGGTTTTGGCCGTGGATCAAAACCAGGAGGGCCTGGAACGCCTCGCTGCTGATGGGCCTGAGGGGCAGATTACAATTCTGGCCCTTGATCTGATCGCACCCGACGCCGGTGACAAAGTAAAGGCTGCTGCCGCGGTGATCGATGCACCTTGGCGCATCCTGGTAAATAACGCCGGCGTTGGTCAGGCCCGGTCCGTATTGGACAGCAACCGCGATGAGATGGCGCGGATCATGGACATCAACCTGAACGCCGTGTTTGCGATGTCCCGCGCCGCAGCCCAGGTCATGCCCGCTACCGGCGGCGGTGCGATTGTTAATATGTCATCGATTTTCGCCCTGATTGGCACGCCCAACGCGGGGGCCTACGCCGCTTCAAAATCCGCCCTGAACGGGCTGACCCGGCAGATGGCGGCGGAATTCGGCCCCGTCGGCATTCGCATCAACGCCATAGCGCCGGGCCTGATCGAAACACCTATGACAAGCGCCCGCATTCATGAACAAGGCACCGTGCAACAGCGCATGCTGGTGGAAACACCCCTGCAGCGGGTCGGCCAGCCCATAGATATCGCCCACGCCGTCGCCTTCCTCTGCTCCGATGCCGCATCCTTTGTCACCGGACAGGTCCTGCCTGTGGACGGCGGCTGGGGGGTAGGGCGCTACCCCCCAGGGTCCTTTTAGGACACCTTAGCTTTGCGAGACCCGTGCGACGATTTCGTCATAGGCTGCTTCGGCCAGGGCGCGCATTTCATCGTCGTTGCGATCCTGGATCGGATGCTGGACGAAAACCATGGGCGCATCGAAGCCTAGGGAGATGGCTTGAGCTGCCGCTGCTTCGGTGAATTCGGTGGAGGCGACGCCCACACCGGGAATGCCGCGACCTTCAAGATCCGTGATATCATGCATACAGCACGAGGTACACGAGCCTCAATCGGCCAGGCCTTCAACAACCACATCAACTTCCGAGGCGATCTGTTGTTTCAGATCGACCGGTGCGACGCGGGTAAAGGTTGGCTTGGTATAGCGTTTGACGGCGATGCCCTTGTCGCTCAACAGCGCGTCCAGTTGGTCGAGGAAGATGTTTCCCCGTGGTTTTGAAATATCCAGAAGGCCGACGGTCAGCCCTTCCAGTTTTTCCGGGCGCGGCAACAACTGCCTTTGCGCCGGGGTCTGCTCTGACGTGGGGTCGAGCATGACGATGGTGTCATTCATAGAGTTATCTCCTTGGTTACAGGGATGGAGCCTTTTTCGCCCCCAGCGGCCCAGCCGCCGATGACAGCGGAAAACATACCCGCCCCGCCGCCAGCCCGAACGATGTTCAGGCCGCCGGGGCGGAACTTGGGTAGGGTTTTATCAGCCAGGTCCAGGGGGATGCCTTCGTCTATACCGCCTGCACCGACGACCAGTTCTGATCCGGGGATCATTAACAATTCGTCCAATTCTTCCTTCAGCCGCGCCTTGGTCCAGCCGGCATTGATGAAAGTCCGTTCATGCTCTGGTGAAACGACCAGAAAGGCATCCGCCGCCATGACGTATTTTGGATGATCGACGATACGCAAACAGGCCGCGAAAGTGCGGGCCAGGCTCTCAGGCTTGCGTGATTTCTGATCCGAGATTGCCTGCACGCCATCAGCTGCAAAAAGTGTCACGGTGGAGGCGTCGGGCGCGAAGCCACGTTCGACCGAGAGCGACTCCCAGTTCGAGCCTTCCTCGTCCTCGGCAAAACAAAAGGTGTATTTGCCCGGATTGCCCAGGCAGGCCCGGTCGATGCCGCCTGGTTTGCCACCACCCACATTGCGAATGATCAATTGCAGCGCCCGACCGATGGTCGCATTGGCGCGATTGCCCTGACCCAGGGCATTCTCCCGCGCGTTCATGCCGATCTTGCGCGCCATGGGGCCGTTGACGACAACCATGGGGCCGGCGAACATGGTCGTGCACAACAGACCATGCATGCAGAATTCTTCGATCAAGGCAGCTTCTACAGCAGCCAAAACAACGGGCATATATTCCGGCTTGCAGCCTGCCATGACCGCGTTGATGGCAACCTTTTCCACCGTGCAAGGTGACAAATCCGGGGGGATGATGCCGATCACTTCGTCAGGCGCCCGTGTGGTGCCCTGCAACATACGATAAACCCGTGTTGGCGTGGGCGGAACCACGGGCAGGCCGTCGCTCCAGCCCCGGTCAAAGCAGGCCTCAATCTCGTCTTCCAACGGTGCGACTTCAATGCGGCGGGAGACGATGGGGGTATCGCCAAAGCGCACCGCCAGCTCCTCCGCAATACCCGGTTCAACGCTTTTAGAGCCGCAACCAGGGCGGAAAGCCGGAAGGTCCTCACCCAAATCTGCGATGGCGGTGAAATCCCGCCATTCATCGCGTACCCAGCCGACCACGCGCCCGGCTTCCTTCCCGTCCGTCATACGGATCAAGGTTGGGACTGTTTCGATATCCAGGTTGAAGGAGGTCTCCAACGCCCGGTCATCCAGCACACCGGGTACTGTGGCCGGAAAATCCGGATTATCCTGGCTGTAGACAGAAATGCCATCCGCTGCCAGTTGCGCCAGAATAGGTTCGATCATGACGCAGGTTTCGCAATCCTGCTTGACCACGGCTACCAAGCCATTTGCAATAACACTCATAAAGATGTTTCCCCGTTTGCTTGCGGTGAACTTAGCGAAATCTTGCAGTTCTGTCGATGTTGGAGGGCAGGCGCGCGTTCAGCCGAATATATCGACTGCTGCAACAAGATCAGTTTGGGAAAAGTCGTTGCCTTTGAACAGGAGCGGTAAATTCAAATGCTTGGCTAACGCATAGGCAAAGCAATCGCCGTAGTTCAATTTTGCCGAACTACCTGTACCTTTGCCGTATTGGCAATAAGCTGTGAATGCGATATCAGCCATTTGTGGCGAGACTTCCAGCAATTCAATACGGCTTTTGAGAAGAAGTGAATCCAACGCCATGATGGCGTCTTGGCCGGCGTCGAAATGTAAAACAATTCGAGCTTCAAGCAGGCTTGCGACGCTCATTTTTGCGGCAGACGCCGACAAGATTATATCCGTGAACTGAAGCCGTTCCGGCTCATCGTAGAGAATGGCGACAATCGCTGATGTATCGACAACGATCATTTCGGCAGGCCACGGTCGTCATAGCCAATAATTTCATCCGGTGTATTATTACTGCGCCTTGGTAAGCCTGCGCAATATAGGGCAATTTGCTCAAGTTGATCGGCGATATGTTCTTTATCATGAGCATTGTTTAGGTGCGTGATTTTATCCTGAATTGCGTGCTTAACCGCCTTCGTCAGGGTTTCGCCGGTGAGGCTGGCGAGTTCTTTCGCCATCGCGTGGGTTTGTTCGTCTTTGATGTTCAGGGGCATAGCATTTTCCTCCTTTCCTCCAATATAGGAGGAAAATTCCGAAATTCAACCTCGCAACGTGCCACCCGTGGCTTTGCTGACCGCTGCGACGATCTTGGCGGCGATGGCCTCGATCACCGGGTCGGTCAAGGTCGCGTCCTTGGGCTCCAGTCGGGCGGTAATGGCGACGGATTTTTTGCCGTCCTCAATGCCCTTGCCGTCATAGATATCAAATACGTTGACCTCGCCAATGAACGCTTTGTCGGCGCCTTTGGCAGCCCGCACAATTGCCGCTGCTGTGGTGGCCTGATCGACCACGAAGGCGAAATCGCGCTGCACGGATTGCAGATCACTAACCAGCAATTCGGCGCGGTTGCGGGTCGCTTTGGCCTTGGGCAGCGGCGCGTTGTCGATGAACACTTCAAAGGCCACCATGGGCCCTGTCACATCCATACGATCCAGGATTCGTGGGTGCACCTCACCAAAGGCTGCCAGGACGTTTTTGGGTCCCAGGCGCAAGACACCCGATCGGCCCGGGTGATACCAGGCCGGTGCCTCCGTCGCGATCTGGATGGACGCTGTCGGTGCGCCAATCGCTTCCAACACCGCCAGGGCATCGGCCTTGGCGTCATAGGCATCGACGGCACGCGGGGTTTGGTCCCAGTGGCGGCGGGCATTGCGGCCCCGGCGCAAACCGGCAGCAACGAAATCCTGACCCTTGGGCGTGGTGTCGCGGAATTGCGGGCCGACTTCGAACAGCGAAACATCTTCGAAACCGCGATCAACGTTGCGACCAACTGCCAGGATCAAATTCCCCAGCATAGAGGGGCGCATGGCATCCAGTTCCGATGAAATGGGATTGGTCAGCAGCATCGCCTCATCACCGCCGCCGAACAATTCGGCGAACCGGCGCGGCATGAAGGACCAGGTTACACATTCCATCATCCCGCGGGAGGCGAGGGCGCGCTTGGCCGTGGGCCGACGCCTTTGTGCAGGGGTCAAAGCAGGTTTCGAGGTGACCGACAGGCGCGGCAATGGCGTGGAGACAATGCGGTCATAGCCGGCGATGCGGGCGACTTCCTCAACAATATCCGCTTCGCCATCAATATCCGTACGCCACGTCGGCGCTGTGACCTGCCAGTTGTCCACTCCGTCAGCGATACCAAAGCCCAAGTCGGAAAGGATCTTGCGTTGTTCCGCCTCATCCACGTCGATGCCGATCAATTCCGTCACACGCGCGGGGCGGAAGCCGACGACCTTGGCCGGGCCCACAGGCGTGCCGGCCATAACCGTGTGGGAGGTCTCGCCGCCACACATATCCAAAATCATACGGGTGGCGATTTCCACGCCAGGCTGGACCATGGCCGGATCGACGCCACGTTCAAAGCGATAGCGGGCATCGCTTTCGATACCCAGTCGTCGGCCCGTGGCCGCTGTACGGTGGGCATCAAACAATGCCGCCTCCAGGAACATCTCGGTCGTCTCATCCGTACAACCGGATGCCTCACCACCCATAACGCCACCAATGGCCTCTGCCGCATTTTGGTCGGCAATCACCGTAATCTCGCCATCCAACTCGTATTCCTTGCCGTCCAGGGCCTGGAAGGTTTCTCCCGCCGTGGCCATGCGGGCCTGGATATTACCGGTGACCTTGCCTGCATCGAATACATGCAAGGGACGGCCCAGGTCGTAGGTGATGTAGTTCGTCATATCCACCAGGGCCGAAATGGATCGCAAGCCGATGGCTGTCAAACGCCGTTGCAGCCAATCGGGGCTGGCGCCGTTCGTAAGGCCACGAAAATGCCGGCCCAGGAAGCAGCTGCAGGCTGCCTCGTAACCGCTCGCCAAGTTCAGTTCCACATTGATGGGGCTGTCATAGGTACCCGTTACCGCTGTCGCATCCAGGGGTTTCAAAGTGCCCATGCCGGCGGCAGCCAGATCGCGGGCAATGCCACGCACGCCCAGGCAATCCTGCTTGTTCGGGGTCACGTTGATATCGATCACCGGATCATCCAAGCCCATAACTTCTGCAAAGGGCGTGCCGATGGCGGTGTCCTCGGGTAGGTCGATGATGCCGTCGTGCTCATCGCTCATCCCCATCTCACGCTCGGAACAAAGCATGCCATTGGACTCTTCGCCGCGAATACTTGTTGGCTTCAACAACATGCCGTTGCCGGGAATGGTGGTGCCCGATGGTGCGAAAACGCCTTTCATGCCCGTGCGCGCGTTGGGGGCGCCACAGACCACTTGGATATGTTCAGCTCCCGTATCAACGATACAGACCCGCAGACGATCAGCGTTGGGATGCTGTTTCGCCTCAATCACGTAACCGACCGTGAAGGGGGCCAGATCGGCGGCGCGGTCTTCTACACCCTCCAACTCCAATCCGATGGCGGTCAATTTATCGGTGATCTCCACCAACGTTGCATCGGTGTCGAGATGGTCTTTCAGCCAGGCAAGGGTGAACTTCATCGCGACAACCCTCCGGCCATCGTGGGCACATCCAAAGGTACAAATCCATAATGGTGCAGCCAACGTAAATCGCTATCAAAGAAGGCACGTAGATCCGGGATGCCGTATTTCAACATGGCAATTCGGTCGATCCCCATGCCCCAGGCAAAGCCTTGCCATTCGGCGGGGTCCAGGCCGCAATTCTCCAGCACACGGGGATTGACCATGCCACAGCCGAGAATTTCCAACCAATCGTCACCTTCGCCAATGGCCAGGTTACCGCCTTCGTAGGAACAGCCGATATCGACTTCCGCCGATGGTTCGGTGAAGGGAAAATAGCTGGGGCGGAAGCGCATGCGGATATTGTCTACCTCGAAAAATGCCTCACAGAACGCCTCCAACGTGCCCTTGAGATGGCCCATGTGAATGTCCTTGCCGATCACCAGACCTTCGATCTGGTGGAACATGGGTGTGTGGGTCTGATCGGAGTCTGAGCGATAGGTGCGCCCCGGTATGACGATGCGATGGGGCGGGGGGGTGTCCTGCATGGTGCGGATCTGCACCGGCGATGTGTGGGTGCGCAGGACCATGGGCATGTCGTCATCACGCTTGGGCAAATAGAAGGTGTCTTGCATCTGCCGGGCGGGATGTTCGGGTGGGATATTCAATGCGGTGAAATTATGGAAGTCGTCCTCGATATCCGGACCATCCGCAATGGTGAAGCCCATGTCGGTGAAGATAGCGGCAATTTCGTCCATCACCTGGCTAACGGGATGAATGCGGCCCTGGGCCTGCTGGCGCACGGGCAAGGTCACGTCGATGCCTTCTGTGGCCAGGCGCTCTTCCAACTCCGCTTCATGCAGGGTCAATTTACGTTCTTCGATGGCAGCTGCAACGGCTTCCTTGACCTTGTTCAGGGCAGCGCCCGCGTCCCGGCGTTCTTCCGGTGCCAATTGGCCGAGGCCTTTCATCTGTGCCGTGATACGGCCCTTTTTGCCCAAGGCGGCAACCCGCGTTGTCTCTAACGCGGCCAGATCAGCGGCTGCGGCCACGTCGGCCAAAAGCTCGTCCTGCAGGGATTGAATATCCATCGTTATGATTTCGCTTTCACGCAGTTATTCGGTTGTTTTCGGGGCCCAAACGCTAAATATGGAAGATGTCAAAAGAAATGGGGGCCGTCGTTGGACGGACCCCCATTTCGTAACTTCGTCTATGTGGAGCCCGATCTTAAGATCGAAGGCCCGGTCGTTCGATAGGCGATTAAGCCAGTGCGGCTTCTGCCTGATCAACCAGGGCCTTGAACGCCTCAGGTTCGCGGACGGCAAGATCGGCCAAAACTTTGCGATCGATCTCGATACCCGCCAACTTAAGGCCGTTCATAAATCGGGCGTAGTTGACACCGTGCTCCCGGCTGGCCGCGTTGATCCGTGTGATCCACAGGGCACGGAAGACCCGCTTTTTCACCCGACGGTCGCGATAGGCATATTGCCCCGCTTTTTCGACCGCCTGTTTGGCGATGCGGATGGTGTTCTTGCGCCGGCCTTGATAGCCGGATGCTTGTGCTAATACTTTTTTGTGTTTGGCGTGAGATGTCACACCGCGTTTTACGCGCGCCATTTTATATCTCCTCGCCTAGCCGTAGGGCATGAATTTTTTGATGATCTTCGAATCTGCTGCCGACATGATCGTGGTGCCACGATGATTTCGGATCTGCTCGTTCGTACGTTTGATCATACCGTGCTGTTTACCAGCCTGGGTGCGGCGAACTTTGCCGGTCCCCGTCAACGAAAAGCGCTTTTTCACGCTCGATTTGGTCTTCATCTTGGGCATTTTGAGCCTCCCTTAAGGTCAGGATACATCATAAAAACGGCGACCGGGCATGCCCCGGGCATCAGCCCGCGCCGGTGCGCCGCAAAGAAGGCCGGTTTATAGCGCCGTGCCCTGTATTTCGCAAGCGATGATTTGCCCACAATCCTGCCAATCTCGACTATAGTTTGCCCTATCCACCAGAGGGGAATTCAATGGCCAATCGACTAAGCGATCAGCAGGTCCAAGCGTACCGGGAGAATGGCTATCTCGGTGCGATTTCTGTTCTGACGGCGCGGGAGGTGCAAGACCATCGCGCTGGGCTGGAAGCGTTCGAACAGCGCAATGGCGCAGCACTGGATTTTCCGGAGAGGTCCAAGTCACATCTGTTATTCGATTGGGCGGACGCCATCGCGCACCACCCTGCTGTCCTGGATGTGGTGGAGGATTTAATCGGCCCGGCACCTCAACCGCCCAGCGGTATCCTGCCCCCAGGGGGTTGAACATGACGGCGATTTCCGGTGCCAAGGTTTTGTCCATTTTATGAACGATGGAATTGCCATGCACGAACATGTATTCGGAATAAGCCCCCCAAAGCCCCGGCGCATCGCTGAGCGGGATATAGGAATAGATCCGCCGGTCGTCGCATAAATGATAGCGCCCGCCCAGGCATTGGGAACAAAAGCGGCAGGACAACATAGTTTCAACCGCAACACGGTCGCCCACATCAACGCCCCAACGTTTTGCCGCACGATCACCAATGGCTTCAATAATGCCCAGGGGTTCGTGGCCCGGCACGGCGGGCATGGGGGCGCGAATGACGCCTTCATACTGTTCATAGTCACTGCCGCAGATGCCGCAGGCCTCAATCCGCATCAGGGCGCTGTCTTCATCGATTTCTGGGATCGGCAGGCTTTGCGCCTCCAACGTACGCGGAGCGGTCTGTACCATGGCCATGCTGGTTTTTTGCATCATGAAAAGGGTTCCCCTAAATTCAGCCCAACTCAATTTAACCGCAGTCTAAAGCAAACCTGCGATTGACCCAAATATTTTCTAACATACGTTAGTTTTTGGTTGTCTCGGAGGCTGGAACACGGCATTTTGGAGGTTGGATACTAAGAGTGAGGAGCTCGAACTAATGACAACCATTGAACCGCGCATACCTATGCTGTCGGAGGAAGAGGCCCGCGCCATCGGCAAGGAGGTCGGCGTGCCGTCAACGATGGCGGGGCTGAATGTCTTCCGAACCATGTCGCATCATCCGGCATTGGCCTCTGTCATGGCGAAACAGCTGGCGATGATGCTGTACCGGGGCAACAAGCTGGATGAACGTCTGCGGGAATTGATCATCATGCGGATCGGTTGGCGTACGGGTGCCATGTATGAATGGACCCAGCATTGGCCGGTGTCACTGCGCATTGGCCTGTCGGAGGAAGAAACCCTGGCGGTTCGTGATCCTGCCAACGCAACATGTTTAGGTGCCGCTGAACTGGCCGTGCTGGCCGCCACCGACGATGTGCTGGACAATGGCGGCGTGGGTGAGGCGGCGTGGAAGGCCTGTGGTGAGCATCTGCCGACGAACGAAGAACGGTTGGAGTTGGTGGCAGCGATCTGCAATTGGAATACTTTTTCCATCATGCTGAAAAGCCTGCATATCAGCCTGGAAGACGGCGTCGTCGCCTGGCCACCAGACGGCGTGCCTGCGCCCAACGCCGACTAGCCGTATTCTGACTAGATGGCTAGCATCGCAATAATGATATAGCGCCCGGTCTTTCCAACTGCCACAAGGCACAGAAAGACCGGGAAGCGCACACGCAGGACGCCTGCGACGACCGTCAATGGATCGCCCACGATGGGCACCCAGGCGAATAATAGGGACCACAGGCCAAAGCGTTGAAACCACCTAGCGGCCCGGTCCTGCTGACGCGCTGACAGCGGGTACCATTTCCGCTCCGTGAAATTTGAGAGGTAACGCCCCAGGGCCCAGTTCACCGCAGCGCCTGCGGTATTGCCCACGCTGGCCACGGCGATGGCCGGCCACAACAGGCCCGGATCATTTGCAACAATGGCCCACAACACGACTTCGGAAGCCGCCGGTAATATGGTGGAGGCGATGAAGGCGTTGATAAATAGGGCAATAAGGGATGTGGCCATGCGCCCACAGATTTAACCCAGGCGCCCCACCTTGCGCAAGCAGGCTGATTTGGTCTGTTGCCAATAGCTGTGGCAGCGGGCTAATGCGCTTTTCTGGTGTTTGACGTATTCGGCGTGACGCCAATCCATTGGGTCCGTGGTGGGGCGTGCGCCCGTGGCAAGGCTGGCTTCAAAAATCGAGGCGGCGAAAATCTGTAGCATGGCAATATCTCCTTATCCCCTCGGCAGGGTCGGCTTGTTTGGTCCATCGGAACTTAAGGATTTGCGCTGCATTCTAAAAACGAATTAAATTTATGATGATGATTAGTTTGTGTTATGATAAAATATGCAAAGAGATCTCGAAATTGACCTGTTGCGGGCCTTCGTCGCCGTTGCCCAGCATCGAAACTTCACCTTAGCTGCAGGCGTTTTGGGGCGGACCCAATCAGCTATCTCAATCCAGATAAAGCGGTTGGAGGAGATTGTCGGCCTGCGCCTGTTTGAACGCTCCAACAAAGCAGTTTCGATCACCAGCCAGGGTGAGACGCTGTTGGGCGATGCCAATCGAATATTGCAGCTGAATGATGAGGCGTTGAGCCGCTTGCGGGAGCCTGACGCTGATGGCCTGGTGCGGATCGGCACACCCGATGATTATGCCACCTATCTTTTGCCGCAGGTATTGTCGGAATTTTCGACGGCCTATCCCCGCGTTCAGATCGAAGTCGATTGCGATAATGGCGCAGACCTGTTGCGGCAACTTGATCAGGGCAAGCTGGATCTGGTTATCGCAGCCCACCCGACACAGAATAATGCCGGTGAATTTATTCGCCGGGAACCTTTGCACTGGGTGGCGGCTGCGAATTTTTATGCGAACCCGGACGAACCGGTACCTTTGGTGATGTATCCGAACGGCTGCGTCTGCCGCAACATCGCCCTGGATGCGTTAAACGACGCTGAAAAGCCGTGGCGCATTGCCTATACGACCCGTTCTATTGCGGTGATCCATAATGCGGTGGCGGCCGGTTCCGGTGTCGCGGTTTCTGAAACCTCCACCATTCAGCCAGGTTTTGAAATTCTCGATGGCCGGGACGGTTTTCCAGTTTTGCAGGACATCGTGATCTCCCTGCATCGCCGCGAAGGGCAGCTCACGCCCGCCGTAACGTTGGCGGCGGATTATATTGGTCAGGGTCTGAAGGCGTCGTAGGCCGTTATTGAGTCTTTGTGCCAGTGTCAGCATTAGCACCAGCTTGGGCCAGTAGCTTGTCAATATTCGCCTTGAAAACCGCAAACGGTTGCGCACCCCGAATACCCAGGCCATCAATGACATCATCAGTGCTTTTCCCCACGATAAAGCTGGGCGTGCCGGTAATGCCGGTGGCGCGGGCCTGGCCTGCGTCCGCGTCAATCGCTGTCATATGACGGTCGCTGGCCAGGCAGGCCGTGAAAGACGTTCCATCTAGCCCTAGGGCGGTGGCATAGCCGGGCAGCTTGCCGGCTTCCAGCGCGCGATTGTTTTCAAACAATTTGTCGTGCATGGGCCAAAAGGCGTTCTGCTCCCCCGCGCAATGGGCCGCCTGGGCTGCCTTGCGGGCATGGGCATGGAAGGAGAGGGGAAGGTCTTTGAGCACCAGGCGCACCTTGCCCGTATCAATATAATCCCGTTTCAGCGCGGGCAGAGTGTTCTTATAAAACCGGCTGCAATAGGGGCATTGATAATCGGTGAATTCTACCAAAGTTACCGGCGCATCGGCCCGGCCAAGGAACGGTCGCCCCTTTGTCGGTGCCTTCGCCGCCTTCAATGCCGCCGTGTTCACCCGCATGGCCCTGCCGGAAATGACCAAGTACGGCTATTCAAAGCGGTTGAGTGCGGGTTGCATCGCGGCTTCGGGCACCCTGGCCTCCCTCAACCTGCCCAGTATTTTGATGGTGGTCTATGCCATCATTACGGAGCAATCGGTCGGTGTTCTGTTAATTCCGGGCCTGGTTGCCAATATTTCCGATATTCTGCTGGGCCTGCAGCTATCCCCCTATCTCTATCTTGCCAGCTTTGCATTTGTGTATCTGATACCCGGCATGTTGATCGACCCCATTGCCATCATGGTCATGACCCTGCCGGTGATGTTCCCGATCTTAACCGGGGCGGGTTTCGACCCAATCTGGCTGGGCGTTATCGCCATCAAGCTGGCAGAAATATCGTTGATTACGCCCCCTGTTGGCTTGAATGTCTATGTGGTGCGCTCCGCCTCACCCATACCGCTAACATTAGAGGACGTGTTCGCCGGCATCATGCCTTTCCTGTTCCTGGACATCCTGACCCTGGGCCTGCTGATCGCCTTCCCGCAGATTGTTCTGTTCCTGCCAAGTTTGATGTTCTGATTACCATTCTGATTGATATACTGGCGGTTCACGCTAGGCCGTTAATCGGCTATCTTAAGAGCCTGCGCCGATAAATTCTGGATTTCCCCTGATGACATGGACGACCTGGGCCTCTCTTGTGGCCATCTGTTGCCTTGGCGCGATGTCGCCCGGCCCTAGCCTGGCTGTGGTGCTGAAGCAGACCGTTAACAACGGCAGGGGCCATGGGTTGGCAACCAGTTGGTGCCATGCGCTGGGTGTCGGGCTGTGGGCCGTCGCGACCATCGCAGGGCTGACAGCCGTCGTAGCGCAATCACCGACTTTGTTCACCGCCATCACCTGGTGCGGGGCGGGTTATCTGGCCTGGCTGGGTATCCAGGCCCTACGTGCAGGACCCGCCGGAGCGCTGGATGTGGGGGAGGCGCCTGAGGTTTCCGTTTGGCGGGCGGGGTGGGAAGGGGCGTTGATATCCTTCCTCAACCCCAAATTGGCGATATTTTTTATTGCGTTGTTCTCCCAGTTCCTGATCAAAGACGGCAGCATGGCCGATCACGGCATCATGGTCGGGACCGTGACAATCGTTGATGGTCTTTGGTACACTTTCGTCGCTGTCGTTTTATCCCATGGCCGCATTCTTGGTGCCTTGCAACGGCGCAGCCAGCTGGTCAATCGAATTACCGGGGCCGTGCTAATGCTGTTGGCCCTGCGTGTTGTCACTTTATAGTTTTAAATTTTAGGGGACGTTCTAAAGCAATGTTGAAACTCTATTATTCGGCTAATTCCTGTTCTCTTGCCTCCCACATCGCGTTAGAGGAGGCTGGTGCCGATTACGAGGCCGTGCGCCTGGATTTCGCAGAGGAAGATCAAAAGGCCGACGCCTATCTGGCCATCAACCCAAAGGCGCGGGTGCCGTCATTGGTCACTGATCGGGGTGTGTTGAGCGAGACGCCAGCGCTTTTGCTGTATATCGCCCAATGCCATCCGAATGCGGCCCTGGCCCCGTTAGATGATCCATTTGCTCTGGCCCAGGCTCAGGCGTTTAACAATTACCTATGTTCCTCCGCCCATGTGGCCCATGCCCATTTGCGTCGTGGCCATCGTTGGGCCGATGACGAGGCGGCGATTGCGGCTATGGCCGCCAAGGTGCCCCAATCGGTCGGCGAATGCTTTGATCTGATCAACGGCACCATGATTAAGGGGCCGTGGGTGCTGGGTGATCAATACAGCATCTGCGACCCGTATCTGTTTACCCTGACCGGATGGTTGCCCGGCGATGGAATAGATCGCGCCGATCTGCCCAATGTCGATGCCCATTATCAACGCATGTCGGAACGTGCTGCGGTGCAAAAGGTTGTCGCCATCCATGCGGGACAGTGAACGCTACATACAAGACGGGGCGGTGAAACTTACAGGTGCTCTGGATACCAACAGTCTGGCCCTGATCAGGACTGCATATGAATGGAGCTTGAATAACCTGGGGCCCCACGGCAAGGGCGGCGATTGGTTAAGTGCTGGTTCCGGCACGTTCGAGGATAAGGCAAACCCCGGCGCGCCGGCGATTTATGAAGACGCTTTGCGGCAAGGCCCTTTGGCGGATCTGGCGCGCAGTCTATTGGGCAGCGAAGATCTTTGGTTCATGTACGAACAGGTCTTCCGTAAATCGGGGGGCTGTCGGCGTACGCCTTGGCATCAGGATAGTTCCTATCTGGCGGTGGATGGAGATCACTTGGTGGTCTTTTGGATCAGCTTCGCGTCCATTCCAAAGCGGGCGGCGTTGGAGTTTGTGGCCGGGTCCCACCTTGGCCCTGTCCATAATGGTTCCACCTTCAACATTGATGACCCGACGGAGCCGTTTTATCCCGGCGATGATCTACCACGCCTGCCGGATATCGATGCAAAGCCACAGGATTGGAACATCGTCAGCTGGGCGACGGAGCCGGGCGATATTATCGCCTTTCACCCCAACACCCTGCACGGCGGCGGGGCGACAACAGATGCCGTGCGCGAAACAGTGTCCCTACGTTTCTTTGGCGACGATGCGGTCTATGCCCCACGCCCCGGCCCCTGCGGGCCACGGATAGCTGGTTTGCATGAGACATTGGAGCTGGGCGACGCCTTTCGCTATCCGACGTTCTTAAAGTTGTAAATACCGGCTATGATGTTAGAAATAGCCAGCAGAATTGATGGAGGCCAATCATGCAAATTACACCATTGAACGATGCCATCGGTGCCCGGGTAGATGGGATTGATCTGGCAGGTGATATTGACGCGGCGGACTTCGCCGCCATTCATCAGGCTTGGTTGGATAATTGCGTGTTGTTGTTTCGCGGCCAGAACCTGACACCGGCCGGCCTGACGAAATTCGCAGCACGCTTCGGCCCCCTGGAACCACCCCCCAGTAGTGAAAAGGATCTGCGCGCGGATGCGGGCGCTGACGAGGCGGCGGATATGTGGATCATCTCCAACGTGGTGGAGAACGGCAAGGCCATCGGTGCCCTGGGTAATGGTGAGGCGGAATGGCATTCGGACATGACATATCTGGATGTGCCGCCCACAGCGTCTGTGTTATATGGCCATGAAGTGCCGGCCACAGGGGCCAATACCTGGTTCGCCAATATGTATGCGGCCTGGGACAAAATGCCCGATGATTTACGCAGCGCTGTTGTTGAGGCGCAGGCGTTGCATAATTCTACATACACCTCTGCCGGTGAACTACGCAAAGGCATGGATGAAGTGACGGATGTACGCGATGCACCTGGTGCTGTTCACCCCGTGGTTATTCGGCATCCGGAAAATGGTCGGCAGGCGTTGTTCCTGGGCCGGCGCACCAATGCCTATATCAAGGGATTGGCGGTGGACGAGAGCGAGGCATTGTTGGACCGGCTGTGGGATTATTGTGTGGATGGTAATTTCACCTATTCCCATAATTGGCAGCCTGGCGATGTTTTGATCTGGGATAACCGTTCCACCCTGCATCGCCGGGATGCCTTTGATCCTGCCGCGCGGCGTATTCTGTGGCGTTGCCAGATTGCGGGTACTGCGTTGCCGTCTGCCAGTGCAGCCTGATCTGACAACAGCGCGCCTGACCCTTCGACCCTTGGCCTTTGCTGATTTAAATTTCTGCGTTGCTATGAATATGGACCCCGATGTCGGTCGCTATCTGTTTCCCCATGGCGCACCAGTGGAGGCGGAGCAGCAGCAGATTTGGCACGAGAAGCTGAACAGCGACTGGCCCGCGCGCGGTGCTGTCTGGGCGGTCGAATGGACGGATGCCCCCGACATGATGGGTTGGTGTGGTTTGTTCCCTCTGGAAGATTGCGGCCTGATCGAAATCGGTTATCGCTACGTCACAGAAACCTGGGGTAAGGGCGTCGCGACGGAGGCAGCTGCGCGCGTGCTGGATTACGGCTTTCGGGAATTTCAATTTGATCCAATAGTTGCAGTGACCCATCCGGAAAATGCGGGCTCTCACAATGTGTTGAAAAAGATCGGTCTACGAGCGGGTGGCATGCAGTTTCACTATGGCCTGGATCTAAGTTACTTCTCGCTTAGTCGCCGGGACCGCCTTACCGATCAATAAATGAGCGCCCGATCAGTTGGCGATGGATCTGATTGGTGCCTTCGTAAATCTGCGTGATCTTGGCATCCCGCATATAACGCTCCACCGGGTAATCTTTGATATAACCATAGCCGCCGTGCAACTGCACTGCCTCGGTCGTGATCCGCATGGCCAGGTCGGAGGCGCGCATTTTCAGCATGGATGCTTCAACCCCGATGTCGTCTTCGCCCGCATCGATCATGGCACCGACACGCCACAGCCAGCTCTCGCACAGCGCCAGGTCCGTGGCCAGGTCTGCCAGCAGGAACTGAATGCCTTGGAATTCGATAATGTTGCGCCCTGATTGTTGCCGTTGATTGATATAGGCCACCGCATCCTCAAACGCCGCACGGGCAATACCCAGGGCATGGGCGGCGATGGAGGGGCGGGATTTGTTGAGGGCGGAAAATAGAATTTTCAGGCCGTCGCCCGGCTCACATAACAGGTTCGACCGGGGCACGCGGAGATCTTCAAACGCCAGGCTGACGGTGGATGAGGCCCGTTGGCCCATCTTGTCTTCCTTGCCGAGGATATGCAGGCCCCCAGTGCCTTCTGCACCCTTTTCTACCAGCACCACAGAAATCGCGGCCTTATCATTCTCAATTTCAGACCATTTTCCGAACACCACATATAGATCCGCATGGTCGCCGGTGGTGATGAAAGTCTTGCCGCCGGTAATAACGATCTCATCGCCGTCAGGGGTGAATTTTGTTTTCATTCCCGTGGCATCCGAACCCGCGGTCGGCTCCGTTATACAAAGGGAGGCAAGTCCACCTGCGGCGATTTTCGGCAGCAGGCGCAGTTTTTGTGCTTCATTGGCGAAATCGACCACCGGCTTGATGGCATGAAACGTCGTGCCCCATATTAGGGCGGTGGCAGCGCATGATTTTGCCATTTCGCGCATGACGGCGAGGTAGCTGAGGTAGGATGTTCTGGCTCCGCCATAGCCCTCGGGAATGAACATGCCATTCAGGCCAAGGTCATTGATGGCGTTAATATTGTCCCAGGGGAATTCGCTGCTGGCGTCATAGGCTGCGGCCCGTGGCGCTATTTGATCCCGGCATAATGCGCTGACCGCATCCAATACCAGTCTCTCCTCCTCAACCAGGTTGATATTATCGTCGAGGCGCTGAAAAACACTCATGTATGAAACCTTTAATGTCTGGGCCTTTATTGATTAATGCTTTGCCCGCCGTCGATGACGATGGTCTCCCCCGTCAGGCTGGGTAGATCCTCGGCCACCAACATGGCCACCAAACGGGCGACTTCATCAACGCTGGCGACAGCACCTGTGGGTATGCGCCGACGGACGAATTCTTTGAAACTGTCCTGCGCCATATAGTCCGCATTCAGGTCTGTTGCGACAAAGCCCGGTGCCAGATTGACCAATCGTATTTTATCCCTGGCCCATTCCACGGCCAGGGTTTTGGTCAGGGAGGCAATGGCGGCCTTCGAACAATTGTAGGCAGCGTTACGTTTCGCCCCCAGACGGTCAAAGAATGATCCTATGTTGATGATCAAACCACCGCCCTGGGCCACCAGATGGGGATAGACCTGACGGCAGGCAATAAAAGGCCCGGTGATATTAGTGGCGATGACCTTTTCAAAGTCCGCCGTGGGGACTTCGGCGCTGGGTCCTTCCAGATGCAGGCCGGCATTGTTGATCAGAACATCGATCCGGCCCGCCTGTTCCGCCAGGCCGTTCAAGGCGGCTGCTATCTGGTCTTCATCTTCCATGTCACAGGGAAAATTCAGCAAGGTGCCCGCGACCTCGTGATCTTCAGGGCCTGCTCCTTTGCGTGACAGACAACCAATGATGTGTCCGCGCGAGGCCAACTCCGCCACCAGGCCGGATCCGATACCCCGACTGGCACCTGTGATGGCGATGACTTTTTGGTCTGCCATTTCTACCGATCCCCCATCTAACGATCCTTGAACGTGGGTTTGCGTTTTTCCAAAAAAGCCGTCGCACCCTCGGTCGCATCTTCGCCTTGAAAGGCCAAGGTGTTTAAATCCCGTTCTATTAGCAGCCCTTCCGATAACGCGGTTTGATCGGCCCGCATCACGGCCTCCCGCCCGTAGCGTAGGACGGGGAGTGAAAAACCGGCGAATTCGCGGGCATAGGCGATGGCACCTTCGACGGCGGGGGCCTCTACTAGCCGGTTAATCAGGCCCATGCTCAAAGCTTCCTCGGCCCCGACCATGCGCCCGGTCATGACCATATCCAGGGCCCGGCCCTGTCCCACCAGGCGGGGGAGGCGTTGAGTGCCGCCATAGCCGGGGATCAGGCCCAGCTTAATCTCCGGCACTCCCAACCACGCATTCACCGTTGCCACCCGCAAAGTACACGCGGTCGCCAGCTCTAGCCCGCCGCCCAGGGCAAAGCCGTTGATGATTGCGAGGGAGGGGATGGAGAGGCTATCCAGTTTGGCAAATGTGTTTTGGCCCAATTCGGTGGCGGCAATGCATTCGACCACATTGCGGCCCATGAATTCGGATATATCCGCCCCGGCGCAAAAGGCCTTTTCCCCCGCCCCGGTGATCAACAGGGCGCGGGCGTCAGAGGTGGCGGCCTCATCTATGGCAGCGCCGATGTCTTTGACCACCTGCACGGAAAGCGCATTCAGCGCCTCCGGCCTGTTCAGGGTGATTAACGCGAATTCGTCAACCCGGGTATATTCGACAGGCATGGGCGTGCTCCTTGCTAATAACTGGATCTTTTCGAAGTGTAGTTTGGGCCCGGTCCCACGACAAGGTTCCGCGACAAGTTGTCAGCGAACGACGCATGTGCTCAGTGATCGGGCGCTACAGCGCGGCAACTTCCTGGCGCAATTCCGCCAACAGATCGCTGCTTTTACCCAGGTGCAGCGCCTCTGCGTCCAGAATGGCAGTGAAGGCGCGTTTTTTGAAAGTGCGGACATCAATGTTTTCCGCTGCACCCTCCAACGTCGCGCTATCGATGACAATATCGATCAATCTTTCCGCCCCATGCAGGCGCCCCCATAGATAGTCGTTTTCCCGATGGCGTCGGCTGAAGAAGGCTGCGAAATGGCCCAGGCCGACGCCTTTCAGAATAGTGTCGGCGCTGCCATGGCGCAGGCTGTTGGCATCGTCGGGAGAGATCCGATCGACGCGGATTTCATCAAATTCCCCCACATCCCGCCAGGACGTGACCGTAAAGGCCAACACATCCCAGAATGCAAAGCCAAAAAAGCTGTTCAATAATGCCCGGTGCGCTGCCACAGGTAGATTGCTGCTTGATGCCTGGTCAAGCATTTGATCAACTCGTCGGCCAACGCCGCTTAGGCTGAAATCATCCGCCAACAGGCCGATTAGGGCACCAATGTTGCTTTCTTTTCCAGCCTCGATGGCCATGGCCATGGCCCGTGTCCGACGGCTTAACACGCCCACGTCCCGGCATCGGCGTAGATCTTCCAACAGGTCATAGACCTGGCCTTTGATATCGTCCAACGCCGTGCCTGCCTCGGGCGTGCGATGGGTGGCGTACATCTGGTTCAGGCCACGGACGACGAAGCGCAGGCGACGGGCCCGGTAATCTGCATCCAGGCCTCGCAAAAAGGCCGATTGGGCCGCTTCATCGCCACCCCTCCCGCTTTTTCCCCCGTTTTTGGTGCTGTTTTTGCTACTGTGGGGAAAGACCCCGGCCACATTAGCCCAGGCGCGCAACCGTTCGGCCCAGGTATCAATCGCCACCCAGTCCGGTCTTGTTGAGGCGGCCTGGGCCAGTATTTCGGCCAGGCTTTCGATCATCGCTTCTATGCGCAGGCGCAGGTAACCTTCATAGGCATAACCTGATCGAACCGCTGCCAGCTGACCTGCGGCTGCCCGCCAGCCGGCAATGTGTTCGGCATCGGCGTGTGTGACACCGTCTTTGCCGATGACTTCCTCAACCAAGTCATCGATTTGCGGTGTGGCACTGTCCAGCACTGTTTTAAGACGGCCAACGCGGATATTAAAGCCATGGATCCAATCCAATTCATCCCGGATCGGTTCATTGCGCGGAATGTCCGATAAGGCACCTTTTAGGGTCCGTAGCATCGAAGGCGCGCGGCGTAGATTTTCATTGTTTTTGCCGCCCCCATCCTCGGGGTCGGGGTCAATATAAACCAATCGGCGGTCGACTTGACGATAGGCGGGGCGTTGTTTTATGGAATTGATGGCCTGGGCAAACGGTTTGTTGTTCAGCACGCTGCCATCGATAAAGGCGGTGTCCTCCGGTTTTTGCCCGGCGATTTCATAAGCCGTAAAATTGCGTTTTAGAAAATCCCCTCTGCCCAGCCAGGGCGTTTTACGCCGGTCCATCAGGCGGTCAATTTCCGAGATGCGCGCGGGCGGGAACGCGCCGGGGAATGAAGACGTCGCCCGGGCGGCAAAGACCAGGGCAGGCAGATCCGGATTGTCGAAATCCGTGTTCATCTTCTCACCGGTAAAATAGCGGTGGCGAAAGTGCAGGGTATGGCGATGTTCCCGCTCTGTTATAACCAACGGGTCATGTAGGGGGATGCGTTGGCTATAGCCGAAGAAGTCCGTCAAGGTAACGTATAGATCCAGCCACTGCCCCGGCGGCGTGAGAGAAGTGCGGGATTGCCCCCTCCCGCTACTTCCCTGACTGTTGCCGCCGCCGCCATCCATTGCTTTCATGGCGTTGAACAAATTATCGCATAAGGCAGCACCGCCAAAGGGTGGCCGGAACCAGCGGGATCGAATGAACAGGGATAATTTATCCCGCATCTCCTGATCAGGTGCCAGACGGGTCACTTTGCGTCGGGACAAACCCCAGCGCAGAACCGGACGCAAAATCCATTTGCTCCACATAGACGCCCGGTGGTCCGGTGCCAGCAATTCAGCGACATCTGCCTTGTTCAGCCACATATCCCGAAGTGGGTCAAATGCCAGGTCCAAGGCCAGGGCCCGGGCCAGAAAAATACCATTGATACCGCCAGCTGATGCACCTGCGACGACGTCGACCACTACATGCAGATCCAAGTTCTGGCCAACCTCGCGCAATAGATCCAGATAGACGGCTTCGGTATCCGTATAGTCGCTGTTGGCAGCCCGCCCACCCGCATCGACGCCCGCCTTGTAGTCAGCGGATGCGCGCACCAGCTTTAGAATTTCCTTGCTGACCCCATGCATATAGACGGCCAGTGAAACACCGCCGTAACAGACCAGGGCAAGGCGTAGTTCCTTTTCCCGCATTAGGGTCGAATACCGAAGTAAGTCGGGCCCAACAGCTCCGGCAACAAAGGCTGTACCAGTTTGATCCAGTCACACAGCATGGGCCGGGTTTCCCGTGGGTCTATCAATTCATGGAAGTTATAGGATTCCGATCGTGGGAAGGGCGACAGCCGTGCCGCCAATTCGTCCTCCAACTCCTTACGCCGGGCCTCTGGGTCCTCCGCCGCCGCAATCTCCCGGCCAAAGGCAACGGCGACGCCGCCCTCCAGGGGTAGTGCCCCCATCTCAGCCGATGGCCAGGCCAGAACATAGGCATCGGGTCCGTAATGGGCGGCTGCAGCAACGCCGTAATTCTTGCGAATGATGACGGAAGCCCAGGGTGCGGTATAGGTTGCCGCCGCGTTCACGGCTGCTGTGCCATAGCGGATGGCACCGCCGCTTTCCGCTTCCGGCCCGATCATAAAGCCTGGTTCGTCCACCAACGAGATCATAGGCAAGTGAAAGGTGTCGCAAATCTCGATAAAGCGGCGGACCTTCTGCGCGCCCTCTGCTGTCATGGCACCGGCGTAATAGCGGCCATCATTGGTCAGGATGCCAACGCTTTGCCCGTTCATGCGGGCCAGGCCCGTGACCTGGCCGGGGCCGTATTTGCGCCCCATCTCAAAGAATGACCCTCTGTCCACCACCGTATCGATTAATTTCCGGATGTTAAATGCCTTGCGGCGGTTGCGTGGTATGACGCTGGCCAGGCTTTCTTCGGCGCGGTCTGCGGGGTCTCCCGTATCCACAATGGGTGACAGCTCCCACACGTTCTGGGGCATATAGCTGAGGAAGGTTCTGATTTGCGCCAAAGCCTCCGCCTCGTTTTCCGCCACCGCATCGACCACGCCGTTGGCGGCATGGACGTCAGCACCGCCCAATTCTTCCTTGCTGACCTTCACACCAAGTGCGCGTTCAACCACGGCCGGTCCGGCGATCAAAATTTGTGCTGTATCGCGTGCCATGGTGACAAAGTGGGAGGCGACTAAACGTGCTGCTGGCAGACCTGCCACAGGCCCTAAGGCGGCCGAGGCGACGGGAACCATGGCCATGGCCTCCGCCACCGACTTAAAGCGTGGGGGTGAGGCGACGCTGTCGCCGACTGTGCCCGCGCCGCGACCCTTTTTGCCGGCAGCACCCAGCACCGAGCCACCACCGCCTTCATGTAAGCGGACCAGGGGTACTTTATAGCGGCAGGCAAGTTCCTCCGTATAAACACTCTTGCGCAGCCCCGCCACGGTGGGGGAGCCGCCGCCGATGGTGAAATCTTCGCCGCCGACGATGCAGGGCCGCCCGTTGACCTGGGCAAACCCAAGAATGAAATTACCCGGTGTGAAGCCGGTTAAATTGCCCCGTTCGTCTTTTTCCGCGCCACCGGCTCCCATGCCGGTTTCCTTGAAGCTGCCGGGATCGATCAGACCGTCAATCCGCTCCCGCAATGTCAGGCGTCCCTTGGCGTGATGTTTGGCCACGGCGTCGGCCCCGCCATGTTTTTTTGCCATGGCGCGACGTTGATGGATTTCCGCTATCTCATCGTCCCAATTATCCGAACTATCTGAGCTCATGGGGCCGTAAACTCCTGTGCTATTCTATTTGCGCCCATGCTACAGCGGCTAAGGGGGGCAAGGCCAGGGTCTGAGGTGCGATGCACTCAAAAAGTCCGATTGGTTGGGCAAACGCTATTCGGATGATTGGCATGTGGCGCATATGATCAATCCACGGGAGTTGGTGCCCGAATCCATCATGCCGGGCTATCCCTTTCTGGCCACTACGACGTTGGATACATCTGACATCGCGGATCATCTGAAGGCCAACCAAATGGTCGGGGTGCCCTATTCCGAGGACATGATCGCCAACGCCGCAGTTGATCTGGCAGCCCAGGTCGATCCCGATAGTGATGATCTGGAAGCGTTCGAAGAACGTTATGCCAAGGCGCAGGTACGGAATTTTGACGGCAATGCAGAGATGATTTCCGAACTGGATGCATTGATCGCCTACATGCAAATGCTGGGCACGCTGGTGGATTTCACCACCTACAAGGCTGAAGGCCAGAACCTGCGTTAGGAAGGGAGACGACATGACAAATTATGCAGAAGCTTACCAATTCGCCCAGACCTACGGCCTGTTATATCTGGTGGCCTTGTTCATCGCCATGTTGGTCTATGCCCTGTGGCCCGGCAACAAACGGCGTTTCAAAGACGCCGCTGAAATTCCGTTGCGGGAGGACTGATGCCGTGACCGACAAGAATATCGATGATGTCAGCGGCGTTGAGACTACCGGGCATGAATGGGACGGCATCACTGAATTGGACAATCCCATGCCGCGCTGGTGGCTGTGGAGCTATTATATCTCGGTCATCTGGGCCATCGGCTGTTGGATCGCCATGCCTGCCTGGCCCCTTGTATCCGATTATACCAGGGGCTTATTGGGCTATTCCCAGCGGGCGCAGCTGTCGGACGAAATCGCCGCTGTAAAGGCGGGCCAGGCCGACCTGGTAGCCCGCACGGCAAAGGCGTCGTTGGCGGAGATTAAGTCTGATCCGGAATTGCTGGAATATGCCCTGGCGGGCGGTCGTTCGGCGTTTTCCGTGAATTGTTCCCAATGCCATGGCTCCGGTGCATCCGGTAGCGATGGCTACCCCAATCTGAATGATGATGATTGGCTGTGGGGCGGTACGTTGGAGGCGATCCACACGACCATTCAATATGGCATTCGCTCCGACCATGATGATAGCCGCACCAACGACATGCCGGCATTTGGCACGGACGAAATATTGAACCCGCAACAGGTTGATGCGGTGTCCGATTATATCCTGGCGTTGAGCGGTGCCGACGGTGTGGCGGATAGCCTGCCGGGTAAAGCGATCTTTGTCGAAAATTGTGTTGATTGTCACGGTCCCAAGGGGATTGGAAATCAGGAATTGGGTGCGCCCAATCTGCGCGATCATATCTGGCTCTATCAGGGAGGTAAGGCGATGACGGTTGATATTATCACCAACAGCCGCGCCGGCATGATGCCGGACTGGGCCGATCGCCTGGACCAGGTCACGGTGAAACAATTGGCCGTCTACGTCCATTCTTTGGGCGGCGGCGAGTAGGGCGTTAGGCCATGACGACGGCATCACCCATCCCCGAACCGGCAGATAGGATAGCGTCCGTCGAGATGGTCGACGTTAAGGCTCTGAACACCAGAGAGCCGGGCGCGCTGTATAAGAAACGGGAGAAGATTTTTCCCCAACGCGTCTTTGGCTTTTTCCGTAATGTGAAATGGGCCACCATGACCGTGGCCTTGGTCATCTATTACTGGACGCCGTGGTTGCGCTGGGACCGCGGGCCCGGTGCCCCGGATCAGGCTGTTCTGATCGATATCCCGGGCCGGCGGTTCTATTTCTTCTTCATCGAAATTTGGCCGCAGGAAGTCTATTACATCACGGGCATTTTAATTATTGCTGCCCTGGCATTGTTCCTGCTTACGGCTGTCGCGGGACGGGTTTGGTGCGGTTATGCCTGCCCGCAGACGGTTTGGGTTGATCTGTTCCTGGTTGTTGAACGCTTCGTCGAAGGTGATCGTAACGCCCGTATGCGCCTGGACAAGGGACCGTGGACATTAAACAAGCTGGCCAAACGTACCGCCAAACATAGTGTCTGGCTGGCTATCGCCGTGCTGACGGGCGGTGCGTGGGTGTTTTATTTCGCCGACGCGCCGACCTTGTTTATTGATCTGGTGACGTTGCGGGCTGATGAGATCGCCTATGTCACCGTCGCCGTGTTGACCGCCACCACATACATCCTGGGCGGTTTCGCGCGGGAACAGGTCTGTACCTACATGTGCCCGTGGCCGCGTATTCAATCCGCCATGATCGATGAAGACTCGCTGATCGTCTCCTGCCAAAATCAGCGCGGCGAGCCTAGAGGCCATGGAGCAGTGGGGGGTGGTAAACGTGAGGGCCTGGGCGATTGCATCAGCTGTAATCAATGCGTCGTGGTCTGCCCCATGGGGATCGATATTCGTAACGGCATGCAGCTGGAATGTATCTCGTGTGCGCTCTGTGTCGATGCCTGCAACGGTGTCATGGACAAGATCGGCAAGCCGCGCAGTTTGATCGGCTACAATACCATGAACCTTTCTTCGCCCTTGGAGGTCACGGTCGCTGCTGCGGGCGACGATACCCTGCTGGCCGAAATTGTCCGCCTGACTGCTGTGGCCGAACAAACCAAGGCGGCCTATGTGCGTCTGGCGGATCGCGCCGCACAAATTTATGCCCCGGCGGTGCATTTGTTGGCTCTGTCGGGTTTTCTGGGGTGGTGGTTGCTGGGTGGTCTTGCCTGGCAGCCGTCGTTGTTGATCGCCGTCGCGGTGTTGATCATCACCTGCCCCTGCGCCCTGGGATTGGCTGTACCTGTCGTCCAGGTCGTCGCTTCGGGCTTGGCCATGGGGCGGGGTGTTCTGGTTAAGTCGGGCGATGGCTTTGAGCGTCTGGCCCAAGTCGACACCTTGGTGTTTGATAAGACCGGCACCTTGACATATGGCCGGCCGGAGTTGGTGAACGGCGATGAAATTTCGACAGAGGCTCTGGCACTAGCCGCCAGCCTGGCAGCCGGCAGCCGTCACCCTGTGTGTCAGGCCGTGGTGCGTGCCGCCGGTACCGTATCGGCGCAATTGGCGGTGCAGGAGACCCCCGGCATGGGCCTGGAATTTGACGGCCAGCGCCTCGGTAATCGCACCTGGTGCGGCGTTGGTGCAGCGGATGCGGCAGATGTAGAAGACGGCAACAGCGAATTGTGGTTCGCTCAGCCCGGCCGCGCGCCGATCCGTTTCGCCCTGCGCGATCAGATCAAGGCCGATGCGGTTGAGGTTATCGGGAATTTGCAAAAGCAGGGCTGGCATATTGAAATTGTTTCCGGTGATCGTGCTGCCGTGGTTGGGCCTGTGGCTCAGGCGTTGAATATTTCCAGCTGGCGGGCAGATTGCCGTCCGGATGAAAAGGTGGCGCATTTGCAGGGTTTGGCGGCGGCGGGGCGCAAGGTGGCAATGATCGGCGATGGCATGAACGATGCCCCAGCATTAGCGGCGGCGCACGCATCCCTATCCCCTGCGCGGGCCGCCGATGTGGCGCAAGCGGCGGCGGATTTCGTCTTTCAGGGGGAGGGTCTGGCACCAGTTGCGACCACGTTGACCTTGGCGCGACAGGTGCGGCGTCTAATTCTGCAAAAATTTTCACTGGCGTTGTTCTATAATTTGGCCGCCGTGCCTTTGGCATTGGCCGGGTTCGTCACACCGCTTATCGCTGCTATTGCCATGTCGTCATCGTCATTATTGGTGACCCTGAATGCCCTGCGTTTACATTTAGGCCGGTTGCCATGACGGTCTTATTAGTCCTGATCCCGGTGGCGCTCTTCTTGGGCCTGCTGGGTCTGGCTGCGTTCTTATGGTCCTTGCGTTCCGGTCAATTTGATGATTTGGATGGCGCTGCCGAACGTATCCTTTATGACGATGACATCAAACCATGACTGAAATTCGCGAAGACGATTTGTCCGGGCCGGAAATAGCTGCTTTGTTGCAGGCGCATCTTTTATTTGCGGGCGATAATTCGCCAGAAGACAGCATGCATGCCCTTGATTTAGCGGCCTTGCGCGCGCCCGAGATTACTTTTTGGACCGCCTGGGATGGTGCCGGTCTTTTGGGCTGCGGGGCCCTTAAGGAATTAAGTCCGACCCAGGGTGAGATCAAATCCATGCATACGACTGCTGCCCATCGCGGCAAGAAAATCGGCGCGCGTATGCTAAATCACATCATGGACGTGGCGCGCCAACGCAACTATCAACGTATCAGCCTAGAAACAGGCTCCATGGAGGTCTTTGCCGCCGCCCGCGCGCTCTATTCGCGCCATGGCTTCACTCTATGCGGAGCCTTCGCAGATTATGTGGAAGATCGCCATAGTGTCTTCATGCAATTGGAATTAGCTGCCTAAAGCCCCTCAGCTTTTAGCTTCTCCACTCGGCATCAACCACGGGATGGTTCAGCTTGGCGCGGATATCGGCGCCCGTTAGATGGCTATCTGCATGACTTGTCATTGTTCACCCCCAGAAGTCGTTGATGCCCACGTTAGATCATCAATGAAAAGCCGTCTATAATGACACTTAGGTAATAATTGGGAGTGGTCATGGACTGGCAGGACGAAAAAGACGAACTGGTAAAGCGTAATGCGTTGGCTCAAAATCTGGGCGGTGCGGACAAGATTGAACGTCAGCACAAGGGCGGCCGGTTTACGGTGCGGGAGCGGATTGACAAAATACTGGACCCGGACAGCTTTCAGGAAATTGGTGGCTTGGCAGGGGCCTATAGCTATGACGCGGACGGCAACATCGCCTCCCACTCCCCCACCAACTGCGTCATGGGACGGGGTCGGATCAATGGCCAGCCAGTCGTCATATCGGGTGATGACTTTACCGTACGGGGCGGTTCCGCCGATGCCACGATCTGGGAAAAGGCGAAGTATCCCGAAACCATGGCCAACGAATTGCGCCTGCCCATCATTCGCTTGATTGAAGGATCGGGTGGCGGTGGCTCTGTCAAAACGATCGAGACCAAGGGCCGCGCGAATTTGCCCGGTGGTCTGGGCAATACCTCCGGCTTCGATATTCTGGCTGAGAATATGGCGACGGTTCCGGTCGTGGGCCTCGGCCTGGGTTCCGTTGCGGGCCTGGGTGCTGCGCGTCTGGCGGCCAGCCATTATTCCGTGTTGGTCAAGGATATCGGTGCCATGTTCGTGGCCGGCCCGCCGGTGGTGAAACATATTGGCGAAGATCTCGATAAACAGGAATTGGGTGGCCACACTATTCAGACGGCTGCAGGCGGCGTTGATCATGCGGCGGACAGCGAGGAAGATGCCTTTGAATGCGCGCGGCGTTTTCTGTCTTACATGCCGCCGTCCGTCTATGACCTGCCACCGCGTGGTGAACAGGTGGATGACGTCAACCGTCAAGATGCGATGCTCGACACCATCATCCCGAAGAACACGCGCAAGGTCTATCGTATGCGCAAGGTGATCAATTCGTTGGTGGACCAGGACAGTTTTTTTGAGATGGGCAAGATGTTTGGCCGTTCCATGATCACGGGCTTGGCTCGTCTGGACGGCTGGCCCGTTGCCATCATGGCCTCTGACCCGCATTTCTATGGCGGGGCCTGGACCTCCGCTGCCTGCGACAAGATCATCCGTTTTATTGATATGGCGGAAACGTTCCACCTGCCCGTGGTCTATCTGGCTGATTGCCCTGGCTTCCTGGTGGGGAGTGAGGCGGAGCGGACGGCGACCATCCGCCACGGTGTCCGCGCCATGGCGGCGATCAACCAAACCACGACGCCGTGGTGTTCCATCATTGTGCGTAATTCGTTCGGTGTTGCTGGCGGGGCCCATCGCCCGGTGGGCCGCTATTCCGTGCGCTATGCCTGGTACACCGGGCGTTGGGGCTCACTCCCCCTGGAAGGCGGGATTGAGGCAGCCTATCGCGCCGATCTGGATGCCGCAGACGATCCGGAGGCCAAGTTGAAGGAGATTGAGGACCGTCTGAACCGCCTCCGCTCCCCTTACCGGACAGCGGAAGTGTTCTGGATTGAAGATATTATTGAGCCCCATAAAACCCGGCCCTTGTTGTGTGATTTTGCCAATCTGGCAGCACCCTTGCGGACGCCGGGGCCGGTCAGTTTTGGCATGCGGCCCTAATTAGTCTGTATGGTTCAGGGCCCAGTCATAGGCGGTATCGTCCAGCTGGCTATGACTGTTGAGGCGTCGGGCTAAGGCGGGGTCTGCGTATTGCTTTAGATGGGCCAATACGCCGGCCTCGTCGCCACCGAAATCAGCGATGAACCATTTGTATATGGATGAGACGATGAGGTCGTCGCCTGCAAACCGTACGCCACGGGGGTGATTGATATAGGCTTGTGCCGCAGCGTCCAGCTTCGCCTCCATGTCCTTAGCCCGATAGGCGGACAGGGCAAGATTGGGGCAGCCGAGGGAGGCGCAGTTCAGGACATAATGGGTGCGCGGATCATCCCATAGGGGGCGCAGGATGCGGTGTTCTATATCGTTCAGGGAGATGGCCTCACCTTCAATCTGCAACAGCTTCTTGTCCCAGGGGCCAAAGCTGAAAAATCTGGGCGAGATGTTAATATTCATAATCGAGTCGACGGGAAAATGATTGAGCACGACTTGGATCGTCAGGGCATTATAGAGATTGATCCAATAGGCCCGTTGCTGCGTCCGGTTGTGGGTCGAGATCGGTAAACCGGCCAGAACCGTGAGCAGCCGATCCAGCGCCGCCCGGTCGGCCTTCGATACAGCGCCGTAACGAAACAGGTTGATGCCGGTCGGTGACGGCGTGAGATATGTCTGCAGTAACCGATCCCAGTCACCAAAGTCGATCTCGGCTAGATTTTTCGGATCATGGGCCTGCCAACGAGGCCAAGGATCAGCCTTGGGCGCTGACTTTGCCGCATGGGGGTATAGACTGGACGCGATGGCCAGCAAGGGAACAGAAATCAATAAATTTCTGCGCGAGATCATAATTCAAGCGCCTTCTGTTTGCTTTTGGTCAGTTCTCTTTTGGTTGGGCCGCTTTCTAGCCCGGGCCTCTCGATGGGCGATATAGCTCGCCGATACCACGATGATGCCGCCGCCGATCCAGGTCCACATGTCCGGTTCTTCACCAAATACATAGAAACCTAAAATCGTTGCCCAGACCAATTGTAAAAACGTTATCGGTTGTAGGGCGGTAACTTCCGCCAGGCGAAAAGCCTGGGTCATGGTCAGATGCCCCAGTGTGGCCAGGCCCGCAACGACAACCAGCCAGATGGCTTCCTCCATCGTCGGCGTGCGCCAGACATAAATTGCTGGCGGCAACAGGACCAGGGTCACGAATATGCCCGTGGACAGAACAATGATGGCGTTGTCCTCCGTCTCCGTCAATTTCTTGGCCATCAACAACGACGCGGCAAATAAGGGGGCTGCGCACAGCTGGGCGATGGCACCCAGCTCAATGACCTGAAAGCCCGGGCGGACGATGACCAAAGCCCCTGCAAAACCAAGGACCACCGCACTGATGCGCCGCATGTACAGCTTTTCTCCCAGGAACATGGCAGCCCCGATTGTAGCAAAAATGGGCGCTGTAAAACCCAACGCGGTAACCTCTGCCACGGGAATTTGGGTCATGGCATAGAACCACAAGCCCACCCCGACGGCATGCAATATGCCACGGGCTGCGTGTAGACCATAACGCCGGCCCCGACCGCGATAATTCCTGATCTCCCGCAAAATAATAGGGGCAAAGAAAAGCAACGCGATGGCATAGCGCAGAAAAGCCAATTGCACCGGGTGCATGGTGGTGCCGACATGGCGCACCACACCGGTGACGCCGACAAAGATCAAGCCGGTCAGAAACATCCAGGCAATGCCTTTGGCATTGCCACTGGATGCGGCAAAGATCGCGTTTAACTTACTCATTGATAGGTGGGGTCCCCAAAAGGTCTGATCCTCATAATGCCATTAAGCGGTTAATTTTACCCGAGGTAAGGCTGCAATACAGAGGTGGCTCGGTTTGTTTGAACAGTTTGGGTTCGATTTATAAGTGGCTC
>JAPKBD010000203.1 GCA_028824965.1 Alphaproteobacteria bacterium | reverse complement strand
CCTGGTGGTCTTATCGAGACTGCTCACAAGGGCGATACCCGCATTGTTGATCAGGACGTTGATCGGGCCCAAGGCACCGCGCAGGCTGCTGCGTCGATGCCTGCGCCTTCGGCTCCCGCCATACAATGTTGGCAGAAACACAGGCCCAGGTAATTGTCGAGCCAGGCATTCTGCCTCAGCAAGCCAAATTCATGGTGATAGCCATGCGCGAAGGGCAGCCAACCAGGGGTCTCCAGGGTTAGCCCGGAAATGGGATAGGCATCCGCAATGTCTTCGCACAGGGCCACGGCGTATTCCCGCGCTGCAGGTGCCGCCGGGCACAGGTTATAGATATAGCGGTCGCCGAATGCATTCGTCACGCTGGCCTCTGCATGGCGCTCACCCAACCTGGTATTGTGCATCAACACCATCCAGGCGTTGGTATCCATATCCGCCAGTTGGCAGCATTCGCCGAAAATATCCCGCTCCGCCAGCATGCTGTTGGCCTGGGGTTTGATGACGCCATAACGTTCGGGCCGGAACTTGAAATAGGCGGTGCCGTCCTCAGGGAAATAGACCTTGCCGCTTTTGCCGTGGGGGCGGAGGAACTTTCCCGCATGATAGGCCCCGGCCAGGGATATGGTGTTGATATGACGGGCTCGCAGATCATCGGCGACGGTTTGGTCGTCATCGTACTTCTCCTCTTTAGCGATTGTGGCGACGCGCCGGGGATCGCAATCTAGATTTCAAATCACCCCTCAGCCCGATTAGCCGGGCCCACATAGTCTAATCTCACGAATTCTTCGCGACGGCGCAGCAACCGGATTGACCGTTGGGCCGGACCGCCCATTGGCGGCATTGTCATCTGCCGCCTACGCCAGCCGACCGCGCCGTCAATTCAATGACCGGCCTTCATGAAGTACGCGTTCGGCCTCAGTATAATCTTCTGAGCCGATGGCCTGCTCGGTGTGCACCAGTTCGAGGTGAAGGCAGGCGTACCGGCTTTCCTGGTCCCAATACAAAGCTGCCAATATTCCAGTGCCCCTGAAACCAAATTCCCGTTGGCCAATTCCCTGCATGTTTACGGTCGGCGCAACTTCGTTGAACGCTTTGAATACGGCGTCTTCTGCATGATCGCCCAACGCCTCAGGAACGCCCAAGCCAAGGGTGTGGTGGATGGGCAGGGATATCCGCATGATGATCCGGCATTGTGGACTCCAGCCAAAGCACTCGAGCAGTATGGCCATCGTCCTGATGATGCGGACACGTAACAACTGGACACCATTGTCAAATTTCGTATTGCAGAAACGCCGGTTGGGTAATGGTCGCTGTTTCCCTGGTAGCTCCCGTTGGTGTGCCGCTGAAAGTGAAGCGCGATGCACTGGATAAGCGTGCTTATCCGAAGCTATTATAGGACAGCATTACTGATCTATAATGAGCACATTTAAGTTGGGCGCTCGAGCGGGGTAGTTGGTTAAGTGTTTAGCTCAAAGGCAGGTTGGATCGGCTCATCGAGTGAATTCACGTGCCCGCCAAAGCCATCCACCACGGTTTCCAGGTCGTCCGTGAGATAAGTGCGAGCCGTAACCGCGATCTCATCGGGTAATTCAAACATGGTTTCTGCGATCCTGCCAGCGACAAAGGCGATGGTATCAGTATCGCCACCGATGGAAACCGCATTGCGAATGGCGTCTTCGTAGTCCGTCGCTTCCAAGGCGCAAGTGATAGCCTGCGGGACCGAGCCGGCGCAGGACACATCGAATGTGTACCATTCACGAATGTCATCGACGCTCTGCGTGAGATCATAGCCGAAGCGTTTGGTGATTTCTTGCCGTATAGAGGAGCTATAAGCTCCCTCCATAGCCATCCACATAGCCAAGGCCGTCGCTTGCGCACCAGCAATGCCGTCAGGGTGGTTGTGCGTGACAGTCGACGCTTCCTCGGCTAGCCGAAGCACCTCACCCTCATCCCTCGCAAAATGGGCAACCGGGCTGACCCGCATGGCCGAGCCGTTGCCCCAGCTATCATAGGGCTCCCGCTCCCATTGTTTGGCCCATCGCATGAACATACCACCGAAGCCACGAGTGTGGTGGCGTAGCGTGTAACGGCCCAGGTAGTCGGCAAAGTCACCTTCATTCATCAAGCAATCGGCCACGGCGATGGTGCACACGGTGTCGTCGGTGAACCGGCAACCGTCACCAAACAGCCGAAAGTTCTTTGTTTTGATGTTGGCGTGTTCGTAGATCGAACCAATGATATCGCCTGCTATGGCACCAAGCATGTCTGCACCGTCAATCGATCCTCAATCGGCATCTCCAAGATATGAACCCGAGTGAGCTATTATTCAATGTCGTTCGAGCCGAGGCAGCCATGCTTGTTCTGCGGCGAAAATAAAAGTCATCATTTTTCAAATATTTTTTCGTCGATCTGGGAACACTTGATTGCGATAAGCCCCCGGTGCCACCGAAGTCATTCCTCATGGAACATTAACTGTTCGCGTGGACCGAACCACGCGAGCCTCATCGATGGCATGCGAACCTGAGCCTACATATTCCCATAGTGATGTCCGCTCGACCTCCAATTTCGAGCATAACATAGGGAAAACTCTATGCCTCTTGATGACCCAAAGTGACTCTCGGGAGCCTACTTAAAATTGGATTAACTTGGCCCAAAATACAAACCGCCCCGGTCGATTTTTGTCGGCCGGGGCGCATTGTATGGACAGGATTATCTAGGGAGAAACTAGATCATGCCGCCCTGACCTCATTTAGGAAGGTGCCAATGCTTTTTTTCAAGGAATCCGATTGATTAATCAGATCCTTGGCGGCATCCAACACCTCGCTGGCCGATTTCCCCGTCTCTGCCGTCGCGTCGCTTACGCCGGCGATATTGTTATTGACCTCCTGAGTGCCACTGGCCGCTTCCTGGGCATTGCGGCTGATTTCTCCGGTGGAGGCGCCCTGTTGCTCCACAGCCGCCGCGATGGAACTGGAGATCTCTGAGATCTTGCCGATGGTCGTGGTGACGTTTTCGATCACGGTGACGGCCTCGCCGGTCGACCCTTGAATAGAGGAAATTTGAGCCGCGATCTCTTCCGTAGCCTTCGCCGTTTGCCCGGCAAGGCTTTTGACTTCAGAAGCGACAACGGCAAAGCCCTTGCCCGCATCACCGGCACGGGCCGCCTCGATGGTGGCGTTCAGGGCCAGCAGATTGGTCTGGCTTGAGATATCGTTGATCAAGCCAACCACATTGCAGATCTTTTGCGAGGCTTGTTCCAAGTCCTGAACCTGCAGGGTTCCATTCCCCCGCCGCCTATGTTTTACTTGGATCATAATAATAAAAATTCGAATTTGATGGGCTCGGTTCGAGGCTCTGGAACCAACTAACAACGGTGGAGAGAAGATCATGAAATCTCGTTTGTTCACAGTTAAATCCGGCCTCGTGCTGGCCGGCGTGGCGGCCTTTGCCTTCGCGGGCGTGGCGGAAGCGAAGAATGTCCGCTGGAATATGTCCCTGTGGGGCAAAAAGCGCGCATCGACCGCCGGAGCCCATGCCGTGGTCGAGACAGTGGAAGCCAAATCAGGCGGCACCTTTAAGATCAAGATCCATTATAATGCGCTTTCCAAGCCCAAGGAAAACCTGGACGGTATCAAGATTGGCGCCTTTCAGATGGCGACATTCTGCGCCGCCTATCATCCTGCGAAGACGCCCGCCTTGGGTGTATTGGATTTGCCCTTCCTGCCCTACAAGGACTTCGACGCCAAGGTTGCGTCCCATGAGGCGCTGTATGCCCATCCGGCCGTGATCAAGGACATGGAACGCTGGAATGCCAAGATCCTGATGACCACGATTTTGCCCGAATATGAAATGATGGGCAGGGGCAAGCCGCCGCGCACCGTCGCTGATTTGAAGGGCATGCGCGTTCGCGCCCTGGGCGGCATCGGCGTTGCCATGAAAAACCTGGGCGCCGTGCCCACTACCGTGCCCGCACCGGAAGTCTACACCATGATATCCACCGGCGCCGTGGATGGCGTGACCTTCCCCTTCACCTATGCCCACGCGGCCTACAAGGTGCATGAGGTATCGGAATGGTTTACCTCCAACATGTCCCTTGGCTCGGTCACCTGTCCCCTGGTGATAAACACCAAGGCCTGGTCCAAGCTCAGCCAGGAGCATAAGGACATTCTGTGGAACGCCCGCCTGGTCGGCTACAAGGAATTCCGCACGGTCTACAAAGAGGCCGACGATAAGAACCTGCCCATGTTCCGCGCCAAGTTGGAGGAAATCAAACTCTCCGAGCCGGATCTGGCCGCCCTGCGCAAAGCCGGCGGCAAGCCGGTTTGGGACCAATGGATCAGCGAAGCCAAGGACAAGGGACTGCCGTCAAAGGAACTGTTCGACCTGGTCATGAGCAAGGCCAAAGGTATGTAGGACCCGCGAACCCATTTGGGTTCGTCTCTTGAAATGGGGCGCGCCGTCTGTTTGCCAGTGGTTGGCAGCGCGCCCCGGTTCTTGCGTAGTTTTAGTCAACGTCCGGAAAGCCTATTCCCATGAATGACAAAACTGTTGACGACGGCCCGCCCGAAGGCGTGCTGGCGCAGCTCGATTTCTGGTTCACGAAGATCGAGAATTTTACCAATTGGCTGGCCTCGGCCACGGTGATGGCGCTGATGTTTCTGGCCGTTTATCAGATTATCGGGCGCACGTTGTTTGATCTGCCGGTGTTCGGCTATATCGATATCATCGAACAGTTCATGGTGATCTTCGCCTTCGCGGGGGTGGCATTTTGCATGCGGGAAGGCGGGCATATCCGCATGGAACTGGTTATCGGCCAATTAGGCCGTGGCCGGGCTTATTGGCTGGTGGAAGCCTTGGCCATCTTCATCGGCATGATCCTGATTGGCATCCTTATTCCGGTAACATACGAGCATTTCCTCCGTGCTTATGAAATTGGTGACTCGACCATTAATATCGGTCTTCAGGTCTGGCCCGCCAAGTTGCTGGTGCCAGTATCGTTCAGCGTTCTGATGATCCGCATGCTGATGCAACTGGCGGGCTATTTGCGCATGGCGGCGGACCCAACCCGCGAACCCGTGGCCATTCCCCTGATCCAAAAGGTCGAGGATGAAGCGGCGCGGGAAATTTCAGAATCCTTGAGCGTCGATGACACGGGTTTTGAAGACACTGGTATCGAAAACGGGGGGCGTTGATTATGCCGTTGGTAGAGTATTTGGAGATGGAGCCTATAGATGCCGGGCTCATTGGGGCCGGCGTATTGTTGGTGCTGGTATTCCTAGGCGTGCGGGTTTTTCTGGCCGCCGCCATCGTTGGTCTACTGGGATTGATCGCCTTGCTGGGCTGGGAAGCCGGCGCCGGCATGGCGGGAACGGTACCCCATTCAAAATCCGCCGCCTACGAACTGAGTGTCTTGCCGATGTTTATTCTGATTGGTTATTTTGCCTTTCATGCCGGTTTGACCGATGCCTTGTTCGATAGTGCGCGAAAATGGTGGAGTTGGTTGCCCGGCGGCCTGGCCGTCGCCACGGTCTTCGCCACTGCCGGCTTCGCCGCTGTTTCAGGGGCCTCCACCGCCACGGCGGCGGTGTTCTCGCGCATCGCCATTCCGGAGATGCTGAAAAATGGCTATGACAAGCGTTTGGCGGCGGGCGTGGTTGCCGCCGGCGGTACCTTGGCATCGTTGATCCCGCCCAGCGGTATTCTGGTGTTGTATGCCATCATCGTGGAAGAATCCGTGGGCAAACTGTTGCTGGCCGGTTTTGTCCCCGGCATTATGTCGGCGGTCATTTATGCCGTTTTGATTGTCGGCCGGGTGATGATTACGCCGGAAATGGCGCCGCCCAGCCAGACCTACACCTGGGGCGAACGCTTTCGGTCCATTCCCGGTACGGCGCCGATCATTGCCGTCGTCGCGATCATTATATCCGCGATCTATGGCGGCTGGGCCACGCCGACGGAAGCTGGCGCACTAGGCGCCTTCGTCGTCTTTGTCATGGCGCTGATCCACGGCATGCGGGGCAAGCAGTTCCGCGATGCCTTGTTCGAAACGGCGAAGCTGACGGTGATGATATTTTCCATCATCTGGGGGGTCTTGTTGTTCGTCCGCTTCCTTGGATTTGCCGGGCTGCCTGATGCGTTTGCCGAATTTATAGCCGGTCTGGACATGCCGCCCATCATGATCATCATCATGATCCTCTTGGGTTACATGGTTTTGGGCATGTTCATGGACGCCATCGGCATGCTTTTGCTGACATTGCCGGTGGTTTACCCGGCCGTCATCGGCCTGGGTTATGACCCAATTTGGTTCGGGATTATCGTCGTGAAAATGGTGGAAATCTGCCTGATCACGCCGCCCATCGGGTTGAACTGCTACGTGGTCAACGGCGTTAGACCGGACATACCCTTGGAGGAAATCTTCAAGGGTATCGGGCCTTTCTTTATTGCCGATATCGCCACCGTTGCTTTGTTGTTGGCCGTGCCCGAGATCATTACTTTCCTGCCCAATATGATGATCAATTGAGGCCAGCCTCATCGACCTTGTGGTGCGCCACGGCCCTGATGGTTGTGGCGACCTTTTTGTTCGCCACAATGAATGCCCTGGCGAAATATGTGCTCATCACACCCGGTGGGGCGGAGATCGGCGCCTTGCAGGTGACGTTTTGCCGCTATCTTTCGGGCACGATATTTCTGCTGCCTGTGCTGTTGTGGGCCAGGGTCGTGCCGCGCACCCGTCATCTGGGAAAATATGCCGTTCGGGCCGGCTTCGGTGCGTCCAGCGTGGTGTTGATATTCCTGGCCTTTCAGATGATCCCCTTGGCCAATGCCACGGCAATTGCCTTTAGTTCGCCGATCTTCACGATGATCCTGGCCGTGTTGCTTCTGGGCGAGAAGGCCGGGTAGCGCCGGTGGCTGGCGGCCCTGGTGGGCTTTGCCGGCGTTATTGCCATCGCCGGGCCGGACGGCAATATCCTCAACCAAGGTTCATTGATTGCCCTGGCGCCGGCCCAATTGGTGCGCCCCGCTCCACAACAGAAAAATCTCCGAAGCGGAGATGGCTGACATACGGTCCCGTTACGAAGAGATCTTTGCCGCCTGCAACCGTTCTCCGGGCGGTTTTGAGCATGAACCCGACCGGCGTGGTTTCAATGAAACCTCCCGCGAGGAACGCCGGGCTCTGTGCGACAAACTTTATAATGAACCAGGGTTTGGTATTTGGTTGGCGAACTTCCGCGAGATCTTCACGGACGATGTCGAGTCGCCCGGGGAAATTTCACCCCCAGGCGCTCCCAGATCCGTACGTGAACCTCTCGATTCATACGGCTCATGATGCCACCATTGGCATAGGTGGGTGCGCCAGTCGGTGGGACTTCGTCCCCTGCGTCGCGCAGCCCGCTCCCGACCGGGAGCCAAATCCCTGATACCGCACGATCCACCCCCGGCTTCGTGCCCGCCATCCATTGCGCGGGCGGACGCAACGCCGATCCGCCACGGACCGCGCCGGTTTTCTGAATATTTGTCGAGCAGTATTCGCAGTAGTATCGAGGCCGTCGGCGGCTGATAGCTCGAACCAATGCGCCACGTCGCGCTGCGGTGTTCAGCCGAATAGGGACCGAGGCCCGGCGGAAAATGAAGACTGCGGCCAAGTACCACCGCCCGGCAGCGCCGGATTACGCGGTGGGAACACGAACACCTCCTCGA
>JAPKBD010000500.1 GCA_028824965.1 Alphaproteobacteria bacterium | reverse complement strand
CTCGTGTTGGTCGAATGAAGCTAAATAGAAGGTTAGGTGTTGCTAGTGAGACTGGAGAACAAAGGAAAGGTTAAGTCAGTAATGAGTGATGACGATGATTTTGAAGTGACGGTTTATTCGACGCCGTTCTGCGCACCGTGTGATGCCCTGAAGCGGTACTTGACGGCGAATGGCATCCCCTTCACGAACAAAGATCTGATGATGGATGCAGCGGCAGCCGCCTTGATCGAAGGCGAGAACATCCGCTCATCACCCGTGCTCGGTTTCGACGGTAAGTTCTATGCCGGCAAAGCGCTGGAGCGCGAAAACCTAACTAAGATATTCGATTTTTGATTTTTGTACCCAGCTAAATCAGACGCGGAAGCCTGAAAAAAATATACGCCGGGCGCTTGCCGAGCAGCCCGCCAAAAGGACCAGACCATGAACCAGACCAGTAGACTCACCGGAATTGATTACATCACGCAAATTCTGAAACAGGAAGGTGTGGAATGGCTGTCCTGTTTTCCCTCCAACCCGCTGATTTCATCGGCGGCGCGGATGGGCATTCGCCCCATTGCCTTTCGCCATGAACGTGGTGCCGTTATGGCCGCCGATGGCTATAGCCGGATCAGTGATCGCCAACGCTTTGGCGTGGTTGCGGTGCAGGCCCAGGCGGGGGCGGAAAATGTCATGGGTGGTCTGGCCCAGGCCTATGCGGATAACATTCCCATGCTGGTCATGCTGGGTGGCAACAACCTGAATAATATTTCCGTGCGTCCGAATTTTTCCGCCGTGCAGCGGTACCAGGGCTGGGTCAAACAAATCGAGGCGATTTATACCCCGGACCAGGTAGGCGATGTTATGCGCCGGGCCTTTCACGCCTTGCGCAACGGCACGCCAGGACCCGTAGTGGTCGAGATGACGGCTGATGTCTGTGCTAAAGACGTGCCCGATGCGGCGCGGAATTATCAATCGCCAAAGGCCATGCGGCAAGTGCCCGGCAGCGAAGAGATCGCGGCAGCGGCCAAGGCTATGATAGCGGCTACGAAACCTTTGATCTGGGCCGGTGCGGGCGTTTTGTTCGCCGGTGCCACAGATGCCTTGCGGGAATTGGCGGAGCTGACCGGCACGCCGGTGTTCACCACCATGCCCGGAAAGTCAGCAATCGATGAACGCCACCCTCTGTCATTGGGTGCGGGTAGTGGCGCGACGACCCTGCCGGCCAATCGCTGGCTCACAGACAGCGATGTTCTGTTGGCCCTGGGCACCAGCCTGACGCGCACGCCCTATGGGCAAGCGATCCGACCGGGCAAGGTGCTGATCCACAACAGCGTCAATCCCGATGATATAAATAAGGATGAGGCTGCCGACATCGGTTTGGTGGGTGACACCTTGTTGACCATCCAAGCCTTGATTGCAGAGATCAAGGCCCAGACGAATGGTAAAGGGATGGGGGATCGCGCAGCCGTTGAGGGCGAGATTGAGGCTATCAAAAGCCAGTGGATGGAGGAGTGGATGCCTTTGTTGCAGTCGGATGAGGAGCCATTGAATTATTACCGGGTGATCCAGGAGATCAACCAGAACCTGGATCTGGAGAATTCCATCGTCACGGCGGATGCGGGCGCGC